>OMSW01000128.1 GCA_900290295.1 Burkholderiales bacterium
ATAGCCGAAGCGCGTGAAGTCGCGTATTCGCATCGGGTTGCAGACAGCGCCCCGAGATAGGCTCCGTTGCTAGCTGGAAGGCCTTCCCTAAGCGTCGTTACCCAGTGCGTTACCCGATTTTTACTTCACCTCGGATTTCTTGACCAATCGGTACGGCTAGAGGGGCATGTCTCCGCGGACGCCCCGTTCTGCTCTGTGCTGCACTGTCCCAAACAGGCCAGTTCATGCCGATTCCAAGCAGAGTGGTGAACCCATGCACGAGGACTTGGGCTTTCGACGATCCTTGCCGAAAGACTTGCTCGCGTATCTGTTTGATTCGATTGGCTTCTTACTGCGAATTTAAGTACCCAAGATCCCTTGGTTCGAAGCCATGTCGTCGAATGCAAGCTATTGATTTAATTGCAACCAGTAGAGCGGTAGCCCGTCCACGTTTCGCTCGGTACGGTACATTTATCCACAGTACGACTGCCGGCTCCGACCAGGTCGGGCTTAGAAAACCTAGAAAATCAAGCCACGGCAAAAAACAGTAAACCGACCGCGCTAATCCCTAGGACCACCAGCGTGAAGAATCGGATACTTTGCCAGACGTTAGTGTCGTCCATGTGCGTCTCCTTTTTGGGGAATGGTTCGTCCCGTAGGTCACGTTACGCCGTGGCTTCCTGCGGCTGCCCACCAATCGGGGACAAACACGAATGACGTGCGTACGAAAGTAGTCCCCACGTCATTGTCGAAGTTGTCTGGTCTTAGAACGAAATGGGTTTCTGCGGAATCGCCGCGATTTCAGGGCTGCAGCTGGAACTCCACCAGTTCGCAAGTGCTTTCCGGATTGTGTGTAGCGAAAAAATCGTACTTCACCACGGTCTTTGCTGCGGGGGCATACCAATACGTCATGTCGGTTGTGCCGGGGTTACCGAAATTGTCCTGCCAGAACGCTTTCTCTTGGAGCCTAAACGCGTCGAATTCGCCTGCATGCACCCGCACCTTCTCGTAGCCGACGACCACAAAGCTCTGTGTCGCGGTTCCACTAGAAGTGCCACTCGCGGTGTCGTAGGCTGTCCACTCGTTGGTGGCGTTCCATCGCTTGCCGACCTCAAGCGGAAAGCTCAGGCGCCGCCAGTTTGAATCCTTGCGTCGTGGCGATTCTACTTGGTTCATCTCTGGGGACAACACCAGCGGTTGCCCGTTCTCGGTACCCTTGATGCCCGTTTGGTCGACGGATGTAACTACCCAGACGAGTTCGGACTTCTGGGCGCCAGTTTCACAAGCGAACTTCCACCGTTCGCCTACCTTGACCTTGGGCCTCTCCGCCTTCACGGTCGGTACGGCTCCGATTGTCGAGGCGAATTCCTGCGGGCTAGATTCGCCTACCTTGACGTTGGCCCTCTCCGCGTTCACCGTCGCTACGGCTCCTATTGCCGAGGCGGATTCCTGCGGGCTAGATGCGCTGCTCGCAAGCGTCACCGAGATCGCCTTGTCCGTGAGGCTCGCATTGAACACCAATGCCTTCGGCCAGACCGGCCAAGTCACGCCCAGCGATGCATCGTTTGGGTCCCCTGTCCGCGCGAACGATGCGATGCTTTCCATCATCGCGTTGGACAGCGCAATGCGGCCACCCTTGTTGGCGTTGCCGCCTATCACATTCGCGTGCAGCGACGGGCCGAAGTTGCCGAACAAGAACGGCACGTCGAGCACCTGCCCCGCCCCATACAGATCGTTCCACGGCGGCGGCTCCTGCGCCCAATTGAACTGGTAGTACCAAATATTCGACTGTTGAGTCTTCAGCGTGTCCAGCAACTTGTCGCGGGTGGTGATGAATTGTGCGTTAGTCAACAGCGCCGTCTTCGCCTTGAAGCCGGTTTCCGGCGCATCCAATGGAAGGTACTTAGGGTCGATCAGCGACTCCGCGGTCAGCGTAGTTTGGCCGTTCGGGTCGAAACTGTATTGCGTCATGAAGAGTTCGGCGGGCGTGACCTTAAAGCCGGGCACGCCGCCCAGCGCGGGAGACAGCGTAAGGTACCAGGAGAGTGTCCTTCCTTCATCACGCGTGTTGCTCGCCAGCACCGGCACCTTCGCGTAGTTGCCCGCAGCGACGGATGCGATCGGATCCATAGGCAGCACCGTGCCGTCGGGGACCGGAAACGAAGACGCCAACCCCAGTGGGAAAAGCTTGGTGTATAGCGTCGCCAGGATCGTCGACGGGCTCTTGGCGCGCAGGTAATCGGCAATCTGCGCGCTGGTCTGCGTGGCGACGAACGCCGATGCGCTCGCCTGGTCGGAAGCCTTGCCGTCTGCGATCAGCAAGTTATTTAACAGTGCATTGCCTTGCGCAGCGGAGTACGAGGCAGGTTGCTCCCATGGGATTGCACCGGCGGGCAGGTCGCTGGAGAGCGACATCCCTCCGCTGATGGCTGCAATCCTATGGAAAAGCCCTGCACTGCGAGTCTGTGCCGCGACCAGCAATGCCCAGGTGTTTGCCGCGCCGGCCGACTGGCCCATCACCGTCACGTTGCCCGCGTTGCCGCCGAATTCTCCGATGTTCCGGTTGACCCACTGCAGCGCCTTGACGTTGTCGAGTGTGCCGAAGTTGCCGGAGTCATCGTTGGCATTGCCGGTCTTCAGTTGCGCCAAGTTGAACCACCCGAACACGCCAAGGCGGTAGTTAACTGTGATTACCACCGCATTGGCGATCCTCGCAAGATTTGCCCCGTTGTACATCGGGTCCGCGGTGTAGCCCATAATCCACGAACCGCCGTGGATGAAGACAATGACCGGCAGGTTCGCCTCCTGGGTCGCGGGCCGCCAGACGTTCAGATACAGGCAGTCTTCGCTACCCACCGCTTGGTTCATCGTGGATGCGATCGTGGTGTCGTAGGTATTGTTTGCCCCGGGACCATACAAAGCGCCGTTTTGCACGCAGGCGTTGCCGAACGCCTTGGTTGATTGTGTCAACGTCCATGGATCCGGATCTACCGGTGCCTTCCAGCGCAGTGCGCCGACCGGCGGCTTTGCGAACGGCACGCCGAGCCAGTAGAAGGTGCCGGAATGTCCGGTGTCGTCAACACCCTCAATCAGGCCGTATTGCGTGGCCTTGAGGACGGGCGACACGGCTACTGGCGCGTTCACCTGTGGAGCGTTGGCACACGCGGCAAGAGCAATGGGCAGCAGGAACGTCAGTATCTTACGCAACATAGTCTTCCCCTCTTTGCGGTGCTGGGGTCGAATCCGACTTGCATCATCCGCACTGTTAACGCTAGCCGCTAGGCTAGTTTGCGTTCTCAGAACAGGCTAGGCTGCGCTCCACCAAGCGTGTTGCCCAAGGTCAACGAAAAGCAACGAACCGAGTACGTGCCAATACCGAGCCACTGTACACAATGATTCTTGCTTGCGCCTCAGGACGCCATCCCGATAACGTCGCAGCCCGGCCCCTCGAACTACTTCAACCTCACCGTGTGCCGAGCCCGCATGAAAGGCTTCATCATCCTCGACTACGCTCGTCGTTTTGCCGAGGCGAGCGAAGGCCGGCCTCCCCGCTGCCGAACCGCAAGGAGCAGGACGCCTATATGATCATCCCTTGTGGCAGTCTGGTAGGGGTCGTGCAAAGCGAATCCCGGCCGGCGCGACCATACCGAGCATTGGTGGCGTCGAAGGGGCTCACTGGAGCGAATACATGAGTGAGATCCGGACCCTTGCGGAACACGCCGCGCTAGTGCAGGGCCTGCGTGTTCCGGCCGCGTATCCGCACCCGGTGGGTGAGATCGACGTGATCGAGACGCACATCTCGTCGGTGCTGTTGGCCGGGGAGTTCGCCTACAAGCTGAAGAAGCCGGTCAACCTGGGCTTTGTCGATTTCTCTTCGCTCAAGCGCCGACGGCGCTACTGTAGGGAGGAACTTCGCCTAAATCGCCGCGGCGCGCCTTCGCTTTACTTGGATGTGGTGCCGATCACCGGTGACTTGCGCAATCCGCACGTAGGTGATTGCCTTGAAACCGTCATCGAGTACGCGGTGCGCATGCGACGTTTCGCCGCCGACGCACGGTTGGACCAACTGGCCCGCGCGGGCGTCCTTGGCCGCGCGCACATTGATCGACTCGCGGCCAGTGTGGCGGCCTACCATGGGCAATGCCGTGCGGCCTCCGCCGGCAGCGCGTTTGGCTCGCCGGAGCTGATTTTGCGCTGGACAAGGGAGAACATCGCCTACCTCGAGCGTGCTCAGTTAGCGCCGGCCGACGCGCGCCGCATCAAGGCACTATGTGCCTGGACGGAGGCCGAGTTCGAACGCCGCGCCCCGGTATTCGAACAGCGCCGCAGCGCCGGTCGCGTGCGCGAATGTCATGGCGACCTGCACCTGGGCAATCTTGTGCTGCTGCACGATACCCCAGTGCTGTTTGACTGCATTGAGTTCAATGACGAGCTTCGCTACATCGATGTCATCAACGACATTGCATTCACCTTCATGGACCTGATCGACCATGGATTGGTGCCGCTGGCCTGGCGCTTTCTGGGCGCGTACCTCGAACACACTGGCGATTACGAGGGCCTCGCCACGCTGCGCTTCTATGCCGTCTACCGTGCCCTTGTTCGGGCCAAAATCGCGCTGATCCGCCGTGCTCAACCGGACACACCCGCCGCCGAAAAAGCCGCGGACTTGGCTGCCCAGAGTCGCTACATCGAAGTGGCCCATTCGCTTGCGGACCCCCGCCCGCCACAATTGATCTTGACATGCGGCGTGACGGGCTCCGGCAAGACCACGGTCGCTCAAGTTTTGTCGGAGCAACTTGGCGCCGTGCGCGTGCGCTCGGATCTGGAGCGCAAGCGCCTGTACGGCGTAGCGGCGACGGACCATTTTGCCGCCGTCGCCTCGATCGGTGACGGTCTGTACGATTCCACGGCGACAGAGCGGACCTATGCTCGCCTACACGCCCTAGCCTCGACGATTCTCGACGCGGGTACCACGGCCATTGTTGATGCAAGCTTCTTGCAGCGGGTCCACCGGCAGGTGTTCTTCGATCTCGCGCGGGCCCACGGCGTGCAATTTTCTATCGTCGAATGCGTTGCGCCGCCCGCCACGCTGCGAGCGCGCATCGCTCAACGCACGGCCCAGGGCGATGACGCTTCCGATGCGACGGGGGAGGTATTGGCGCACCAGCTAGGTATGCGCGAGTCCCTATCGACGGAGGAGCAGACGTTCGCCATCCAGGTGGACACCGACGCCGAGCTCGCCAACCTCGAAACGCGCTGCATCTGTCTCTCCCGCAAGCTGAGAAGCGATCCGGGCCGCGGCGCGCGAGTCGGCCCGACCACTGCGTGCGCCGATTCCTGCTGCACGTGCTGCCGCGTGGATTACACCGCATCCGGCATTACGGGCTGTTGGCCAACGCCGGCCGCAAGAAAAACCTGGTGCTCGCGCGCGATTTGCTGCACGTACCGGCGCCGACTGGCGCAGCCGAAGAGCCCATCCCTGCATCGGCGCCGCCCACCTTCGTGTGCCGGCACTGCGGCGCCGCAATGATCATCATCGAGACCTTCGCCCGCGTTCAGCACACCCGCACCCCGCCTCTTCAGCCGCAGGCGCCATGAGCGCTGTCCGCTTCTGCCCGTCGATTCGTCCGCTGGTGTCGCAATATCGGTCGCCCGCGCGATATCGGCCGGCGCTACCGAACCCGCGTCTGCTTTAAAGTTCGACTTCCCATTTGCGGACAAACGCCACCACCCAAAGGCGACGTCCGCCCCTTGGGCGAACATCCCAGAGCCAGCGCCAAGCCTTCCAACCACATCAGCTCTGATCAAACCACCATAGCAGCTCGCCGCTGCGGAACACCGCGACATCGCCCGCGGTTTCTTCCCTCGAGGATTGGTCAACGCCCGCCCTCCACGACAACTCGGGCGCGACCAACTACGCTTGCACGGGCGGGCATCGACCAATCCTTAACGTGAGCGCGATTTTGCGACCGCTATCGAGAAGACCCGGCAAGGTCCGCTGTGCACC
>OMSW01000129.1 GCA_900290295.1 Burkholderiales bacterium
CGGCGGCCTCGCCGCGGCGCCAGCGCGAGCTGCAGGCCGAGCAGCGCGAGTTAAAGGCCAAGATTGTTCAGCTCAAAAGGTCCCTGGCTAAGACCGAGTCGGCCCACTCGGAGGCGGTCGACGCCCTGGCGGCGTCGGAATCGGCGATCTCGGCGGCGAACCGCCATTTGCAGCAACTGGCAGCGGCGCGTCACCAGGTCGAGCAGCGCATCGGCGAGCTGCAGGCACGCCAGCGCGACGCGGCCGCCGCGCAGAGCGCGCACGTGTCACGCCTGGGCCTTGCGCTGCGCAACGAGTTCATCTTGGTGCAGCGCCCGGAATTGCAGGAGGTGGTTGATCCTGGGCAGTCGGAACGGGATCGGCGCGATAGCGCCTACCTGGACGTGGTCGTGCGCGAACGCCTGCATCTGATCGGAGAATTGCATGATCGCCGTGCCGAACTTGCGGCGCTCGAATCGGAGTCCGTAAATCGCAGTGCGGAGCTGGAAAAAATCCTTGCGGAAGAGCGCGCGGGCCGGTCCCAATTGCTCCAGCAGGAGGCCGCACGCCGGGCAACCCTAGGGCGCCTGGCGCGCGAAATCGCCAGTCAGCGGCAGTCCGTGGCCAATCTGGAGCGCGACGACGCCCGCATGGCGAACCTGATAGACCAAATCGGAAAGGTTCTCGCCGACCAGGCGCGCCGCCGTGCTGCGGCGCGGGCCAAGACCCCGGCACAAGCGCGGTTGGGAACGATGGAGGAGCAGAGCTCGTCTAAGGGTGGTTTGGATCACGTCCAGCCACCGGCGGCAACGCAATTCGGGCGTCTACGGGGCAAGCTCCTGCTGCCCGTGCAGGGGCAGATCGACTCGCGGTACGGCGCCGCGCGCTTGGGCGAGGACGGCCAGCCTCAGGCCGGAGCCCCGGCGTGGAAAGGGCTATTTATCCGGGCGCAGGTCGGCAGCCCCGTGCACGCGGTGGCTGCCGGCAGGGTCGTCTTTGCGGACTGGCTGCGGGGGTTTGGCAACCTGATGATTTTGGACCATGGCGAAGGCTTCCTGTCTGTCTACGCGGACAACGAATCCCTGTTGCGCGGCGTGGGCGACCAGGTGGCCGCCGACGAGGTTATTGCCTCGGTTGGCAACACGGGGGGCAATGCGCAATCCGGCCTATACTTCGAAATGCGCTACCAGGGCCATCCATTCGACCCCCTTACGTGGACGGTGGCGCGCTAATGTTGTACCCGTCTTTGCCTCGATCTGGCAGGGCTGTGGGGTAATACGCATGGAGGTTTGATGAGCGGGCGTTTGCGCAGTTGGGGATTGATCGGGATTGGTTTGATCGCCGGCGTGTCGATCAGTTATGGAGTGACGGCCTACGCGTTTCGCGATAGCCGTTTTCCGATCCCGGTCGAGGAGATCCGCGAGTTCACGGACGTGTTTGGCGCGATCAAGGCCAACTATGTAGAGCCGGTCGGAGACAAGAAGCTCATGCAGGAGGCGATCTCCGGCATGCTGGCGGGACTGGACCCGCACTCGGCGTTCCTGGACGGCGATGCCTACCGCGATCTGCAGATCGGCACGCAGGGTGAATTCGGTGGCCTGGGTATCGAGGTTGGCGCGGAGGACGGCGCGATCAAGGTTATCGCCCCGATCGACGACACGCCGGCGGCGCGTGCCGGGATTCATGCCGGCGATCTGATCATCAAGATCGACGACAAATTCACGCGCGGCATGAGCTTGGCCGACGCCATCAAGCTCATGCGCGGCAAGCCGCAGACGCCGATCGCGCTTACGCTCGCGCGCAAGGGCGAAGCCTTGCCGATCGAAGTCAAAATCATTCGCGACATCATCCGTGTGCAGTCGGTCAAGGCGCACATGATCGAGCCGGGTTACGGATTTGTCCGCATCGCCCAGTTCCAGGATCGCACAACCGAAGACCTGGTGAAGCAGATCTCGGACCTCTACAAGTCAGGTCCATTGAAGGGCCTGGTGCTTGACTTGCGCAACGATCCGGGGGGAGTGCTCAATGGCGCGGTCGGCGTTTCCGCGGTCTTCTTGCCGCGGGATGCAACGGTCGTCTCGACCGAGGGACGCACCGAGGACGCACACCGACGCTTTGTCGCTGCGCCATCGGACTATATGCGGGGCGGCAGCGATGACCCCCTGACGCATTTGCCGAACGCGATCAAGACGGTCCCGCTCGTGGTTCTCGTCAACGGCGCCAGCGCGTCGGCGTCGGAAATCGTAGCCGGCGCCTTGCAGGACCACAAGCGTGCCGAATTGATCGGGACCCAGACCTTCGGTAAGGGCTCGGTGCAGAGCGTGATACAGATCCGCAACGATCGGGACAACCCGGCGGCCATCAAGCTCACCACGGCCCGGTATTTCACGCCCAGCGGGCGATCGATCCAGGCGCAGGGGATCGTTCCGGACCTGCTGGTCGATGACACGGCGGAAGG
>OMSW01000238.1 GCA_900290295.1 Burkholderiales bacterium
AAGCGGACCAGATTACGCCCCGGCGGTCCCGAAGCAAACCGTCGGCAACATGGTCGAGCGAACTCTTCTGACGTTCTGCCGTTGCCGATCGCTTCTGCTCCTCACGTCGACGCTCCTCGTCCTGCGCAGCTGCAATCTTGGCTCTTCGTTCCCGTTCCACCGCCACCTTGTCCTTGAGCTGCAGCTGCATGATGGTCTTCCCTCCCGCCACTTTCGCCAGGCTAGAAAGCGATATCGCCGGCTCGTCCGCGCTCGTACATTCGATCAACCGGTCACCGCGGTCCACGGTGATCTCGCGTGCGCCGGCGGGCAAGACGTTTCCGACGCGCTTCCCGTCGATCGACAAGAGACAGGGCGCGTCATTCCGAACGATCAGCGTTCCATGCTTCGCTGCCGGCACCGCGCCGTCGTGGTCTCGTTGCGGCTGTCCCTGCGTCTGCGCCTGCTGCTTTTCCTCTTTGGCCTTCTTCGCCTCCTCGATGCGCTTTTCGAGTTCCTCGATGGTCGGTATCTGGGAAAACGCCGGGCGCAGCATCAGGCAAGCCATCAGCGCCACCAACAGGCGTAGGCCCGGGCGGCACTGCGACTTCGTACGCGACGTTGCGAGGCCCATCGCAGAATCATGGATCGCAAGCGCAGCAAGTGATGTCGGCAACACCAGCTAAAACCCGCCTTTTTTTGGCCATCTCCAGTTGGCCAGGCCAGGCCCGGTCACGGCAGAGGGGATATGAGCAGGGTCAAGGAACCGGAAGCGGCCGATTGGCCGTTCCGAGGCAAGGATGCACCGCATAGGTCAGTCGGTGGTTCATCTAATTGATTCATAAGGGATTTATTCGAGCGCGGCGCGTTGGTATGCCGGTGACGTAGGCCGAATGACTCTTGGTTTTCCGCGCTCCCAAATCACCAGCTGCGGTCGACACGTCGATCGGCAGTTTTGAATGGACGGTCTACCTTCCAGTGCGGAGTGCCGACTCGACATCGCTGGCGTCTTGTCACACCTAGCTTCGACGATCCGGGCCCGCTCTGACGGAGTAGGCGCAAGCGATACACGCTGCTTTCGTCTACAACCGGCGTGGGGAGACCGCTTTGCTGAGAATTGCGGGATCGAATCGTGTGACCGGATGACGTCAGG
Source organism: Burkholderiales bacterium (assembly GCA_900290295.1). Classification (GTDB taxonomy): domain Bacteria; phylum Pseudomonadota; class Gammaproteobacteria; order Burkholderiales; family Burkholderiaceae_F; genus GJ-E10. Next base: position 1,133 of record OMSW01000238.1, read on the forward strand.
CGTGCGATTTCAGGTTGTCGCTAATTGATGGGTGTGTAGAGGTATACGTCAAATACCCATTGAATACAGGTTACTTACTTCTTATATGGCGGAAAGAGTGTCATTTTAAGGCCCACAATTCGCGCGGCTTGGCGAGACCAAGCCCCTGGCGCCCACCATCCGTACACCATTCAAGCTGCGCTGGTTCGGGACTTCCACCGGAGTCTGAAACGGGTCCGTCCGACTCCGATTTTGCGAGGGTAGGCGCGCTCGGCATCACCCGATTTCGAGCCCGGTCGGCCGCTTGACCGCGGAGCGATTTCGCTCTGGCAGCAACTGCCAGAGCTCGTCAAAAATCGACCAATTCGGCCCGTCCGTGGGGCTGGCGTGGGGCTGGAAATCGGTCCTCGTGGCATGACCAAAAGCTGCCCCTTGTATATTGAATTCATGTCTTTTCCGATCGCAGTGGAAGGCTGTGGGTAAGTGGGCAGAGGCGTGCGCGGTGGGCAACGCGAAGCGTTGTCCAC
>OMSW01000132.1 GCA_900290295.1 Burkholderiales bacterium
CGCAAGTTGCAGCAGACCATTGGCCTCAAATGAGGCCGGCGCGCGCATTGCTGGTGCAATGCATGACCGAACGTTAGGGCATGGCTGAAATCCAGCCACCTGACGTTGGCGGCGACGCTGTTTTCTGTGCGCAGTGCGTGCCGTTGGTCAAAACGCCGCAAGTCTCTTATCACCTGGCAACGGCTCACGCTCGCTTCAATGCAAGGGGTCGATGCCCCCCATGGTGATACTTCGTTCGCAACGTAGTTTCGAGGATGACCAATATAGCGAGCAGGAACGGAGAGAGCGCGGATGAATACGTGTATGAGGGACGAGTATTCAGATGAAGGTCGGCCGGAATCTGGCAAAAGAATGCCAACGGCAATTCATCGCTACGTAGACGCTCCTCTATGCAGACGTCAATCGCGATTTACTCACTTCGTAAATGGACAAATGACATTACTCACTTCAGGAAACCAATGAGGCTACTCGCTTCAGGCGAGGACTAATCACATTACCCCGGCCGCGCGAGCACGAAGAACATTACTCACATTGCGGGACGTGCAGGGGATACTTCGGCGGCGGCCGCCGCCTATAGTGGGCTTTGCGTGCGGCAGGGAAACGTTGTACGCGTGAGTGCAGCGCCGATCGCACCTTGCCGTGAAGAGTCTTCGTTTTGGAATTACGTGGACGCGCCGATTTGCCGCCTTGAAGCGACGAAGCGCCATTTTCCGGAAGGAGTGAGCATGAAGGCGTCGAGATTGGTAGAACGGCGTGTGCGCTGCACGGGTGCATCGATCATTCTGGCGTCCCTGCTGCTTCTGGAGCTCGTCGTGTTAGACAAAGCTCAAGCCCAAGCCGTTGATCCGGGAGTGCGTGGTGGTCCACCAGGAGGGGGAGGACCAGTGAGCAACTTGGCTGCCGATGAAACCGCGTTCTTCAACGATGGTGTCCTTCACTTCTCCGAGATCATCACGGTGACAGGTGGCAACAATACCGGCTTGGGACCACGCTTCAATTCAAACCAGTGTTTCAGTTGCCATTCACAGCCTGCTATCGGAGGCACCAGCCCGTTCTTGAATCCACAGGTTGCTGTTGCGACGCTCAATGGCGCGACCAACATCGTGCCCTGGTTCGTCACGCGTGCTGGACCAGTTCGTGAGGCACGCTTTAAGTTCAATCCTGACGGCAGTCCTGATGGTGGTGTCCATGATTTATTCACGATCACTGGGCGAAGCGATGCTCGCGGTTGCAGTATTTCGCAGCCGGATTTCCTGCCCGCTGGTGATCCTCTGAGTGGACAAGGCGGCAACCCGAATATCATTTTTCGGATTCCAACCCCGCTCTTCGGCGCGGGACTCATTGAGGCTATAAACGACTCGACGATCCGTGCCAACATGGAGACCGACAGTTGGAACAAGAGAAGGCTTGGAATTCACGGACACCCCAATGCACACATCAGTGGGACCGCCAATACAAGCGCTAACGATGGCACCATTACTCGCTTCGGCTGGAAAGCGCAGAACAAGTCCTTACTGATGTTCGCGGGTGAAGCCTACAACGTGGAGATGGGAGTCACTAACACGCTGTTCCCCCAAGACTTTACGCCTAGCCCTGCCACGTTCACCGCAGTACTGTCTGACATCGAAGCCTTTGCAAACTTCATGCGGATGCTCGCGCCGCCCGTTCCTGGTCCGAGCACGCAATCGACTGTCAACGGGTTCGCCGTGTTCCAGGACGTAGGCTGCTCGCAATGTCATACGCCCACGCTCAGCACGGGCGCGGCAATCAACAGCGGGACCGCGAGCAACAACAGCGCGGCACTTTCGAATCAGCAGGCCAATCTTTTCTCTGACCTGTTGGTCCATCACATGGGTAGTGGACTCGCTGACGGCATCACGCAAGGTGGTGCTGGCCCTGATGAGTTTCGCTCTGCACCACTGTGGGGAGTTGGGCAGCGAATTTTCTTCCTGCATGATGGTCGCACGAGCGATCTGGTTCGGGCAATTGAGGCTCATGCGAGCGACGGCAGTGAAGCGAACACAGTGATACGGCAGTTCAACAATCTGGCAACGCAGGCACAGCAGGATCTGATCAATTTTCTACGATCGCTGTAACGAACAGCCGAGGGAGGCCATTGCGCAAGCGCCTCACAATTGGATCCCTACGCGTCCGATTCGACGGTCGCAGCGCGCCGAGGTGGCCGTGGCGCTTGCACGTAGGCGATTGGCAGCACGCCTGGTCGCGGCTTGGATTTCGTTGTCCGGTGTTGTCAGGAATTCTTCCCCATGCGTCGCAGAGGAACACCAGATCGGCGGCCGGGGCGGACCGAATGCCGGCGATTTCCCTTCGCGGGAACCGATAGTTTTCCCGCTGCTCGGATGCTCCGTCGGGGCAGCGCAAATTAAAGACAGCCTCATGTTCGCACCCGGTCGCGTGTACGTGAGCGGGGTGGTGGTCGTTTGGGTAGATCGTCACCCTGATCCCGTCGATCCTCTTAACGATTGGCGTTTTTGCAAAACCGATGACGTTGAGGTTAAGTTTTCTTGACGCGAACCCACAAGCTCTGGACGTGCGCCCCAGAGCTTTCCATCGCTAAATTCGACGAGAAACGCGGCGTGGATTTGGCGTGATGCGACCCGTGCAAAACAGGCTCCTACAGAGGTAGACAGAGAAAAAGCGGTTACCGGCAATCGGTAAATAGATCAGACCGTTGCAGGCCGCCTCCGAGCTACGAACCAACCGTCGTGAGCCTATTCACGCAAGACGACGCTAACTGGTCGGTGACTGCCAGACATTGGTCCTCAGATGGATTGCTTGGCCGGCCTAGAGAGGCAGGTGTTGAAGACGTCGAGCAGAGCATTATGGGCCCCCAGCTTTGGCGCAATGATCGGAAGCACTGGCTGAATATCTTTTATCATCGTCGTCGGCGCGTGTTTGAAGGCGCGCTCGATCGCCACTGGTTCAGTTTCGATCAGAACTGCCGCCAATACCAGCGCCTGCTGAAGATCCTTGGCGGCCTTCTCCGGGAAGCGCTGTCGCTTTTGGCTGGAGTAGAGCTTGTGCCACACCATGCGTGCGGCCTGGGGTAGTCGAACAGGCACACATTGCCAGCCGGCGAGCATCGCGGCCGGCTCGGGTGCCTCTAGCAGATAGTCGTAGTAAGGCACGGACTGTGCCATCCAATCCAGCTCCTGAACGCGCACCAGGGCCCCAAGGGTTTTGCCTGGAGCAAGCACGTCAACACGAAGGCCCTGGACGCCTGGGAGCTTTACCGATGTCGCGGGTTTAGAGGAGGGCATGCCCGGGACCGCGGTGAACGGCAGGCCGGTAGCCTTCATTGTGGCCAAAAACGGCAGGGGCGCAGCCAGCTTCAACTTTTGCCGCCGCGCGAGGTCGATATCGAGCGTGCGCGCGCTGACGGCCATGGCGCCGAGCTCATTTAGCCAAGCCATGTAGGCAAGCGTGCCCACGAGAACGAGCCCAGCGTCAAAGGCGCCTTGATTGTGCAACTCAACGAGCACGCGGGCGATGGACTTGTCGGCTACCTGGAAGCCGAGCTTGCGAAGAGCCGGAACCTGTTCGGAGACCCATGTGGCAAAGGCCATCCGATCGCGCATGGCCTGCAGCTTTTCTTCGTCGCCGTCCTTGCAAACTGCCTCATCGACTCTTTTGCCGGGCGCTGCATAATGGTCGCGATACCAGTAGCTGTAGCCGCTTCCGGAACGCAGGGCGAGCGAACCGGGAGTGCCGGTTAGCAATTTGCCGGCCGCGAGCGTGCGCTCCTTCACCTCCGCGTATTGCGTGCGGAAGGCGAGTTCCATGTCCCGAAACAGCTTCTGCTCTTTGGCCATTTAACCCGGTAATTATTAATTTTGCCGGGTAAAAATATATCACGTCCATGTCGGAAACCGTAGGCCTTCGCACCCATGAAATGCATGGCCTATTCTCGATTTCTCGGTCTTGACGCGGGAAAACTGTACCGTCGATCAGCTAAATCCCATACAAAACAATGACTTAACAGGGCGCAAGTTCATAGTTAATGTATTATATAAAGTATGATGCATAACTATTTGTTTTAACGTTGTTTTAATCCTGAGACCCAGGGGGTCACTGATCAATTTCCGTAAGTCGGCGAAAGTTTGTCGGAAGCAATCAGCGGTGCGGGACAAATTCGGAGTTGAGGTAACGGCTCTTTGTTTACTGTCCGGGCAAAAGGGCCGCTTTTGGTCATGTGGGCAGGCTTGGCGTGATCGTGGCCACGACGCCGAAGTCCAACCCGACCTCGCCGGCAGCCGCCGGCGCCGGCACATCGCGCCAAGTGCTGGTGCACCGATCGAGCTGCCGGAGCGCATCGGCTGGTACGAGCGGCGCAGGAAGCGCCTGCAACAGGGCCTCTCGCGCAAGAAGAAAGGCTCGAACAACCGGCGCAAGGCCCTCGCTCGCGTGGCCGAGTGCCATCGGCGCATCGCCGCCATTAGAGGCGATTTGCTGCACCAGGAAACGACGAAGCTCGTTTCAAACAACGCGCTGATCGCGATCGAGGACCTGGCGGTGAAGAATATGACGGCCTGCGCGGCCGGCACGATCGAAGCGCCGGGCAGGAACATGCGGCAGAAGGCGGGGTTGAACCGGACCATTCTTCGTAACGGCTGGTCCATGGCCAGGTCGATGCTCGAGTACAAGG
>OMSW01000260.1:0-752 GCA_900290295.1 Burkholderiales bacterium
AGATAATCGCGCATCTTCGTGTCAAGTCGTAGGGCGCGCGGCCACCCGGGCTCGAGATTCGCCGTGGTATGGCTGTCGCCGCTGGCGAACAGGGTTACATCATGCCCGAGCGCAACGAGCTCATCCGTAAGATAGGCAACGACCCTCTCCGTCCCGCCGTACAGCTTGGGTGGCACTGCTTCCATAAGCGAAGAAACTTGAGCGATCTTCATGGGCGATCTCCCAGAATATGTGATGGGCGAAAGGACCGACCGACGCTTGCTCGCGGCGGATCTAATCCTCGCCGGAGCCTTCCGTCGCGGGTCGATTCCCTGTCATGGACTGCGCAGCGCCGGCTTGCGGCTTGCCGATGACGCGCCCGTAAAGCAGCGTCCGCTTAGCGGATTTGTGTACGGTGTGTCCGTTGAATGGGACTACGAAATGCGCGGAACATTTTTTGACCATCGGCACCCCTCCTTCACAAGGATTCGAGAACGCGAAGCGAGTTGTCTAGAAGTACTGCGATCTCGTCGTAACCGTTGAGATAAAACGCCGCGCGCGACTCCGCGTCGTCGCGACCGACACGCACCGTCAGCCAATCCGGCCGTGCGCGCTCGAAAACAGCCTCGTCGTTGACGTCGTCGCCGACAAACACCACCGAGCCGCAGGCGGCGCGCTGCACCAAAGACACGACCGCATCTGCCTTGTCGGGCGCATCCGCGAGGACCACGTTGACGACGAACTTGCCCCCAAAAACTCGAAGCGCCGGGTCC
>OMSW01000260.1:762-4692 GCA_900290295.1 Burkholderiales bacterium
CGCCCCGGGTCCTCAGCGCCATGGTTTCCGACAATGAATTTGGGCGTGAAACCGAGCCGACGCGTAACATCATCGACGGTGCGGCCAGTGACGATGGCCAGCGGTCGCAGCCGCGCCAAGCGCTCGAGCCGCTGTGCAATCGCGGCCGGCACGCACGCGTCATCCGGACGCTCGACGATGGGCGCGAGCGTGCCGTCGAAATCGAAGGCCAGCAAGGGCTGCGCGCGCAGCGCGGCCTCGAGCGCCAGCTCGCCTCTATGACAGAAGAGGTGCTTCATCTCGGGTGATCTGGTGCCGCTGGACACGAGCCTCGATGCGCTGGTGCAAACGCAGACGACCGGCGTCCGTCAGCATGCGCCCCGCCCATCGATAGACGTTGAATTCGCGCACCGTCATGCGCAGGCTCGCCATGCGCTCGCGCTGCTCGGCCTCCGGCATGGTCAGAGCTCGTTGCAGCGCCCCGGCACACTCCTCAACGTGGTACGGATTAACGATCAGCGCTTCGGTCAATTCGCGCGCCGCGCCGGCAAAGCGGCTCAGAATCAACACGCCACGTTCGTCGTCGCGCGCTGCGACAAACTCCTTGCATACCAGGTTCATGCCATCGTGCAAGCTGGTCACCAGGCAAACGTCCGCGGCGCGATAGAGCTCGTTTAGCCATTCGTGATCGTGGCTCTCGGTCAGCAGGTGCACCGGCTGGTAGTTGGCGTTGCCGAAGCGCTGGTTGATCCGCGCGCTCACATCCCGAATGCGGGCGTGGAACAAGCGGTATTCCTCAAGTGAGCTGCGCGAGGGCGCAGCGACCTGGACGAACACGAAGCGCCCGATCCATTCCCCGTGAGTCTGCAGCAGGTGCTCGATCGCATGCAGGCGCTCCAATATTCCTTTCGTGTAGTCGAGGCGGTCGACCCCCACGGCGATCTTTGCGCCGGGCGCGAGCCCGAGTCGCTGGACCACGTTGCGCCGGCACTGCTCGACCGGCGGCCAGGCCGCATAGCTCGCGGGGCTGGGCCATTCGATCGAGATCGGATAGCTCTCGATGAAAGTGTCCTGGTCGCGATAGCAGATGGTCGAGTGCTCATGCTCGATGCGCGCCTCGAGGTAGCGATCGACCGTATCGATGAAGTTTTTGCAATGAAAGCGTGTGTGAAAACCCAGAATCGTGCTGCCAAGCATGCCCTGCAGGATTTCGCGCCCCCAGGGACAGATGCCGAAGGACTCGGGATTGGGCCAGGGGATGTGCCAGAAGGTCAGGATGGTCGCCCGTGGCAGGCGGGCGCGAATCATCGCCGGTAGCAGCGCGAAGTGGTAGTCCTGCACCAGCACCACTGGGTCTTGGCTGCGCGCCTCGCTGACGACGGCGTCGGCGAAACGGTTGTTCACCTCGCGGTAGGCGTCCCAGTCCTTCTCGCGGAACACCGGGCGCACGTGCGCGACATGGCATAACGGCCACAAGCCTTCATTGGCAAAGCCGTAGTAATAGCCCTGTTCCTCCGCCTCGCTCAACCAGATGCGCCGCAGGGTGTACTCCTGGCGTCCCGGCGGCGCCAGCAGATGGTCGTGCGCATCGACGACCTGTGCATCCGCACTGCCGCTGCCGTGCGCGATCCAGGTGCCCGAGCACGCCCGCATGACTGGCTCGATTGCGGTCACGACCCCGCCGGCGGGTCGCTTGACGGTAATGCCGGCAGGGGCCTCTTCGTGGATGTAGGGCTCGCGGTTGGAAACCACGATAATTTCGTCGCCTCGCAGATTGGTGCGCAACAACGTGCGCAGGCGGCCCGGACTCCATTCGGCCTCCGGGCCCTGACCGCGCCGATATTCGTCGTCGAGTTCGCGCAGGCGCGCGCGCAGTTCGGCGGCGATCGGCGCGAGTTCGGGCTTGGGCGGGAACATCGGATTCAGCAGTCCCTCGCCGCGCAGGAGCGCACGAGCGCCCGCGATCCATCCACGCCAACTTAGTTGGGCAACGACGATCGTGACCAGCGCAATTACCGCGCCCAGCGAGGCGATCAGGATGATCAGGTACTGGCGTGTGGCCTGGCTGCGATTCTCAATGAAGCTCATGTCGTGCAGCAGCACCAGGTCCGCAGCTCGGCCGGACTCCGCGTTGATCGGATACACGTCGACGTGCACGGGCCCGCCCTCGATGGGCAGCAAGGGTTCGGCACGCAGCGCGGCTTCCTGCACCTTGCGGCAGGTCAGCGACGCCGGAAACCCGGTGCTCCGGCGCAAGAGTCGGCCGTCCCCCGCGCACAGACCAATTGCCACGAGGCGATCGTCCTTGGCCGCGCGGTTAAGCAGCGTTTGCAGGCGCGTGCCGTCCGGATCCGCCAGTGCTGCTGCAACTGGTTCCGACAGCGAATTCGCAACCAAGGAGCCACGCTCGTTCATGTCGCGCGCGTACCAGCGCAGCATGAGCCGGTCCATCAGCGGCAGGGCAAGATAGGCCGCCGCGACGAGCGTAAGCACGAGCGGCACGAGAAAACGCAGCTGCAGACGGAAGGTATTCATGGGCGTACGAGCCTTTTCGGTCGTCGCCTGCGCCCGCTACCGGGGCGCACGCTGGTTAAATGGCGGGAAATTCGATAGGTATCCGTGTATTGGCTTAGCGTTTGATGTGTGAGATTTTCGTGCCTTCGAGGCTCAAGCTGGCCATCAGGCCCTGCTGGTTGAAGATGAAGGCATAGGCATCGTCCTGCAATGTCGTCGACGACAGGTTCTTGGCAACGCCCGCGTTGACCAAGACCACCGTCGGCCCGACCCCAATCTCCCATCCCATCGATTTCTGCAGATAGGACAGGGCGCTGTCGTTCATCAGGAACACCACGTACCCGTATGATTCCGCGCCGGCCTGCAAGCCCCAGGACGCGCTGACCGAGTTGTAGTAATCGATGGCCTTGGAGCCTTCCAGCAACACACCTTCGCCGTAACCGCCACCGAAGATGAAACCCGCCCGGACAATATTCGGAAATACCAGTTCGGCCTTGGCGATCTTGGAGATGTCGGCCGCCACGGGATTGGTCCGGTACAGCGTTTGCAAGGCCTGGAGAGCGTTTTGGTTGAGGTCTTCCGCCGATGCGGCATACGCGCGGTTTGCGAGCATGGCGATCGAACAAACGGTCGCGAGAACGGCAGTAAAGGAAAGCAGCCAGCGCCGCTGGAAATGCATTTGGACCTCCTCATACGGTTTTGCTGTTCCGTCCCCAAGGTAGCGAGGCGCGGTTTTTGCTGAGGTTACGCAACATTTGCGGCTGCCACAAGGCAGACTAGTACCTATTCACGCGTCGCGCGGGTCGCTGCCATTTGTGCCCGGCTCCGATATCACGATGCGGTCGACTCCAGAAGATCGGCGGACACGGTATCCTCGCCCGGCGGCGTCCTCCTTTGGAGGCGCAGGGAATAATCGGCCAGCATGAATTGGCCTGTGATGTATTTGCCATGACTGCCGTCCCTGCTGCCCGCGGGAAGCTCCACCTGCGTCGATTTGGCGTTCGGCGCCCAGGCGACTCTCATGCCGACACGCTGCGCCAGGCTCCTAAGGGCCATGTTGGCGCTCAAATTTCGCACAAAGAAGGTGCTTATGCCACGTGAGCTGGCAAACAGACATGCGCGGTCCAGCAGCAAGGTCCCGATGCCCTGGCGGCGGGCCCAGCTCGACACGCTCAATCCGAGGATAGCGCCGCGATCCGTGATTTCAAGATGCGCCGCGCCGGCAATGGATGGCCAGGGTCCCATGACCACGAACACGGGGTCGCTACGCAGATAGAAGGCTTCGACGTAGGCAACGATTTCGAGGTCGCTGATCAACCGCCCGAATCGCAGCAGGCGGTCGGTGGCTGTCAACTTGAGAAAATGGTACGCCACTTCGTGAAAATCAAAGTACGTTGGGCTGATTGCGGTTCTCATGGGTGCACCTCGCCGGCGAGC
>OMSW01000135.1:0-1285 GCA_900290295.1 Burkholderiales bacterium
GCCGATCTTGCCGTGCTGCTGGCCGTGAGCTCGTCGATGCGTAATCGACCCCTGCCACGCGGTCTGGTCGTTTTCGGCGAAGTGGGTCTCGCCGGTGAAATACGGCCGGCGCCGCGGGGGCAGGAGCGCCTGCGCGAATCGGCCAAGCTCGGATTTTCCAAGGCGGTGATACCGAAGGCCAATGCGCCGCGCAGGCCGATCGAAGGACTGGAGATCATCGCGGTCGATCGAGTGGAAGAAGCGCTTGGCGAGTTGCGCAAGGCGTAGGCCGCTGAATTGCCGGCGGGAATCGTGGCAGGCAGCCAGGCGGCGAGGGCACCCGTGCACCTGGGCTGCCGCCGACCCCAAATGCCGCTACCATCGCCGCGATGGCCCACCTTCGTCCGGAACTTGAGCTGCTCGCGCCGGCTGCTACTGCCGATATCGGCATCGAGGCAGTCAACCACGGCGCCGACGCCGTCTACATCGGCGGGCCGGCGTTCGGTGCTCGCGTCAATGCCGCCAACGAGATCGGCGAAGTCGCGCGGCTGGTGCGCCACGCCCACCGATTCGGTGCACGCATCTTCGTCACGCTCAATACGATCTTGCGCGATGATGAACTCGAACCCGCGCGGCGCCTGGTGTTCGCCCTCTACGAGGCCGGCGTGGACGCGCTGATTGTTCAGGACATGGGACTGTTGGAGCTCGATTTGCCGCCGCTGCAACTGCACGCGAGCACGCAAACCGATATCCGCACGCCGGAAAAGGCGCGCTTCCTGCAGGACGTGGGCTTCTCGCAGCTCGTGCTCGCACGGGAACTGTCGCTGCCACAGCTGCGTGCCATTGCCGAGCAGGTGCAGGAGGCGTGCCTGGAGTTCTTCGTTCATGGAGCGCTGTGCGTTGCCTATAGCGGCCAGTGCTACATCAGCCATGCGCAGACCGGCCGCAGCGCCAATCGGGGCGATTGTTCTCAGGCCTGCCGGCTGCCGTACACGCTAACCGATGCCCAGGGCCGCATCGTCGCCCATGAAAGGCACTTGTTGTCGATGAAGGACAACGACCAAACCGACAATCTTGCTGCGCTGGTGGACGCGGGCGTTCGCTCGTTCAAGATCGAAGGACGCTACAAGGACGTGGGATTCGTCAAGAACGTGACGGCCCACTACCGCCGGCGCCTTGACGCGATCCTGGATGGGCGCAGCGATCTGCGGGCGGCAAGCAGCGGCCGCTGTCGTTTTCTGTTCACTCCCGACCCCGCCCGCAATTTTCACCGCGGGCGTACCGATTACTTTGTAAATGGCCGCAC
>OMSW01000135.1:1295-27386 GCA_900290295.1 Burkholderiales bacterium
TGCACAACGGCGATGGCCTGACGTATTTCGACCTGCAAAAGGAACTGGTGGGAGTGCAGGTGAATCGGGCCGAGCTGCTGCCGGAAAGCCGACAGGCGTCGGGAGCAGCGGGATCGGTGTGGCGCATTACGACCAACGAGCCGGTACGCATGCTGCGGGACCTGCGGCCAGATACACCGATCTGCCGCAACCGCGACATGCAGTGGAACCGGACACTCGAGGGCAAGACCGTGGAGCGGAGAATCCGCGTTGATTGGCAGCTTTGCGAGAACGAGGCGGGGGATCTCGTGCTGCGTTTGAGCGATGCGGATGGTCACAAGGTCGCGCTGTCCGCGCCCTTGGACCTAGCGCCAGCACAAAGCACGGAGCGCGCTGCCGGGGCGATGCGCGAATGTCTTTCCAAGCTGGGTGCGACGATCTTCCAGGCGCGGCACATCGATATTGCATGGAGCCAGGCGCGCTACCTGCCTGCCGCTGCCGCCAACGCCTGGCGCCGCGCGGCCATTGCGCAGCTCGAAGCGCTGCGCGCCAAAAGCCTGCCGCGATTACCGCGGCGCCAGGCAACGCAGCCGCCCGTGCCGTATCCGGCCGAAGCCCTGAGCTATCTGGGCAATGTCGCCAACGGGCGCGCCGCGGCGTTTTACGCACGCCACGGCGTTCAGTTGATCGAGGCGGCGTATGAATGCCACGAGGAGCTGGGCGACGTGAGCTTGATGATCACCAAGCACTGCATTCGTTATTCGCTGAGCCTGTGCCCCAAACAGGCCAAGGGCGTAACCGGGGTGCAGGGAACGATACGGGCCGAACCGATGACCTTGATCAACGGCAAGGAGCGCCTCGCCCTGCACTTTGACTGCAAGGCCTGCGAAATGCACGTTCTCGGGCGCATCAAGAAGACCGTGCTCGCGGCAACGCCTGCGGCTCCGGTCACGTTCCATGCGCGCCGCCGTCTGCCAAGAGCAGTGGCGATGAAACCGGCAGGTCCGTAACCGGTGGGTGCCGAACCAGCACCCAGTGGTGTGTGTTGCGGGCAGGAGGAAACATGAAAGCGGCCGCATTCTTTCGGGCGCTGATAATCTGGTTGGCATGCCTCCTGGAACTTACTGCGGCGAGCGCAGAAAAATCGAGTTCCTTTGGACCCGATGCAAGGTCAACGCCAGCCCCGATTCATCCCTTCAGCGAAACCCTGTACGGGGAGGTAATCGCTGATCCGTATCGTTACATGGAGACGCTGGATGCGGAAACGATCGATTGGATGAGGGCGCAAGCTGCCTATACGCGCAGGATCTTCGACGCAATTGGTCCGCGCGTGGCGTTCAAAAGGCGCATGGCCGATTTCGGTGGCGACTTCAGTTCGGTCCAGGCGCCATCCCTGGGAGTGCAGCCCTACCAAGTTTATGGCGGCAGAATCTTTTACACCGAGTATGAGCCCGGCTCGGAAAATCTTGATCTTTTCGTCAAGGACCGCAAGAACGGAGCACACAAGCTATTGGATATGGCCAAATTTCGCGCGAAGAATCGGGGCAGGCCGTACGCCATCAATTATTTCGAGGCGTCCCCCGATGGCACGAAGGTCGCTGTCGGAATTTCGGCACTCGGAGCCCAAGGCAGTTGTCGGAGTGACCGTGGGAAACGCGGAGAAATTCGGTCTAACGCCAACCGACCTGCCCAACATCGCCACCATCCCAGGTGCGGCTAACGCTGTTTTCGACAGTGTCCATGGTGTGCAGAACGAGCAGGAGTATTGGCTGGCCCCGATCAGGGAAGCTGCGAACCCTGACGCACCGTGGCAGCGGCTGGCGGTCCGCAGCGACAATGTCACCAGCATCGACATGCGAGGCGAGGAGATTTTTCTGCTCTCGCACCAAGATGCACCGACGTTCAAGGTATTGACTCTGCACGCCGGACAAAAGCTGGCCGATGCTGCAACCCTGGTGCCGGCACGATCCGATCGGATTATCGAATCGATCTATGCCGCCTCCGACGGGCTCTACGTTCTTGCGCGGGAAGGCATTTATTCGCGCCTGCTGCGCGTTGCGGCGAAGGACAACGCGGTACAGGACATCGAGCTGCCTTTCAAGGGCTACATTTCGGCGGCGTTCAGTGACCCGCGCAATCCCGGTCTCACATTTACGCTGGAGAGTTGGGTGGTGCCCGCCACCGAATTCACATACGATCCGGCCCGCGGCCGGTTTTTCGATCTGAAGCTCGAGACCAAGCCTCATTTCAATCCGGCGCAATTTGCGGTGCGGGAACTGCAGGCCAAGGCGGGTGACGGCACGGAGGTTCCGCTAACGCTAGTGGGGCCGAAGAACGCGAGCGGACCTCAAATTGTCCTGTTAGCCGCGTATGGCTCCTACGGCATCTCGTACCTGCCGGAGTTCAGCCTTTACAACATCATCTTCATGCTGGAAGGCGCCGACACTGCCGTCTGTCACGTGCGCGGTGGCGGCGAACTTGGCGAGATATGGAGACTGGGCGGCAAGGATGCGAATAAGCCTAACTCCTGGCGCGATCTCATTGCCTGCGGCGAGGACCTCATCGCGCGCGGGGTGACGACAAGAGGACAGCTTTTCATCATCAGCGGCTCCGCAGGCGGAATTACGGTCGGCCGTGCGATGACCGAGCGACCGGATCTGTTTGCCGGTGTCATTGATCAAGTTCCGGTGGCCAATCCGCTGCGCTTCGAGTTCTCCCCCAATGGCCCGCCCAATGTTCCGGAATTTGGCACGGTCACGACCGAGCAGGGTTTCCGGAACTTGCTTGCGATGGACTCCTACCAGGCGGTGAAGGACGGCACGCAGTATCCGGCCGTGCTCATTACGACGGGTCTTAATGATCCGCGTGTGCCGTCCTGGCAGCCGGCGAAATTTGCAGCACGACTGCAGGCCTGTGGCACGATCGCCCCGGTGCTGCTGCGGGTGGAGGAAGAGGCAGGTCATGGGGTCGGTTCGACGGGAACGCAGAAGGACGAAGAATCGGCTGATTTCGCAAGCTTCGTGTTCTGGCGCGCCGGCCGACCAACTTGGCAACCGCGCCTGCCGGGAACGCCGCCGCGCTGACAAATCTGCGGTTAGTCAGCAAGCGCTCGCGCGGCCATCACACCGGCTCGTACGGAGCCCTCGATGGTCGACGGATAGGGACTTTGCGCCGAATCTGCCGCCAGCAATAGGCCCGCAACCGGCAAACGAACGCCGGGTCGATGCAGGTCCGGCGCGGGTATCACGGTCGCGTGCTTTTCCATGATGGTGAAATGATCTAGAGGCTGCGGCAGGCCAAACTCGGCGCACAGTTGTGCCGCGATGCGCAGTCCCAGCGCATCACGCGAGAGTTCCATGTGCGCTCCGGCGCCGCTGATGACAACGCTGAGGATCCCGTCGAGTGCGGGATCGAGCGCTCCGCGGTCAAAGACCCAGTGGCCGTAGCGCGCGCTCCGCGCATCGTCGAGCAGTGCGTAAAACGGGCGCCGCAAGCGGGTTCCCGGGGGAAAGCGCAGGTAGGCCGTGCAGATGGGGGCAAACCGCAGCGCGCGCAGCGCGGTGACGGTCGGCTCCAGTGCGGGGTGCGCGGCCTCCAGCAAAGCGGCCGCGCGATCGGGCGGAACGGCGAGGACAACCGCGTCGGTCGCGATGGCCCCCTCCCGCAGCAGGACCTGGCAGCCTCGCTGGGCGTTCTGCGCACGGACCCCCATTGCCGGGCAGTGCAAGCGTACGTCGGCGCCGTTGGCAAGCAACCACTGCATCGCCGCCTCGGGAAACAACGCCGAAAGGTCGGTGCACGGCAGCAGCAGCCGGCTGGCGGCCTCATCGGCCCCCAGGCTGTCGCGCAGCACGCTTAGCAGGATGCGCGCCGATGCCTGTTCGAGTTCGACGTTGAGTGCGGCCAGGCACAGCGGCCGCCACAGACGGCGTACCAGCGCCACCGGCTGGCCGGCAAACAGGGCTGCCGCCGGCATGTCGCTGGCAAGACGCCAGTGCGCGCGCCGCTGCTGCTGCGACCAGGCAGCCAAGGCCCAGCGCTCGCCCAGACGCATACGGCGCGCGCGCAACAGGCCAACGGCGATGTGCCAAGGCGCGGGGGCGCGTGTGGCGGCAAGGCGCCAGCCATCGGGATAAGAAACGCAAAATGGCGTTGGCACAAGCACCCGCGCGTGCGGGACTCCCACCTGCCGCATTAGCTCGAGCGTGTCGCGATAGGCGCCCAGCAACAGATGCTGGCCGTTATCGAGCCGCAGGCGTTGGCTGCCAAAGTCATGGTCCACGGCGCGCGCGCGACCGCCAGGGCTGGGAGCGGCGTCCAAAACGATGGGTTTGCGGCCCTGCCGCACCAGTTGCACGGCGCAGGCGAGTCCGGACCACCCTGCACCGATGACGACCGGCCGTTGGCTGGAATTCACGTGCTACCAATCCGCGCGTTCGCGCGCGGCGCTCTCGGCGGAACGCAGCATGCGCGCAGGCGGTCCAAACACCCAGGTTCGCCACGCAATGAATAACTTGCGTATCGGTGTCAGCGAGACATGCTGGTGCAGAACGCGGAAATCGTCGCGTGCGAGTTCGTCCAGAAGATTCGCATAAATTGCACCCATGATGATTCCGGGCCGCTGCGCCCGGTAGTCGGCCGGCGGCAGATCGGCGAGGGCTTCGGCGAAGGCCGTGCGCGCGCGTTGCGCCTCAAAGTGCATCAGACGCGCGAACCCCTCGACGTAACGACCGGCCAGAATATCGGCCGCCTTGACGCCGAAGCGCTGCATATCGTCCATCGGCAAGTAGATCCGCCCGCGGCGCGCATCTTCGCCGACGTCGCGCAGGATGTTGACGAGCTGCAGCGCCAGGCCGAGCTTGCGTGCGTACGAATACGTGGCCTCGACACTGAGGCCGAAGATGCCGGCGGCCATTTCGCCCACGACTCCGGCTACCAGGTGACAGTATCGAGCCAGGGCGGGGAAATCGAGAAAGCGCGTCTGCACCAGGTCAATGCGCATGCCTTCTAGCACCTGGAGCATGCGCTCGCGTGTCAACCCATACGCGGCCAGGTGCGGTGCAAGTGCGCGCGTGACCGGATGCTGGGGCGTACCCGCGAACAGTCGTTCGACCTCGCTTTGCCACCAGTCGAGCTTGGCGCCGGCGATCGCGGGATCGCTGGCCTCGTCGACTGCGTCGTCGACCTCGCGGCAATACGCGTACAGCGCGGTGATCGCTTGCCGCCGCAGCGCGGGCAGGAAAAGAAAGCTGTAGTAGAAGCTCGAGCCGCTGGCACTGGCCCGGTCACGGCAGTACTCGTCCGGCGTCATGGCATCAGCGTCGCTCGTGCAACCAGGCGAATCCAATCGGATCCGCGCAGGACCGGGCGCCGATGAAAGATGTCGCCTTCAACCGCGTCGATACGCTCGGCGATGCGCAAGCCGCCCTGGATGACCAGCCGCAGTTCCCATCCGATACGGCCGCCGAGGGCGCGTGCCAGGGGACGGCCAGCCAGGAGAAACTGTCGGGCCGTTTCGGTCTGTGCGAACATCATGCGCATCCAGGGCTCGTTGGTACGGCGCTGCGCGACTTGGGCCGGATCGACACCGAACCGCGCGAACTCGGATTGTGGAACATACAAGCGCCCCTTGGCATGGTCGCGGTCGACGTCCTGCCAGAAATTGACCAGCTGCAGCCCGGTACAGATGGCGTCGGACCATTCGACCAACTGCGCCTCAGGGCGGCCGTACAGGGTGAGTAGCAGTCGACCGACCGGGTTGGCGGAAAACCGGCAGTAGGCAAGAAGATCCTCGTAATCGCGATAGCGCTTGCCGTGCACGTCCTGCTCGAAGGCGCGCAGCAGATCGCGCAACAGGTCCAGCGACAGCCCGTGTTCGCGTACCACGGCCGCCAATGCCGACCAGCGTGCCGCGGGCGGATAGGTTCCGCGCTCGATCCGGTCCAGATCGCCGCGCAAGGATTCAAGGGCCGCCAGGCGCTCGGCCGGCGCTGCGTCGCCCTCGTCGGCGATATCATCGGCGCAGCGTGCGAAGCGATAGATCTCCCGCATCGGCGCGCGCCAGCGCCGCGGCACCAGCCAGGAGGCGACGGGGAAGTTTTCGTAATGGTCGATTCCCATTGCGGGGAAACTAACACGTTGCCGATGGCCGCCGGCAGACGAGGGCGCGCGGCGGCGCGCAAGGCCGGATGGATTAGAATTTGTTTGCGCGCGGCGCCTTGCGCATGGTCGTGTCCGGCGCGCCTCCAGCGGGGGATTGTGCAGCGTTGCGAAGGTGGCGAAATTGGTAGATGCACCAGGTTTAGGTGCTGCTTGAGCACCAATTCGATAAGATCGGAAGGCTTGGAACCCGCTAACCCAGGGCGCTTGCGGGCACCGGTAGGCGCGAAAGCAACGTGGTTGCTGGTATTTGGGGTTCAGCCTACCGGATTCGGTTGTGAATTTAGACGCGGACGTGGCGAAATTGGTAGACGCACCTGGTTTAGGTCCAGACGCCTTCACCGGCATGTCAGTTCGACTCTGACCGTCCGCACCAAGGACTTCGCCGATTTGCAGCCAAGCGCAAGAAATGAATTGAGTGTGAAGCGTTTCAGCATGAAGGCGGAGACGCGAAAATGCTTGGGAAATGGAAAGTTCTCGTAACTGCAAGCGACACGGAGTTCGGTGCGATGAGCCGCGAAGCCGCCGATCGGATTTGGCTTGCAGGCGGTCGGCGACCATCTTGAGTCATAGCGGTGAGCCGGCTACGCTACTCCCTCAGTGCTGAGGCGAACCAAATGATCACAGGCATACCGTCGACGCCGTCTCTGGAGCGTGCTCCTGGATTGTTGTTGCAAATGCTGGAGCTGCGCGCATTCTGGGAGCATTACAGCGCAGTAGCGCTGCGGCCGCTTTGGGGCTTGGCGCCCCACGGCGATGGGCACCCTGTGTTGGTGCTGCCGGGCCTGGCGGCGGGCGATGCAAGCACGATCGTGATGCGCCGGTTTTTGCGCGCGCGAGGCTATGCCGTCAGCGGGTGGAACCAAGGTCTGAACCTTGGGTTACGGGAGGGGGTTTTGGAACGCGCGCATGACAGCTTGCGCCAGCTCTGGGCAGAGCAGGGGCGCGCTGTAAGCATCGTCGGCTGGAGTCTGGGCGGCCTCTACGCACGGGAGTTGGCCAAGCAATTGCCGAAGGCCGTGCGTCTGGTGATTACCTTGGGCTCGCCGTTCACAGGCCACCCTCGGGAAACGAACGCATGGCGGCTATATGAGCTTGCCAGTGGCCACCGTATCGACTCGCACGACGTGCATGTTCCATTGCGAACGGCGCCGCCCGTGCCCACTACATCGATCTGGAGCCGCAGCGACGGTGTCGTGTCTTGGCGCTGCTGCGTCGAATTGCGTCGCCAAGCGGCCGAGAACATCGCCGTCGAATCGAGCCACTTTGGCCTTGGCGCGCACCCCGCCACCTTATACGCGGTGGCGGATCGACTGGCTCAGCCCGAGGGCGCGTGGCAGCCGTTTCATCGCGAGGGATGGAGACGGCTTGTCTATGCCGATACGCAGAAATCGCGCGCCAAGCACGCAGGCTAAATGGTTCCGTTCCGGAAGCCGCTCTCGTATTGCATGCAGCTTTCCAGTTATGGTGCGATCAAACGCGCCGTGGATCTCCAAGTCGAGTCCTTGTCCCAGTGACCGCCGTGTCGCATCGACGTCGTACGCAGCGGCCTTGCGCGCGACTGGCTACCGCTTTTGACAATGACTTTGAGCCGGTCGAAGAGGTGCAAGTAGCCTTCCGCGTCGATGCAATTGCTGGTACGTCTGGGTCGTGACGTTTTCTCGAGTCGGCCGCCGCCACAAGACAGCGGACAGCGCGCTGAGCACTTGTGACGCAGCAATAAAATCCGTACCGTGGCAGGAAGCATTTCGGAACAGGCGGATGGCCGCGAATGCGGCGTCGATTCCAACTCAAACAGCGCGTCAGCGCGACGCACCGCTCTCACTATTTTTTGAGCCAGCCGGCGATCCGCTCGTAGACGTCGGACCGGCACAGAAGGTCCAGGTGGCTAACCCCGCGGCCGATCCATTGCCGGTCCCGGGAAATCGGCAAGGCGCGCGCCGCGTTTCGATGGTGTCCGAGCGCGCTGGCTACCGGGACGAGCCCATCGCCGACCAGACGCTCGCTTAGGCCGCCGGCCTCCTGGGCTGCGGTGCCGGCGATCGCGTAGCACGCGACATCCTCGGGTAGACAGACCTTCCTGCGCGAGTCGTTTTTGTGCGCGAAACGATCACGGCCGTCCCAGTCCTCATCGACAAGGTTGCCGTAGCGAAGGTCGGTGATGCCGGCGCTGCGGATCTTGCCGAACCGTGTGAACGCAGCCATGTAAGGGTTCTTTCCGACGACCAATTCAATCCAATTGCCGGCGCGTTCGAGCGGCGCTCCGTGATGCGGCGTACCGAGAAAGACGAGCTTGCGCAGGCGCCGCCGCCAGCAATGCCCGGCTGCATCGCCATAGTGGCAGGCGCTTCGTGCGACCAGGCCGCCCATGCTATGGCCGATGATGACGAAGTCTTCGATCGGCGCTGGCCATTGTGCGATCAACTCCTCGAGCAAAGAAGCAAACAGGCGGCCGTTGGCGGAAACGTGCAGGCCAGAGTTGTAGTAGAGGTAGACAGGCGTGTAGCCGAGCTCCTGCGCAAGGGAGGCACCGTGGTCATGTCCCTTGCGGTTCCATTGGAGGTCGCTCAGGCACAGTCCATGGACCAGCACAAGCAGACGCTTGCTGGGACTAGGGATCGCGACCGAAAGTGATTGTCCGTCGAGCCGCAGAGTGCGCCCTTCGTGGCGCAGCTGCATCGGCAACGCTAGCGGATTGTCGGTTTCGACGAGGTGGTCGCCGAGCACCCCGTTTAACGCGGCAAGCGCGGCGTCGCGGCTCCGCGAGGGGGGCGCGGTGTGCGGCCGCGGTCCGAGAAGCGCGAGAGCGGCATCGATTCCACCGCCGGTCAGCCGCATCGCACCCCGGATGCTGCGATAGACCAGGCCTGTGACCCCGCTTGTGGGCTCTTGGACGGGCGCGCCGAAGGGCAGGGGTGCGCGCGAAATGGTGCGGTGCATCTGCTCCACGACGTCGGTCAGTCCGACGGCGGCGGCGAAGCCGAGCCGGCTTAAACCGCGAAGATCGGATGACGCAACGAAGGTTTTGTTGGGAATCATGCGACCTCCTGTATTTTGGGACGGCCTCGCAAATTCGCAGTTCGACGCGTCTTGAATGCCGCCGCTCTTACCGCGCCATTGCCGCAGCATTGCGGCGGCGTCATCGTCCGCAACGCCAGGCCTCTTGTCTTACGTAGAAGGATCGGGGCGTCGGACGTCGCGGCGCCCCGGCGGAGATTATGCCAGCCAAGCGCAGTGCACGGAATACGGTCTTCTGGACTGTATTACCTCGCTCAGCCTGGCAACGCTTCATGAGATCTCGTTGAAATCGCGCAGCCTCCGACCGCACCCGTCGTATTGGCGTCGAAGGCTTCAACGCTTGCTTGTCGGTCGGTCGCGGGCTTCGCACATCGATGCGCCGCAGTTTGATGTCACGCTCCTTGGTTAGCGCCAGTTGACGCCAGAGAACCAGATTTTCGGCGCCCGTACCTTGCTGGGGTCGAAAGGCGAGAGCTATCAACCCGACCAGGTCGGCAAGCAACCGAAACACGATTCGGAAGAGGGCATTCACCGATTCATGATGCCACACTTGGTTTGGCGGCTATCAAGCCGCGTGATCGAATAATTGCGCACCACGGCCGCTTCGAGCAAGTCTACAACTCGCAGCCGGCGGTCGAAACGGACGGCTTGCTGGTGGTGGAGCAGGCGATCACGTAAGCGGCCAACAATAAGGAGCAAGTAGTGCCGATGCTCGAACAACTCAAGCAATTGCCCAAGCAGCTTGGCCGGGTCAAGACGCCGACCGCCGATGCCGGGTACGCCAGCCAGAACAACGTCAACGCTAGCGAGCAAGCGAAGATTCGGCCGCTGATCGCGCTGGGTCGTCAGGCACGCAACCCGTCGCGGGACGAACGGTTCGCCGAACCGGCATGGAACCTGAAGCGAATCAACGCCCTTCGCGCTTAAAACGCGGAGGTTTGCAGTCGCGGAAACCAGGTCCGGGTGCAACACAAACGTCTCGTGAGGCCAATTTAGACTTTCCAGCGTATCAAAAGCATCCCGTCGGACAAAAATCGTGCAGTTCCCGCAAACTCATCGTCTGCAGCCAACCTCAAGTCCGATGGGCTGCTAGACTCAAACTTATTGTCTCAGTGCGGGGCCCACATGGCGGCGAAGGCAACTGATCCCGGTTCCGTCCTTATCACCGGGGCGTCGTCGGGGATCGGCAGGGAGCTTGCCAAGATCTTTGCAGCCGAAGGGTACCACCCGGTGCTGCTCGCCCGCAGTCGCGACAAGTTGCAGCAGCTAGCGCAAGAGTTGAAGACGTCGCAAGGCACCAAGGTAACGGTCATGCCGGCCGACCTCAGCGACCCGGAGGCGCCTCGGGCCGTCTTCGAGAGGCTACGCGAGCGCGGGATCGACGTCGACATTCTGGTGAATGACGCGGGGCTGATGTTCGAAGGCGATTTCGCCACGATCGCGCTCGATGAGCATCTGCGCCTACTGCACGTCAATGTCGTGGCGCTGACGGCGCTTACTCGATTGTTCCTCGAGCCGATGTTGCGGCGCAGCCGCGGCCGCATTCTCAATGTCGCATCGGTCGGCGCCTTCCTGCCCATCCCCAGCCTCGCGACCTACGCCGCTTCCAAGGCCTATGTCCTGTCTCTCAGCGAGGCGCTGTCGGAAGAGCTGAAGGGCACCGGCGTTACGGTGACGGCATTGTGCCCCGGCTTTACCAACACGGCCATGGTGCGCGGATCGCCACGCGGGACTCGGCTCCCCCCGCTAATGGTCATGGACGCGAAAGCCGTGGCCAAGCAGGGTTATTCGGCATGTATTGCCGGCAAGGCATTGCATGTCGCCGGCCTCTCGAACGACCTTGCTACGTGGGGCATTCAGTATCTTCCCCGTTCGCTCGTGCGCACGGTGGGCGGCTTGGTCGCCAGGCAATGGACCTGACCCGCGCCGACAGCCGGATCACCCAGGCGGAGTAGCACGCCATGCCAACGGTCCGGGCCAACGGCTTAAACATCGAATACGTCGAAACCGGCGATCAGCGGGCACCGGCCATCCTGCTCATCATGGGGCTCGGCATGCAGCTGATCGGCTGGCCCGATTCGTTTTGCCAAAGTCTTGCCGAGCGCGGCTTTCGCGTCGTGCGCTTCGACAATCGCGACGTCGGCCGCTCCTCGAAGATGGGTGGAGGCAATGCCATCTTTCTGGCTGCCGCGGTTATCCGCGCGCTAAGGGGCGGCCGGGTCGCGGCCCGCTATACCTTGCATGACATGGCCGATGACGCCATCGGCGTGATGGATGCGCTTGGGATCGAGCGGGCACATGTCGTCGGCGCGTCAATGGGTGGCATGATCGGGCAGGTCATAGCCGCCGAGCACGCCGAACGGGTGAGGAGCCTGGTCTCGATCATGTCCTCGAGCGGCGATCGGCGGCTGCCGCGCGGCAACGTTCGAGCGCTCCTGCCAGTGCTGTGGCCGAGCACGCCGCTGTTCGGTCGGAAGCGCGCCGTCCAGCGGGGCATGCGGCTCTTTCGCGCCATTGGCAGCCCCGGCTTCCCGACCTCGGACGAGGAGCTCCGCGCCAAGGTCGAGCGCGCGATCGCCCGTTCCGACTATCGGCCTGGCGTCGCCCGCCAAATGCTCGCCATCGTTGCCTCCGGCAGCAGGGTGGAAATGCTGCGGCGGATCCGAGTGCCGACGCTAGTGCTTCACGGGGCCGACGATCCTCTCATTCCCGTTGCGGCAGGCGAGGACACCGCCAACAAGATCCCGGGGGCCAGCTTGCGGATCATTCCGGGGATGGGCCACGACTTGGCGCCGGGGTTGGTGCCGCTTCTGGTCGAGGCGATCGCGGAGCACTGTCAAGCTGCCGACCGCAGCCCGGACCGCAAGGCGCGCGGCGACTCGGGAGGCAGGCTCGGGCCGGAGAGTCGCGCGACCTGGAGTTTGCGATGAACCGGCTGTCGGCGCTGGATGCTGGGTTCCTCTACCTGGAGACACCCGAGACGCCGATGAATATCGGCAGCGTCACGATCTTCGCGCCGACGACCGCCTCCCGCGACACGATCTTTCAGCGCTTCCGTGACCATACCGTGGCACGGCTCGATCTGCTCCCCTCCTACCGCCGGCGGCTGCAGATGACACCGCTCGGCATCGATCACCCGGTTTGGGTCGACGAAGAGAAGCTCGACCTCGACTACCACATCCGGCGCCGGGCCTTGCCCTACCCCGGCAGCATGGAGCAGCTGCGCAGCCTGATCGGGGAGCTGCATATGATGCCCCTCGATCGCGCGCGACCGCTCTGGCAATACCATCTCATCGAGGCACTGGAGGGCGGCGGCTTCGCTGTCTACGCCAAGGTGCATCACGCCGACATGGACGGGGTATCCGGCATCGCCACCATGTCGGTCGTCTTTGATTTTTCGCCCGATCCGGCTCCCGTCCCGGCGACGAAGGCCACAGGCCCCGCCCAGAAGCCGAACTTCGTGCAACTGATGGGCAATGCGCTCCGCGACTTCGTCGGCCAGGATCTTCGGCTGGTCAGGGCGGCGCCGAGTTTCGCCCTGGCCCTTGCGAGGGTTGCCCGGCGCACGGCCAGGACCTTCCGGCTCCTGCCCGATTCGCTGCGCTTGGCTCCTAAAACTCCCTTTAACGTGTCGATCTCGAGCGAGCGAAGCTACGGCACCGCGTCGATCTCGCTCGCCGACGTCAAGCGCATCGCCAAGGCGCGGAACGCTACGGTCAACGACGTCGTGCTGGCGATCTGCGCCGGCGCCCTCTGCCGCTATCTGAGCGCCCGGAAGGCGCTGCCCAGGAAGCCCCTGATCGCCGCCGTGCCCGTGTCCTTGCGCGAACCCGGCCACACCGAGTTGAACAACCAGGTCGCGGCGGTGCTGTGCAGCCTGGCGACCGATGTCGCAGACCCCTTGCAGCGGCTCGCCGCCATCGCGGCCTCCGCCGAGGATTCGAAACGGCGGTTCTTCGACATCAGGGACATATGGCCGTCGGATATTTCGTTTTTCGGCGCGCCCGTCTTGGTGACCGGACTTGCCCGGCTGGCGGCGTACACGCGCATCTCGGGGATCCTGCCCAACGTGATGAACTTGTGGATCTCAAGTATTCCAGGCCCGCAACAGCCAATGTACTGCGCTGGAGCGCGCGCGTTGCACTATTTCCCGGTGTCGATCCCGTTCCATGGCCTTGCCCTCGAGATCACGACGCAAAGTTACCTCGACGACATCGAATTCGGCCTGACCGCCTGCAGGGCAACGGTCCCGGATGTGCAAGCCATCGCGGATGACATGATCCAGGAGTTGGCGGTCCTCAAGCGCGCAACCGATGCGATCAGCGACGCCGGCGCTGTCGAGGTCATCGACATTGCCGCACCGGCCATCGCCGAGCAAGCACCGCCGCGAGAAGTCGGGTCGCGCGCCGCCCGAGAGACAGTCAGCCTCCGGCCCTTGCCCGCGGCCGCGATACAGGTGGAGAAGCATCTGCCACGGAGGCCGAGAAAGCCCGCGCGAAGCGGCGGGCCTATCCCTACCCCTTCGACCAAGAGCAAGCACGATTGACCTCGATCAACAACGCGAGCGCGCATTCACTATAATTTTGCAATAGTTGGGCCAAGGCTGCGTCCCACCCGGGTCCAACGGTCCGATGTCTCGCGGCTTGGCGCCGATTAACGAGGTGTTCCTTCGCGCCGGGAGCGCGTTCGCTGTCATCGGTGTGCGCGGCAAATGGGGTTTTGCCATGCCCCCGGGAAGATGCTATGTCGCCCAATTTGATAACGTTTAGCCCCTCTGCCTATCAGTATCCGCTTCTCATCAAGCATCTGCTTCACTCACCGCTAGTGCGCTCGCCAGATAAGGAGATCGTCTATCGGGATCTGAGGCGCCACACCTACCGAACCTTTCGCGACCGGGTCGGACGATTGGCCAGCGGCCTGAACCAGATCGGCGTCAAGTCGGGCGATGTTGTCGCCGTCATGGACTGGGACAGCCACCGCTACCACGAATGCTACTTCGCCATCCCGATGATGGGCGCGGTGATGCAGACGGTCAATCTCGCGCTGCCACCCGAGCAGCTCCTCTACACGCTGAACGACGCCGGCGCCGGCACCGTATTGATCAATTCGGATTTCCTGCCCCTGGCGGAGAAACTCGGCGACAAGCTGGAGACCGTGCGCAAGTTCGTATTGCTGAGCGATCGCGCGGAGGTGCCGCCCACGCGCCTGCCGGTGGCATCGGAATATGAGGCATTGCTGGCGGCGAGCTCGCCATTTTTCCACTTCCCCGATTTTGACGAGAACACGCGAGCGTCGACCTTCCACACGACCGGCACAACTGGGCGGCCGAAAGGCGTGTACTTCAGCCATCGTCAGCTGGTGCTTCACACCCTTTCGGCGCTGGTCGCCTATGGCCTGGCCCCGATCCAGGGCCGGTTTCATCGCGACGACGTCTACATGCCGATGACGCCGATGTTTCACGTGCACGCGTGGGGTTGCCCTTACACCGCGACCGCGAGCGGCGTCAAACAGGTTTATCCCGGCCGCTATACGCCGGAAATCTTCCTGCGCCTGATCAAGACCGAGGGCGTGACCTTCACGCACTGCGTCCCGACCATCCTGCAGATGCTGCTTACGGCGCCCGGCAGTCGCGACGTCGACCTTTCCAAGCTGAAGATGGTCGTCGGCGGCTCCGCGCTCCCGCGATCGCTGGCAAGGGCGGCGCTGGAGCGAGGCATCGACGTCTTCGCCGGCTACGGCCTCTCCGAGGCGTGCCCGTTCCTGACCAGCGCGCTGGTCGGCACGGAGCAGCTGACGGGAGACATCGAGAACGACGTCGTGCATCGGACCAAGTCCGGCTTACCCGGACCGCTGGTGGAACTGCGCATTGTCGACGCTGACATGGCAGATGTCCCGCATGACGGGAAAGCTACCGGCGAGATCGTCGTACGGGCCCCGTGGCTCACCATGGGCTACCTGAATAACGCCGAGGCGTCCGAGCAACTCTGGGCGGGCGGCTACCTGCACACGGGCGATATTGGGATGATCGACGGCGGCGGCTATGTCCATGTTACCGATCGGCTCAAGGACGTCGTCAAGAGCGGCGGCGAGTGGATCTCCTCGATCGAGCTGGAGGACATCCTCCTAGAGATGGAAGGCGTCAGTAAGGCCGCCGTCATTGCCGTGAAGGACGAGAAATGGGGCGAGCGGCCGTTGGCCCTGATCGTCCTCCTTCCCGAATTTGCCGGCAAGATCGGGACGGAGGAGCTTCGCGCGCATGTGACGTCCTACGTGCAAAAGGGGCTGATCTCCCGGTTCGCGGTGCCCGAGCGGATCAAGTTCGTCGACACCCTGCCGCTGACCAGCATCGGCAAGATCGACAAGAAGGCGCTGCGCGAGGCCTACAAAGACGAGGCGGCCAACGCCGGAAGCGCGCCCAAGCTCAGAACGCCGTCCGCGGCGTGATCGCCGAATCGGGAGCGGCGAAGGAACATCCGCCGCGCTGCCCTCTCACCCCCTGATTGGGCGCCCATTAGGCGAGAGGGTTGCGCAGGCCGCAAGGCAAAAGCGGGCTTCGGACTGCCGCGGGCGATCGCTGCCGCTTGTGGACGCGAGGCCGAAAGCGGCGACCTACCGCCGGCAGATAGCGCCGATGCTATGGGTGATGGCGCCCGAGCCGATCATGGCTCGACACCCAGTCCCCGTGCAGCACGGCGCTTGCCAATGAGGTCTCGCCCGCGAGGACGACCCCGGCGCAGATCTCGGCGAATTTGTCCGCGTTGCCATCACCCGAGCAGCCCAGCATGTCGAGGCACTCTCTTTGGGTCGCAAGGCCCGTGCCGCCGCCATGGGTCGCGACGATGAGCGACGTCAGGGTGATCGACCAATAGAGATTTCCGTCGTCCAGCAGCTGGTTGTAACCGACCGCCGCGTGAGATTCGGCGATGTCGGCGACATCCTGGCCGGTGGCGATGAACATCGCCGTCAGCCCGTTTGCCGCGTGGGCGATGTTGTTGGCGGAGCCCGCAAGGAAGGCGCCGACGTTCGACATCTGGCGTGCAGCGAAGAGGTCCTTCGTGCTTACCCCCATGATTTCCTTCAGCGCCTCGTTGCGGACTACCGCCTCGGCCACCACCCGCTTGCCGCGAGTCAGAAGCATGTTGATCTGCGAATGCTTCTTGTCGGTCTCCATGTTTCCGGACAGAAGATATTTCACATCGACCGGGTAGTTCTTCTTGATCCATTCGCAGGCAGCGAGCGTCGCTTTGCCGACCATGTTTTGACCGGCGGCATCGCCGGTTGCAAAGTTGAAGCGCAGTTCTCTCAACGGACCGATGGAAAATTGTTGGATCTTCAGGAGGTTGCCGAATCGGGTGGTCGTTTCGGCTGCCGCTTTGATCGCGCCGAAGTTCTCCTCGACCCAATGGCCGAACTGCCGCGCGCTTAGCGCATCCCCCAGAACGAATACGGGCGCCCGCTGCATGTAGCTTTCGACGACCGTAGTCTTGACCCCGCCACACTCCGTCAGCAGCCGCATGCCGCGGTTGTAACTTGCAACGAGCGTTCCCTCGGTGGTCGCAAGCGGAACGAAAAAATCCCCTCGCGCATGTTCCCCATTGATGCGAAGCGGACCGGCGATGCCGATGGGTACTTGCGCCACGCCGACATAGTTTTCGATATGGCCCTGAACGATCGACGGATCGAACGAGTAGTTACTTACCTGCGAGAGGTTCGCACCGGTTTGCCTGCGAATGAAATCCCGCCGCTTAGCCGCCTGCGCGTCGGTATAGTCGTTCTCCTCGTCGCGGGGAATCGCCTGCCGTTCCGTCGCCATGTCGGCCCCTCCTGGAATTGCAATACCAAAAACTCCGCATCATGCACGGGGACCCCGCAGCAGCGCTCGTTGACCTAGGAGCCTGTCGGACTTTCACGTAAGAGAAGAGACGCAAATTGAGCAAATTGTACGAGCTCAGCGAGGATAAAGGCTGGGTAAGCGTTGGCATCGATCACGACACCGTGCGTTTTGCCGCCGAGGCCACTTAGGGGTGGTGGAAAAGGCGGCGCCGCGGGCGTCCTGCTCGAAGGCGTGCAGCAGTGCGCGAATTCGTTCGACCGCCAGGCGATGGCGGGCGATCGCCGCGGCAAGGGCGCCAAGACGTGCCGGCGCCCGCGCATCGCCCTCGTGGGCGATGTCGTAGCGATTCGGGCGCAGCGGTAGATCTTGCGAACGGCGCCGCGCAGTCGGGCCGGTACCAGGATCGAAGCGACGGGAAATTTTTCGTGTTGGTCGACACCCGAGCCGCGGAAGCTAGCACGGCCGCGCCCGCCGGCGCAGACCGCCGGACCTCGTGGCCTGATGGATTAGAATTCGCACACGACGCCACCGCCCCGTTTGCGGGGGCGCGGAAGGGGCCCGCCATCCGGTCGCCGCGGCCGGCTCGCCACGCAGTTCGCGCGCAGGTCGGCGGTGCGTTGCGAAGGGTGGCGAAATTGGTAGATGCACCAGGTTTAGGTCCTGACGCGTTTGCCGGCATAGGGGTTCGAGTTCCCCCTTCGCAAGACGAATCGACTGCATGTGGGGTTTTTGATCAAATCCGCATATACGGCGCTAATACTTCGAAGAATATGCAGCAGAACATAGAGAGCATCGGCACCCTGGAGCGCCGCATTGATCTGAGCGTACCGAACGCCGAGATCGCGGCCGAAGTCGCGCAGCGTTTGGCGCGTCTGGCACGCGATTCGAACATGCCCGGGTTTCGCCGCGGCAAGGTGCCCGTCAAGATGATCGCGCAGGCACACGGCGCGCAGGTTCAGGCGGAGGTCCTCAGCGACAAGGTCAGCAAATTGCTGTCCCACGCGCTAGAAAAGAACAAATTGCGACTTGCGGGGCAGCCGCAGATTGAATCCAAGACCGACGGTGACGCGGCATATCAGAATTTTCGTGCCACGTTCGAGGTGTACCCCGAGATTGGCGCAATCGATGCAACGCGCCTGTCGGTGCAGCGGGCGGTCTGTCCGGTGGGCGCGGTCGAGGTCGAGAAGACGATCGAGGTGATGCGCCGACAGCGGGGAACCTTCTCGCCCGTCGAGCGGCCTGCGCGCGACGGTGATCGGGTCAAGGTCGATTTTCGCGGCACGATCGACGGCGCCGCCTTCGAGGGTGGGACGGCGAGCGGGTACTCGTTCGAATTGGGCAAGGGGCGCATGCTGCCGGCGTTCGAGGACGCGGTGCGCGGTGCGGTTGCCGGTAACCGCCGCCAGTTTCCCTTGCGCTTCCCGGATGACTATCACGGGGCCGCGGTTGCTGGCAAAACGGCGCAATTCGAGGTCACCGTCGTTTCCGTCGAGGAGCGTATCTTGCCGCCCCTGGACGCGGATTTCGCGCGCTCCGTTGGCATCGCCGATGGAAGCCTGGATGTTCTGCGCACAGAGGTGCGCAACAACGTCGAACGTGAGGTTGGCGCGCGCCTGCGTGCACGTACGCGCGACAGCGTCATGGACGCGCTCCTCGGTGCCGCCCAATTTGATCTGCCGCGCGCGCTGGTGGCCGCCGAGCAAGGGCGCCTATGGGAGATGGCCAAGGCCGAGATTTCCGCCCGGGGCGGAGCGCAGGCGCCGGGCATGGACGTATTTGCCGCAGCCGCCGAGCGGCGGGTGCGACTATCACTAGCGATCAGCGAAATCGTCCGCGGCCAGGGTTTGCAGGCGCGACCGGACCAGGTGCGCAAGGCGATCGAATCGATTGCCCGCGCATATGAGAAGCCGGCAGAGGTGGTGCAATGGTATCTTGGCAACCGCGAACGACTGGCCGAGGTGGAAGCCTCGGTGCTGGAGGACAACGTGGTCGATTGGGTGCTGCAAAGGGCGCAGCTGGCCGATCGAAACGTGCCGTTTGACGAACTAATGGACAGTGCGAAGGGGTGATGAGGCGATGACGAACAAGTCCGCGGCGGCGTTGCCGGATCCGGCCGGTCTGGGAATGGTTCCGATCGTGATCGAGCAGAGCGGTCGGGGCGAGCGTGCCTACGACATCTACTCACGACTGCTGCGCGACCGCGTGGTTTTCGTGGTTGGGCCAATCAACGACATGACTGCCAACCTGGTGGTGGCGCAGCTGCTGTTCCTGGAGTCGGAAAATCCCGACAAGGACATATCTCTTTATATCAATTCCCCCGGCGGATCGGTCTATTCGGGGATGGCGATTTATGACACCATGCAGTTCGTCAAGCCCGATGTCTCGACGATCTGTGTCGGCATGGCAGCAAGCATGGGGGCGTTCCTGCTCGCGGCGGGCGCCAAGGGCAAGCGCTATGCCTTGCCCAATTCCCGCATTATGATTCACCAGCCCTCGGGGGGCTCGCAGGGGCAGGCAACCGATATTGAGATCCAGGCGCGGGAAATCCTGTACTTGCGCGAGCGCATCAATGCCATCTTGGCGGAGCGCACCGGCCAGGCGGTTGACCGCATTGCCAAGGACACGGATCGCGATAACTTCATGTCGGCCGATGATGCAGTAAGCTACGGCCTGGTCGACAAGATTTTCGTAATGCGCAGCGAGTCCACCTGATCGCGGCGCAGCGCAACGGATTCGAGGCGCAAGCGCAATGTCGGACAAAAAAGGTTCCAGCGAGAAGCTGCTCTACTGCTCTTTTTGCGGCAAGAGCCAACACGAGGTCAAGAAATTGATCGCGGGCCCGTCGGTCTTTATTTGCGACGAGTGCATCGATCTTTGCAACGACATCATTCGCGATGAAAACGCCCCGGAGTCCGCCGGCGGCGTCGCGCGCTCCGACCTGCCCAGTCCACGCGAGATCTGTGCCATCCTGGACCAGTACGTTATCGGCCAGGAAAAGGCAAAGCGCATTCTTTCGGTTGCGGTCTACAACCACTACAAGCGTCTCAAGCATCTTTCCTCGAAGGACGAGGTCGAACTTGCCAAGAGCAATATCTTGCTCATAGGGCCGACGGGATCGGGCAAGACGCTGCTGGCACAGACGCTTGCGCGCCTGCTCAACGTACCTTTCGTGATTGCCGACGCGACCACCCTCACCGAGGCCGGCTACGTCGGCGAGGACGTCGAGAACATCATCCAGAAGCTGCTGCAGAACTGCAACTACGAGGTCGAGAAGGCGCAGCGCGGCATCGTCTACATCGATGAAATTGACAAGATCTCGCGCAAATCGGATAACCCTTCGATCACGCGCGATGTCTCCGGCGAGGGCGTCCAGCAGGCACTGCTCAAGCTGATTGAAGGCACGATTGCCAGCGTGCCGCCGCAGGGCGGACGCAAGCACCCGAACCAGGATTTTGTACAGATCGATACGACCAACATCCTGTTCATCTGCGGCGGGGCTTTCGATGGCCTGGAAAAAATAATTCGCAACCGATCCGAAAAAAGCGGAATCGGATTTGGTGCCGAGATTTCCAGCCCGAGCAATCGATCCATCGGTGACCTGCTGCGCGACGCGCAACCCGAGGACCTGATCAAGTTCGGACTCATTCCGGAGCTGGTCGGCCGCCTGCCGGTGGCGGCGACGCTCGAGGAGCTGAGCCAGGAGGCGCTGGTTCAAATCCTGGTGGAGCCGAAGAACGCCCTCATCAAGCAGTTTCGGCGTCTGTTCTTTATGGAAGGAGTGGAGCTCGAGGTGCGGCCGGACGCCCTTGAGGCAATCGCCCGCCGGGCGCTCAAGCGCCGGACCGGCGCACGGGGCTTGCGCTCGATCGTCGAGGCTGTGCTGCTGGATATCATGTATGAGTTGCCGAGCATGAAAAACGTGGCCAAGGTGGTCGTGGATGAAAATTCGGTCAACGAAGGCCAGCCGATCGTCCTGTATTCCGATCAGCCCAAGGTCGCTGGTGCGCCACGCTGATCCGGCACGGGGTCCAATTCCAGCGGCGGCGGCATGGAGAAATCAAGCGCGGTAGCCGTCCTTTTCGTCTTGCACAGTAGCTGCCACGGCGTGCTAGATTCGAGCTCGGCATGGATCGGCTTGAAACACGCCGATTTGGCCCAATTTGCCAAAGGTTGAAGAAACCGCAGGAAACCAACGTGGCCCACGAACTCCTCCCGTCAGAAGCTTCGGCATTGCCGCTGCTACCGTTGCGCGACGTAGTCGTATTTCCCCACATGGTGATCCCCCTTTTTGTCGGCCGCCCGAAATCGATCAAGGCTCTCGAGGTTGCAATGGAGGCGGGCAAGAGCATCATGCTGGTTGCGCAGAAAAATGCCGCCAAGGACGAGCCATTGTCCGAGGACATCTACGAAATCGGCTGCGTTGCCAATATCCTGCAGATGCTCAAGCTTCCGGATGGCACCGTGAAGGTGCTGGTCGAGGGCACGCAGCGCGCCCATATCGACTCGATCGAGGACATCGGGACGCATTTTCAGTGTGAACTGACGCCGATCGAGCCGGAGACCGGTGCCGACTCGGAGCTCGAAGCGCTGCGGCGCGCAATTGTTGCGCAGTTCGATCAGTACGTGAAGCTGAACAAGAAGATCCCGACCGAAATTCTCACCTCGATCGCGGGCATCGATGAAGTAGGCCGGCTGGCCGACACCATTGCGGCGCATCTTCCGCTCAAGCTCGAGCAAAAGCAAAAAATCCTGGAGATGTCCGGGCTCAACGAACGCCTGGAACATCTGCTGGCGCAGCTCGAAACCGAGATCGACATCCTCCAGGTGGAGAAGCGCATTCGGGGACGCGTCAAGCGTCAGATGGAAAAGAGTCAGCGCGAGTACTACCTCAACGAGCAGGTCAAGGCGATTCAGAAGGAACTCGGCGAGGGAGAAGAGGGCGCCGATCTGGACGAACTCGACAAGAAGATCAAGCTTGCGCGCATGCCCAAGCAGGCCCGCCAGAAGGCCGAGGCCGAGCTCAAGAAGCTCAAGCTAATGTCCCCAATGTCCGCCGAGGCGACGGTGGTGCGCAATTACATCGACACCCTGGTCAATTTGCCGTGGAAGAAGAAAAGCAAGATCAACAATGACCTTGCCAATGCTCAGCGCGTCCTCGACGAGGACCATTACGGATTGGATAAGGTCAAGGAGCGCATCGTCGAGTACCTTGCCGTCCAACAGCGCGTCGACCGCGTCAAGGCGCCAATCCTGTGCCTGGTCGGGGCGCCCGGTGTGGGCAAAACCTCGCTCGGGCAGTCGATCGCGCGCGCGACCAATCGCAAGTTCGTCCGCATGGCGTTGGGTGGCGTTCGCGATGAAGCCGAGATACGCGGTCATCGGCGGACCTATATCGGGTCCATGCCGGGCAAAATCCTGCAGAATCTCGCGAAGATCGGGGTGCGCAATCCATTGTTCCTGCTCGATGAAGTCGACAAGATGGGAACGGATTTCCGGGGCGATCCGTCCTCGGCGCTACTCGAAGTGCTCGACCCGGAGCAAAACCACACCTTCGTCGATCACTACGTGGAAGTCGACTACGACCTGTCAGACGTGATGTTCGTGGCCACGGCCAACACGATGAACATCCCGGCCCCGCTGCTCGATCGGATGGAAGTGATCCGGCTCTCGGGTTACACGGAGGACGAGAAGGTCAACATCGCTACGCGGTACTTGCTTCCCAAGCAGATGAAGAACAACGGCGTGACCAAGGCGGAACTCGAGGTCACCTCGACAGCGGTGCGCGATATCGTACGGTACTACTCGCGTGAGGCTGGAGTGCGCGCCCTTGAGCGCGAGTTGTCGAAAATCTGTCGTAAAGTCGTCAAGGCGGCCCTGCTCAAACCGGGTGGCGCAAAGGTGCGCGTGACGCCCCATAACCTGAACAAGTACCTCGGCGTCCGGCGCTATAGCTTCGGCGTTGCGGAAAAGCTGGCGCAGGTCGGCCAGGTTACCGGGTTGGCCTGGACCGAGGTCGGCGGCGAGTTGCTGACGATTGAGACGGCAGCAATGCCGGGCAAGGGCAACATCATCCGCACAGGTTCGCTTGGCGACGTGATGAAGGAGTCGGTCGAGGCTGCGCGTTCGGTCGTGCGCAGCCGGGCGCGCCGTCTCGGCATCAAGGACGAAGTGTTCGAAAAGAGCGATATCCACGTGCATCTGCCCGAGGGCGCAACTCCCAAGGATGGACCGAGCGCCGGAATTGCGCTGACGACTGCGATCGTTTCGACGCTAACCGGGATCGCGGTTCGTCCCGACGTGGCGATGACGGGGGAGATTACGCTGCGCGGTGAAGTGCTCCCCATCGGCGGACTCAAGGAAAAACTCCTGGCGGCGCAGCGCGGAGACATCAAGATCGTCTTGATTCCGGAGGAGAATTCCAAGGACCTGGCGGAAATCCCGGACAACGTGAAGAACCGGATCGAGATCATTCCGGTCAAGTGGATCGACCAGGTGCTGCAGGTGGCGCTGGAGCGGCAGCCGTCCCCGCTACCCGATGAGGACCCGAACGCCGTGACACCGGCTAAGACGACAACGGCGGAGACCGCTGTGGTGGTCGCGGGCGAACACATCAAGCACTGACGGAACGATCGATTGTTGCCGGCTATTGCCGCCCGCGATCGTTTGCTGACTCTTCGCTTTGACACCCTACGGAGGGCGAGGTTAAATAGGAGGCTTTAGCATCTGTCATGCCGAATCGCATTGGTGCGTACGGCCAGACACTGCCGGCGCCGAGTTGCGGGCGTGCGCCGATACCAGAAGAATTGCGATCAACGCAGAAAAATGGAGGGGGATTGCCGTGAATAAGACCGAGCTGATAGAACACATTGCCCGCCAAGCGGACATTTCAAAGGCGGCTGCCGGGCGCGCGCTCGAGGCCATCCTTGGCGGGATTCGAAGTTCACTTAAGAAGGGCAATTCGGTCACCCTCGTCGGCTTTGGAACGTTCATCGTTGGCAAGCGTGCGGCGCGCACGGGCCGCAATCCGCGCACCAACCAACCCATCAAGATCAAGGCGGCAAAGGTGCCGAAGTTTCGCGCTGGAAAGGCCCTGAAGGATGCGGTAAACTAATCGGCTTCGCGAAAGATTGGAAGCGGCGTTCTGCTGTGCGCGGTTTCGTGCGCGACCGGTGGGCAATCAAAGCGGGGTGCTTAGCTCAGTTGGTAGAGCGGCGCCCTTACAAGGCGTAGGTCGGGAGTTCGAACCTCTCAGCACCCACCACCGCGGTTGCTCGATGCCGCGATCGCCAAAGTCGCAGCGCCGCATTCGTGAAAAGGTGGTTGTGCGCAGCCGTAGTCCTGGAGTGGTAGTTCAGTTGGTTAGAATACCGGCCTGTCACGCCGGGGGTCGCGGGTTCGAGTCCCGTCCACTCCGCCAGAAACGCGTTTCACGGCATCTTTGTCCGCGAAGGTCTGCCGCCGGCGCAGAGGCGTGCTTCCCGCTTCCCGATAGCAGCGGGTACAGGATGTCGCAACGGATCCCGGACAGTTCAACGATCGGCAATTGAGAATTCCGGCGTCGGAGCTGCTAAGGCTTTCTCCTGTGGATTGGCCAGGTACTCTGCCAGGGGTCTGTCCGAACTCGCGATGTGCAGGAGCAGCCAGTCCTTCAGCGACTGCAAAACGACCAATTCTCCACCCTGGATGAACTTTGTCCTCAAATACATCACCTCGTCAAGCAACTTCTGATGTGCGTTTATATGGGCGATCCGATCCGGGTAACCCTGTCGATCCATCAGACGCTCCTCGGTCTGGAAATGAAAGCGAACGTAGTGGACCATTTCATCGAATAGCCGGGCGGTCAGTTCTGCCGGTTCATCGGCATACTTGACGGCAGTATTCAGATTGTTGAGCAGGTTCGCTATCCTCTGATGCTGCTGGTCGATTTCCGGCGAACCGACCATCAGCGAAGCATCGAGGGCAATCCAAGGTCTCGCCGCCGCTTCGGCGTGCGTCCCTTCGCTGGAAAACGTGTAGGTGTTCTTGCCACGCGCCTTGCTTTCATACATGGCGCTATCTGCGGCGCTCATCAGCTTGTCGATCTCGGAGCCGTTTTCCGGAAAGATTGCGATCCCGATGCTCACCCCGATATGGCACTCGCCGGTGTCGATCAATTTCAGGGGCTCGGAGAGGCTTTTGATTATCTTCTCCGCAATCGTCTTGGAGTCCGCTGGGTTCTCCACATCTCCCAAAACGACGGCGAATTCATCGCCTCCCAGACGCGCAACGGTATCCATATTTCGCAGGCAGGCCTTCAGACGCCGCGCCACCATGATGAGTGCGACATCACCGGCCGCATGTCCATAGTTGTCGTTGATCGGCTTGAAATCATCCAGATCGAGGAGGAAGACGGCAACACACTCCTTTCTTCTTGCCGCTCGAGAAATCGCTTGAGAGAGGCGGTCATAGAAAAGCTCACGATTTGGCAGCTCGGTCAGCCGGTCGTGATTGGCCAGAAATCCGCTCCGCACCTCCGCGACCTTGCGATCGGTGATGTCCTGAATATCGCCGATGACGCGCCGTACTTTCCCGCCAACGATTTCTGCCCGGGCGCTGGTTCGCACCCACTTGTGCGTGCCCTTGGCTCCCGTAAACCTGGCTTCCAGATCGTAAGGCTCGCCTAGTGCGACAGCACGCTCGAAGGCGCGGGTGATAACCGTCCGGACATCCGGCGCACAAAACTCGATGTCCTTCGCGACGTTGCTCGGATCGTATTCCGGGCCAACCTCGAGGATGCGGTAGACCTCCTCCGTCCAGAACACCTGCCCGGTAGCGACGTCGTATTCCCAACCGCCAAACTTGCCGACGGCCTGAGCTTGGTTCAACAGCGCTTGGCTTCTGCGTAGCGCCTGTTCGGTTTTGTCTCGCCGCGACTCGGCCAATGCCAACCGGTAAAAAGCGGCTGCAAGAATTGCAAGAAACAACAATGACGAAAACGCCTGCGCCGTCGGACGCGACGTATAGACGTGGTACGCAACCAGCGCCACGAAAAGAACCGCGATTACGAGAAAATTTTTCCCATACTTGCTCCAGTAGAAGGGGGCAAGCAGTTCGCTGCGATT
>OMSW01000040.1:0-419 GCA_900290295.1 Burkholderiales bacterium
GGCGTCGAGAAGGTCTATCTGCACGAGGGAGCCGATGTCACTCGCGCGGTGTCGCAGCTGGCGAGCAGCGCGCTGGTCGTCCTCAAGTACATGCCGCCCAATATCACCCCGCCCTTGGTGCTGCGTTACGGGGCGACCGACGTTCCCATCATTCAGCTGAGCCTGGCCAGCGACTCGCTACCCGACACCAAGCTCAACGATCTGGGCCAGAACATCATCCGTCCGGCCCTTGCGGTGGTCCACGGCGCCGAGGTTCCCTATCCCTATGGTGGCAAGCCGCGGGTGATCATGGCGGACCTCGATTCGCGTGCCCTGCAGTCGCGCGGCCTCTCGCCGACCGACGTGAGCCTGGCATTGCTGCGCCAGAACGTCATCCTGCCCGCCGGCGACGTGAAGATCGGCGCCAAGGACTACATGCT
>OMSW01000040.1:429-4833 GCA_900290295.1 Burkholderiales bacterium
GTCTTTATGCGCGACGTTGCACGCGTGCACGACGGCTTCCAGGTGCAGACCAACTCCGTCTCGGTAAATGGCTCGCTCGGGGCCCTGATGACGATCCGCAAGACCGGCGGGGTTTCGACGCTCGCCGTCATCGATGGCATCCGCGCGGTACTGCCCGATATCGAGCGCGTGATGCCGGCGGGCGTATCGATCAAGCCGGTGTTCGACCAATCGATCTTCGTCAAGGCCGCGCTCAACAGCGTGCTGATGGGTGGGCTGATGGCGGCGGGATTGACCGCGCTGATGATCCTGCTTTTTCTTGGCAATTGGCGCCTGACGCTCATCATCCTGGCGGCGATCCCGCTGTCGATCATCACGGCGGTCCTCCTGATGTACGTGGGCGGCAGTACGCTCAACACGATGACGCTGGGGGGATTCGCGCTGGCGGTCGGCATACTCGTGGACAACGGCACGGTGGTCATCGAGAACGTGTTCCTGTTGCAGGGCACGGCTAAATATCTTTTCTCGCCGCTCTCGGTGTCGGTGTGCGTGTCCCTGCTCGCGAGCCTGGCACTGTCCTTCACCCTGGTGCCGCTGCTGTTCAAGTACCTCATGCGTTCGAAGTTCGATGGGCACGGGCGCTTGGCGGTCCGGGCGCAGATTGCGACCGGATCGGCGGCGCGCCAGCTTGTCGGAGCGTTTTTCGCGATCCATCTCGGATTCGAGAAGGGCTTTTCCCGCTTTCGCGAAGCCTATCGCAACGCAGTGTCCTGGGTCCTACGGAAACCGGGCCTGACGATCGGTTTTTTCGTGGCGCTGATGCTGTGCTCGCTGATGCTGTTCCCGTCGCTGGGACGCGACTTCTTCCCGCAGGTCGACGCCGGCCAGATGCGCTTGCACGTGCGCGCGCCGCCGGGAACTCGCCTCGAAAGGACGCAGGAGTATTTCTCGCGAGTCGAAGGCGAAATCCGCAAGATCGTGGGCGCCGATCAGGTTGCCGTCATCCTGGACAACATCGGGCTTCCCTACAGCGGCATCAACATCGCGCTCAGCGATACGGCCACGGTCGGGCCGATGGATGGCGAAATCCTCATATCGCTCAACAAAAAGCATCGACCTACAGCTGGCTTCGTGGCGCAGCTGCGGCGGGAGTTGCCGGAACGCTTCCCGGATCTGCAGTTCTTCTTCCAGCCGGCCGACATCGTCGACCAGGTGCTCAACTTCGGACAACCGGCGCCGATCGACGTGCGCATTTCCGGGTATGACAGCAACGAGACCTACGCGCTGGCGGCCCGCATCGCGCGCGATCTCAAGCAGATTCCGGGAATCGTCGATTCGCACGTCTTCCAGGTACCGGACGCACCGGCGCTGACGGTCGACGTCGACCGCGCCTTGGCCACCGAGGTCGGTGCGAGCCAGCAGGCCACGGCCAACAGCGTCCTGGTGGCGACCAATTCCAGCGCCCAGATCGCACCCAACTTCTGGGTCGATCCGCGCAACAGCGTCAGCTACCCGCTCGTGGTGCAGGTGCCGACCTACCAGATCGAGTCCGCGCAGGACCTGTGGACGGTGCCGGTCAGCGCCGAAAGCGGCGGCGACCAGCGCCAACTGCTCATGAACATCTCGAAATTTGGCCGCGCCCGAGTGCCAATGGTCGTATCGCAGTTCAACATCCGCCCGGTGTTCGACGTCCATGCCGATGTCCAGGGGCGCGATCTCGAATCGGCGGCGCGCGAAATCACGCGTGTGCTGGAGGCCGACCGGCCAGCGCCGGAAAAGGCGATTTCCGTCGTACTTTCGGGCCAGGTCGAGACCATGCGCGAGAGCTACGCCGGACTTTTCACCGGCATTGCGCTTGCCGTGGTGCTGGTGTATCTGTTCCTGGTGATCAATTTCCAGAGCTGGATCGATCCGCTCATCGTCCTGATGGCGGTTCCCTTCGCCCTGGGCGGCGTCATGTGGATATTGTTTCTCACCCAGACCCACTTGAGCGTGCCGGCCCTGATGGGCACGCTGATGTGCATCGGGCTGACAACGGCAAACAGCATCCTTGTCGTGACCTTTGCCAACCAGCGCACGGCTGCGGGCGACGATTCCATGGTCGCCGCGGTCACCGCCGGCTATACCCGCCTGCGACCGGTGCTGATGACGGCCGGAGCGATGATCCTGGGCATGGTCCCCATGGCATTTGGCGTCGGCGAGGGCGGGGAACAAAATGCCCCGCTTGCACGGGCCGTGATCGGCGGTCTGCTGTTCGCGACATTCGCAACCCTGGTCTTCGTCCCGACCATGTATCGGCTGCTGCGGCGCCGGCCCTCCGGCTTGGTGCCGGAGCCGTCCTATCCTCATCCGACGAGGGGCATGCAGTGAGCGCACGTGATTCGAAAACCCCGCACGACGAGCTTGGCGCGGATGGCGGGGCGGGCGCGCCCCAGAGTCCGGTGGCACACGCTTCCGGTGAGGGCCGGACGTCGACCGATTTTTCGCCGGAAACAGGACGAAAACTGCGGCGGTTTGCTGTCATCGTGGCGCTTGCATTGCTGGTCGGCTTTGCGCTGGTGTACTGGGTGAAGTCGCGAGAGCGCCACGAACTTGCGGCCGCCTCCGTTGCCGATGCCGCGCGCCGGCCCCTCGTCAGCGTGACTGCCGTGCGCGGCGGCATGGGCGGGCGCACGCTAACGCTGCCGGGCGAGACCGCCGCCTGGTTCGAGGCCACCATCTACGCGCGGGTCAACGGCTACGTCGCGAACTGGTACAGCGATATCGGCGATCATGTGCGCCAGGGGCAGACGCTGGCCATCATCGATACGCCCGAGCTCGACGCGCAACTTGTCGCCACGCGCGCGCAGCTCAATGCTGCCGAAGCCCAGGTCCGCGTCCGCGACGCCGAGGCTGTGCTTGCCACGACGACCTACGAGCGCTGGCGCGATTCGCCCAAGGGCGTGGTCTCGGAACAGGAACGCGAAGAGAAGAAGGCCGCCTTTGACAGCGCCGAGGCTCAGCTCAATGCGGCGCGCGCGCAGGTCGCGCTCAACCAGGCCGATGTCGATCATTATCTGGCATTGACGCAGTTCAAGCGGGTCACGGCGCCATTTGACGGCACCGTCGTGGAACGGCGCATCGACATCGGCAACTTGGTGACCGCGGGCAGTACGGCCGCGACCACGCCCTTGTACCGCATGAGCCAGGACCGGCCGATCCGCGTCTTCGTCGATGTGCCGCAAAGCGCATCGACCGACCTCATGAAATCGGGTGCGCCGGTACAGATTCGCGCGGAAAATCTCCCCGGTCAGGTATTCACGGGAGCCATAACGCGGACGTCCCAGGCAATCAATCCGCAGGCGCGCACATTGAAGGTCGAGGTGGATCTGCCCAATCGCGAGGGGACGCTCGTGCCGGGGATGTACGTGGATGTCGCGTTTCAATTGCAAGAAAACGGCCTGTACCAGGTGCCGGCGGCGGCCATGGTGTTTCGCTCCAGCGGCCCGCAGGTTGCGGTCGTCGAGCCCGACGGCCATGTGCGCTTTCGCAAGGTCACGATTGCACGCGACGAGGGCAGCGCGGTCGAGCTGGGCTCCGGGGTCGCCGCCGGCGACAAGGTTGCCCTTAACATTAGCAGCCAGATCTCGGATGGGGACCTGGTCACGGTCAACGAGTCCGCGGGCGTGACCGGACCTTCGGGCCAGGCATCGGCCGTCGATTCTGCGAGGACGCCGGTCGCCGCAGCACCGCCTGGGGGCGCTGCGCCGGCCGACGCCGGCAAGCGGCACTGAGGAGACGCTACGTGCGTGGAGCCTGTCTGCTGCCGGCGCTGGTCGTCGGCCTCTTGCTGTCCGGATGCGCGGTGGGGCCGGACTATCACCCGCCGACGTTCAAGGTTCCGGACGAGTACGTGAAGCCCGCGGAGGGGTCCAGACCCGTCGAATCAAAGCCTGGTTCAGGTCCAGCGTCGCCAGACATCTCGAGCGCCGCAGCCACCGGGTTTGCAAGTGCGCGTACCGCTCCGGCACCCGTTGCGGCCGCCGTTGAGATTGCCCGCTGGTGGCACGCGCTCGGGGACCCGGAACTCGATTCGCTGGTCGAGCGCGCCCTGCAGGCCAATCCCAGCCTGGAGATTGCGCTGACGCGCCTGCAGGAGGCGCGTACCTTCGAGGTGGTGCTCACGGGCTACGCTCTGCCGCGACTCGACGCGAGCTCCGGCGGCGGACGCGGTACCGGAAGCGACATGTCGCGCAGCCGCGTTGCTGGGCCGCTGCAATCGGCCGACCACGCGCTCTCGCCCTCGTCGCGAATTACGCAGATATCCGGATTCGATGCCGTCTGGGACATCGACCTGTTTGGCAAATTCCGGCGCGAGATCGAGGCCGCCCGCTACGACGCGCAGGCCGCTGCCGCGGCGCGCGATGCCGTGCAGATTGCGGTGAT
>OMSW01000136.1 GCA_900290295.1 Burkholderiales bacterium
CGCAAGCGTGTTGAGTTCGTCTCGGATCGCCTTGACTTGCGCGCGCTTGTCGGCCGGCAGCGACGCACCGACATCCTCAAAATTCTCGAGCAGCAGCCTCCGATAGGACTGATCCTGCGGCTCGGTCGCCTTGAGCTTTTGCACCCGCGCATAGAGCCGGGTACTCTGAAACAGCTCGGTGGCAAAGGGCACCATTTTTTCCAGGCAGGCCTGTGCCGCCGATCGCGTTTCCTTCTCGGGCGCCGCGTTTTGCAAAAGCGCGACCGGATCGTCAAAAGCCCCGGTGCGAATCGCCAGCGCATTGAATTCCTCCAGGATTTTCCCGGGGCTGGATTTGCGCTCCATGCTCGTCAGCATCTTGCGCCGCGCTTCGAGCTCCTCGTCGCAGCGCAGGTCGATCTGATGGGCGCCCCGTACGGGGAATCCTGGCGGCAGCGCATCCGGGGCAGCGGCGGACAGGGCCGCAATCGGAGCTCCGGTGGCGATCGCTAGGACAGCGGCAGTCGAGACGTTCTTCATGAATTGCTGCTATGAAAGTGCGCACAAGTGCGCACGGTTCTTTTCCTGCCCCGAGCCGTCTTGTTGACCGAACTCGTGCCTGGCAGGCGTGACTTTCCCGTCTACGGCAGGAACCCGTCCTGTCGCAGTGTCGCCATTGCTGGCGAGCTTCGCCGCGGGTAGCGCAGCCGCGGGTAGCGCAGTTACGGTTGCGAGCCGTTGCAGATTGATCGCTGCGTTGTGGTCTCGGTGGTGGTGCGTGCCGCAGGCGGCGCACGTCCAAGTCCGATCGCTTAACGCGAGCGCTTCGTTCTTCGTTCCGCAGGCCGAACAAAACTTGCTGCTCGGATACCAGCAGTCCGCAAGGCGCGCGTGACTGTCGCGGTGCATGTCGACGAGCCACGGAAATTGCGCGTACTTGATCGCGTTGAACTGCTTTTTAAGGCGCATCGCCGACGGCTTCAGCCCGGCTTCGTGCTGCCGGTTCCATTCGGCCAAACCCCAGTTCCAGGTAAAGCGGTTCGTGCCGGCGGCACGACAGAAATAGTCGCGCTGCGCGGACTTCGAAACGAGGGCAATTTTGTGCGTCAGCTGCATGGCACGCCTAGAACTTCGCTTTCGCCCAGGCCTGCTGCCTGTCCATTCGCAGGGCCTCGTCCAGTTTTTTTCGATAGTTCCGCAATCCGTACAGCCTCGAAGAGAAACAATGCACGATCGTCATCAGGTCCTGCACCATCTCCTGCTCGGGCGAGACGCGCTCTTGGTTTAGCACGAGCAGCTCGCAGTCATTCGCGGCGGCGAAGTGCTCGAACCACTCGAAGCCAAACCGAGTTAGGCGATCGCGATGCGCCAAGACAAGCGTTTTGATCTCGCGTCGACCGATCGCGTCCATCAGCTCCAGAAATCTCTTGCGCTTGAAGTCCAATCCGCCGCCGACCTCCTCGACAAACTCCGCATTCGCTAGTCCCTTTGCAACCACAAAGTCTTCCAGCACGCGCCGTTGATTGACCAGCTCCGGCTTCTGCGCGGCACTGGAGACCCGGCAGTACACGACGATGCGCGTCGGCTCTGCCGCGCCGGCCCGCACACCGATGAAGGCGCGAATCTGCGCCTCCGTATAAAGCCGACGATTGCTGCCCGTACGAGCAAACGGCGATAAGCGGCCCTCGCGCTCCCAGCGCTGCATTGTCTTGACCGTCACGCCCAGCACCCTGGCCGCTTTGGCGACATTTAACGTGCTTTCCATACGCACAATTATACACTATCGCGTACTTTCAATCAGCCTAGGACAAGGCTCTTGCAAATACCTAGCGCTGACCGCGCGAGCGCTGTGACTGCCATTGGGGTTCGCTGCCGCCCGCGGCACGATTGAGCACGCGCGCCAGCACGAAGAGCAGATCCGACAGGCGGTTGCAGTACTGGCGCGCTGTTTCGCTGACCGGCTCGCCGGCGGCCAGCGCCACCAGGGAACGCTCGGCGCGCCGGCAAACGGTGCGGCACACGTGCGCCTGTGCGGCCGCACGCGAGCCGCCGGGGAGGATGAACTCTTCCAGGCGCGGCAGGCTCTTGTTGTAATACGCCAGGCAGGCGTCGAGCCGGATCACGCGCTGCGCCGCCAGCACCGTGCGGCCCGGCAGGCAAAGTTCGGCGCCCAGATCGAACAGATCGTGCTGAACGTCCACCAGATCCTCCCGAATCTGCGCTGCCAGTGCCTCGGTCAGCAGCAGGCCGATGTGGGAGTTCAGCTCGTCGAGCTCGCCGATGGTTGCAATGCGCAGGCTTTGCTTGCCGGTGCGCGTGCCATCGCCCAGGCCGGTAGTGCCGTCATCACCGGTGCGGGTCACAATTGTGGAAAGACGGTGCGCCACGAGGCCCTCTGCAAAATAAATGCGCACTAGCATAGCGCCATGCCCTGCATGGGCCGGGCGCGGCACCTGCGCCCGCCGTCCTCGGGACGCCCCGACGGTATACCACTGCGGCGCAAGCGGTTGTGGCAGGCCGAACGCCATGCGGGTAGGATTGCGCGGGACAAATTTGCCGGAGGTACTCGAACATGAAACGTCCGCTCGCTGCCGCGCTGGCGCTA
Organism: Burkholderiales bacterium; assembly: GCA_900290295.1. Taxonomy (GTDB): domain Bacteria; phylum Pseudomonadota; class Gammaproteobacteria; order Burkholderiales; family Burkholderiaceae_F; genus GJ-E10. Next base: position 2,585 of record OMSW01000136.1, read on the forward strand.
TGCAACAGCGCCACGGCATTTGGAGCGCTGGGCGCCGATGTCGGTGTTTTCGTCCCGATCCGCCCGCCGGGCGCCTGCGGACGCGTCGATATCGGACCGTTTGCGCGGCCGCAGCTGTCATGAATGCGATCGCGCAAGACACTGCGGCCCCGTGCCTGCGCTTCGGGGTCATCTCATGAAGGAAAACTGGCTGTGGGTCGGCAAGTACGTGATCGTGATCATCGCGGCACTCGGCTTGGGCGCGGTGCTCGGCGGTCTTGAGCCCTTGCGCAGCGCCACCATCGGCGCCAAGGTCGGGGCGGGTGCGCTGGTGCAGTTCATCGCGCACACCGGCGCTTTGGTATTGCTCTGGGCGCTGGGTCTGCGCCACTCTGCCCAGCTCCGGCGCGCCGGGGGCGTATCGGCGCACTTGTCCACATCGGTGCTTGCCCTGGTGAGCTTGATCGTGATCGCCAGTTTCTACGAGGTGCTGTTCCGTTTCATCAATCCCTTCCTTGCGCAGGATGCCAAACCGTATATCGATTGGGCATTCATCGCCGCGATATTTGCCGCGGCGGCATGGCTGGTGTGGGCGCTGTTTGTCGACTCGGAGGCATTTCTTGCCGCGCTGAAGAAGGCAGCCAGCGACCGAAAGAGCGCCAGCGGCGCGGCGTGATGGACCTTTCGTGGCAGTGAGCTCGGGGCCAAGGGCGGCGCAGCCGCACGCGGCTCGCCACTGCCACAGCCAGACCAGCCCATGATCTTGCCGCTAGACTTCCGTGCCAGCATGCAACAGCGCTTCGGCGAGCGCTTTGCCACCGGCATGGCAGTGCGCGAGCACCATGGTCGGGACGAGTCTGCCTACGAACCGATGCCGCCCGACGCGGTGGTCTTTGTCGAGTCGACGGAGGAAGTTGCGGCATTGGTGCGAGCCTGCGCGGCGCACCGGGTTCCGCTGATCGCATTTGGCGCCGGCTCCTCGCTCGAAGGTCAGGTGCTGGCCGCGCGCGGAGGCGTGTGCGTCGACCTGTCGCGCATGCAGCGGATCTTGGCCGTCCACAGCGAGGACCTCAGCGCCAGCGTCGAGGCCGGCGTCACGCGCCTGCAGCTCAATGCCGAGCTAAAGGACAAGGGTCTGTTCTTCCCCGTTGATCCGGGCGCCAACGCGACCATCGGCGGCATGGTGGCTACCCGTGCCTCGGGCACCAATGCGCTGCGTTACGGAACCATGCGCGAAAACGTTCTGGCGCTGACCGTGGTCGGTGCGCAGGGCCAGGTGCTGCACACCGCGCGCCGCGCCAAGAAGTCGGCAGCCGGCTACGACCTGACCAGGCTCTACATCGGCAGCGAGGGGACCCTGGGCATCATTACCGAGGTCACGCTCCGGCTGGCTACGCAGCCGGAGGCGATCGCCGCAGCGGTGTGCCACTTTCCCAGCGTCGATGCAGCGGTGCGCACGACGATTGCAACGATACAGATGGGCGTCCCGGTGGCGCGCTGCGAGCTGCTCGACGCCGCCGGCGTGCGCGCCGTCAACGCATACAGCAAGCTGGCGCTGCGCGAGACGCCCCTGTTGCTGTTCGAGTTTCACGGTTCGGCGTCGACGCTGGCCGAACATGCGGCGGCAGTCCAGGAAATCGCGCACGAGCATGGCGGTGTCGATTTCGTCTGGGCACGCGCTCCCGAAGAGCGCAACCGCCTCTGGGCAGCGCGCCACAACGCCTATTTTGCCGGATTGCAACTGCGTCCGGGATGCCGCTCGATCACGACCGACGTGTGCGTGCCGATCTCGCGCCTGGCAGAGTGCATTGAAGAGACACGCGCCGACCTGGCAACGGCATGCTTTCCATCCCTGTTGATCGGGCACGTCGGTGACGGCAACTTCCACGTGCAAATGCTGATCGACCCCAACGCCAAGGCCGAACGCGAGCAAGCCGAAGCCTGCAATGAACGCCTGGTACGCCGGGCCCTGTCCATGGATGGGACCTGCAGCGGAGAGCACGGCGTGGGTCTGCACAAAATCGACTTCCTGCTGGCCGAACACGGGCCGGAGGCCATCGAGATCATGACGCGCATCAAGCAGGCCCTGGATCCGCTGGGAATCCTCAATCCGGGGAAGATGTTCCGGTAAGCGACATCGGCGCCCGGAGCGCGGGCGCGATCGGATCAATGGTGGACGATATCGCCCGATCCGTGCACGTTCCTGGTGAGCACCGGCTGGCCCCGGTAATCGACGTTGCCCGAGCCGGCAATCTCGATCGACAGCGACTCGGTCGCCCAGACCTTGGCGCCGCCGCTGCCCGCGATGCGCACCGCGACCTCGCGCCCGGCCAGCTCCTCGGCATCGATGTCGCCCGAGCCCTCGATCACGTACGCCTGCTGGGCCGCCGTGCCCGACAAGCGAAAATCGCCGCTGCCCTGGACTCGCACGGCCAGCTTTGCCGTGCGCAAGGAATCAAAGTGCACGCGGCCCGACCCGCGCGCGGCGATCTCGAGCCGGTCCGTATCGAACTGCGAGCAGCTCAGGTCGCCCGAACCCAGGACCTTGACGGAGTCAAGCTGCGGGAGCTCGACCGTCACGCCGATCGCATGCTTGGTGCGGAAAGCGGCCCCGGGCTGCACGCCGATCCGCAGAATGCCGTCGTCCACCGCTGTTTGGATCAGGGGCGCGATGTTGTCGTCCGTATGCAGCGCAAGCTTTTCAGCCCGACCCTGCTTGAGGACCACGTCGATGGGTCCGCTGAGCTCGATCCCCTTGACCCCGGAGATCGTACGCAGCTGGTTCACCAGATTGTCCGATCCCGTGATGCGGCTGGCCGAATCACCGTAGGACACGCCGCCAAAGCCCCAGCGCAGGACACCCTCGCCCCAGGACCACCGGGACCACCACGAATCGGAC
>OMSW01000154.1 GCA_900290295.1 Burkholderiales bacterium
CGCGCTGGCAGCCGTTCGCGGGCCGGCCACGAGTGCACGGGCGCTATACGATGAGACCGCAGAGAGCGTTGCGCAGCGCGAGCGCCGGGCCCAGACGCGCCGCTACGCGGCCGAACCGGCGGCGGCGATCCAGGGGCGTCCAACGAAGCGCGACCGCCGCAGGCTCAAGCGCCTGTAAGGATGGCGCCAGATCCACGCGCCATGGTATGCAAGCATTCGACGGCTCGCCGGCTCTCGCCCATTGCATCGGGGGCGCGCTAGGTACGACAGCGCACAGACAGAAGAACCGAACCGGCGCATGGTTGTTTTTCGAAGCTCACCGCGAACGCGATTACGTTCTGAGCTGTCTTCCGGGAATGCGCAACTATGAAATTGCGAAACATTGTCCTTACCGGCGGCGCGACCGTTGCCGTGCTGCTGGTCGCCCTGGCCGCTGCGCTCGCCTTCGGCGGCCCGACCCCGCCTAAGCCTATGCAAAGCATCAGTGACCCGTTCAAGAGTGTGGATTTCTCTGCTCTACCACCCCTAGTCCACTATGGCGCACGCGATGGCACGCAGCTCGCTTACCGACGCTATGCACCTGCTGACAAGCACGCCAGCCGTGGCAGCGTGGTTCTGGTGCACGGCTCCTCGGCCAACAGCCAGAGCATGCATCCGCTTGCGCAAAGCTTCGCTCAGGCAGGCTTTACGGCCTACGCATTGGATATGCGGGGCCACGGCGACTCGGGCCCGCGCGGCGACATCGCGTACATCGGCCAGCTTGACGACGATCTGGAGGACTTCTTGCAAGCCGTACGTCCCTCGGCTCCGAAGACGCTCCTGGGATTTTCCTCAGGAGGAGGCTTCGTGATCCGCGTGGCCGGCGGTGCAAGGCAGGCGCTGTTTGACAATTATCTTTTCATGGCGCCGTACACGAATCAACGCGCTCCGAACTACCGGCCCGACGCCGGCGGCTGGGTTTCCGTTGGCGTCCCGCGCCTGGTCGCCCTGACGCTGCTCAACCGGGTCGGCATTACCAGCCTCAACCACCTGCACATCGTGGACTTCGCCATCAACGAAGGGATCGCCAACCGGGCACCTGAGGCGCAACTGACGCCGTGGTACTCGTATGCACTGATGAAGAACTTCCAGCCGCTCGAAGACTATCAACACGATATCCGCGACATTCACGAACCGGCGGCTGTGCTGGTTGGAAAAAACGATGAAGTATTCGTTGCCGACAAGTTCGCGCAGGTCTTCGCCGATGCAGGCCGGCCCGACATTCCCGTGACCTTGGTGCCCGATACCGGCCACATTGCGCTCACCTTGGCCCCCGCCGCTCGTGACGCCGCCGTGAGCGCCATCGAGCGGCTGGATGCCGGCACCCCTCCGGTTGCCCTTGATGCCCGAGCCAGCCGCCCGTGACTGCCAGGCAGCCGCTGCGCTTGCGCAAGCGCGGAACCCGGGACGCTTTTCTTTCGCCCCGTTCCAAGATTCTGGGCTAAAGGACGGTATCGGCCGGTTGCGCGGTGCCTTGCAGCCTGGACGGCCGACTGCCGACCGCTTTGACGGGGCTACGAGCGAGCTTCAATTTCAATACCCACCCTGGTCCAGACCTGACCGTTTGGCATATCCGGCGCAACGCGCATAAGCTTTGTGGCGGCCGCTCCGTGCCGGCGCGCAGTTTTGGATGCCTTGCGTCTGGCGCGGCAATTCCAATTTGGTGTGGGGACGCCCCAGCAAGGAGAGATGTCGTGAATCGCAATGACGTCACCGAAATGATCCTCGCCGCCAAGCTCAAGCAAGGCCTACGTTGGGCCGACGTGGCCGATGCGATCGGCCAGTCGAAAGAATGGGTCACCGCCGGCTGTCTGGGCCAGATGACCTTCACCGGCGAACAGGCGAAGAAGCTCGGAGAGACCTTCGGACTGCCGAACGAGGCGGTCAAGCTGCTCCAAAACGTACCGTACAAGGGGTCGCTCCCAACTGCAGTGCCGACCGACCCCCTCATCTATCGATTCTACGAGCTGGTCAACGTCTACGGGACCACGCTCAAGGAACTGATCCACGAGGAGTTCGGCGACGGCATAATGAGCGCGATCGACTTCAAGATGGACATCACGCGCGAACCGGACGCGAAGGGCGATCGAGTCAAGATCGTGATGTCCGGCAAATTCCTACCGTACAGGACGTATTGACTCAGGAATCGCCGCGGCCTCGCCCTTCGAGGCCAGCCGGGCATGCACCGCGATGTGCATCACCTTGGGTACGCTGGATGAAGCCGGCAGCCTCAAGTAGTGCACGATCGGGACACCAATCTTGCGGCCTCGCGCACTCCGGTCCGGATGGAGCGCGTCGGGATCTTTCTTTAGGAGCGAGCCTTGGCATACGATTTCGACCTCATCGTCATCGGCGCCGGCTCCGGCGGCATCGCGGCAGCGCGAGGTGCCGCGGCCTATGGCGCGCGCGTGCTGGTTGCCGAGGCCGACCGACTCGGCGGCACCTGCGTGATCCGCGGTTGCGTGCCGAAGAAACTGATGATGTACGCCGCAGGCTTCTCGCAGGCGCTGCTCGAGGCCGCAGGATTCGGCTGGACCGGAGTGGCGGGCCGCTTCGAGATGGCGCGCTGGGCGGACGCCAAGGCGGCCGAAATAGATCGCCTCGAAGACATATACCGGAGGCTGTTGACCGAATCGGGCGTTGAAATCGCGCCGGCGCGCGCGCGCCTGGTCGGGCCCGACACCGTCGAGATCGGCGAGCGCGAACTGCGTGCCGGCCGGGTGCTGATCGCCACCGGCGGCGCACCGGCGCACGAGGCGCTGCCTGGGCTCGAGCTGGCCATGAGCTCGAACGAGGTGCTGAACCTGCGGCAAGTGCCCTCGTCCCTGCTGATTGTTGGCGGCGGCTACATCGCGGTGGAGTTCGCCAGCATCCTTGCCGGCCTAGGTGCTCAAGTGGCACTGGCGTTTCGCGACACGCTCCCGCTGCGGGGATTCGATAACGATCTGCGGGTCCGCCTTGCTCTAGCCCTGGCGGACCGTGGCATCAAACTCGCCGCGGGGGTCGGATTTCGATCGCTAGAACGCAGCGCCGCCGGTTACCTACTGAATCGTGCGGACGGTTCCGTGCTGAGCGCCGAGGCTGCGCTCAATGCGACGGGCCGCCGCCCCAATACCGCCGGCTTCGGTCTGGAGCAGCTCGGAGTCCATACGGACGCACGCGGCGCCATCGTGGTGGACGCCGATAGCCGCACCAACGTGACCGGTATCTGGGCCATCGGCGACGCCACCAACCGCAAGAACCTCACGCCGGTAGCCGTTGCCGACGGACGTGCGTTTGCCGACACCGAGTTCGGCCGGTGGCGCGCGCGCGTGGACCACCGCAATGTAGCGAGCGCCGTCTTCACCGATCCGCCCATCGCCACGGTCGGCCTGTCGGAGGCCGACGCGGTAATGCTTGGCCCCGTTGACGTGTATGAAACCGATTTCCGGCCGCTGAAGACGGCCTTTGCCGGAGGCAGCGCCCGCACCTACATGAAGCTGGTGGTCGATGGTCTTAGCGATCGCGTACTGGGCATTCACATGATCGGAACGGACGCCCCGGAGATCGTCCAGGCCCTGGCGGTTGCCCTGACCTGTGGCGCCACAAAGCGCGACTTCGACGGCACGGTGGCGGTGCACCCGACCACGGCCGAGGAGTTTGTATTGATGCGCGAGCCGTCCCGTCGCCACGGAACCGGGACGCCCTCGCCGGCATCCGCTGCGCACAATGCCGTGTAAGGAACATACGCGCTGTCACGTCGCTCCCGCCACGCCAGCCGCTTCGCAGCTCCCGGCGGGAAGTTGCGCCAGCGCTCGCGCCACGGCAACCTTAGGCAGCGGCCAGGTCTCGGCTGTTCAGCCGCATTTGCAGGCCCACGGGCGACATGGTGAGCGTGAGCCGCTCGCGCGCTTCACCCCGGTCCGGAGAGGTCACGCTTTCGATATCGAACGCACCGAGCAGCATGGCGGCGACCATCTTCATTTCTGCTAGCGCCAGGTAGCGTCCCGGGCAGATGCGGGGACCCGCGCCGAAGGGCATGGCGATCCGTTTGGCCGATCTGGATGCGTGCGTGGGGCCGTTGCCGGCCAGCCAGCGCTCCGGCAAAAAATCCTGCGGGGCGGGGAAATGGCGTCCATCGACGGCTGCTGGCCGCATCAAACACATCACCAAAGTGCCCGCCGGCAATTCCACGTCGCCGATGAACGTGTCGCGCACGGCTTGCACGGTGTTTATCGGCGCCACCGGCTTGATGCGCATTGTTTCGTGCGCACAAGCCTCAAGGAAGTCGAGCTTGCCCAATTGTTCATAGCGGGTCGGAGTGCTGTCACCACCCAGAACGAATCGGGCCTCGTCGGCGGCGCGACGCGCCGCGTCGGGATTTTGGTGCAGCAGCCAAATCATCCAGGCCAGTGAATTGGCCGTCGTATCCTCGCCGGCCAGCAGCATGGTGAGCACGTTTCCGGACACGTCCTCGTCCGTAATGGCGCTGCCTTCACTGTCGCGCGCGTTGACCATCGCCTCGATCAGATTGGCGGGGTGTTCGCGCAATTCGGGCTGGTCATCAAGGCGCTGCCGCGCCTGGGCGATAAAGCCGTTTACGGCGATCCGAAGCGCGTCCAGGTGCCGGTCCAGTTCACGGTCGGAGGGCAGCTTGAAGTAGTGCCAATACGGGACGGCGGCGAAGAGGCGCCTTGCAAATGCTGGAAAGATCTTGTCCAGGTGCGACTGGATGACTTGTTCTTCCGATTCCAAGGTGTTGATGTCCGTTCCAAATGCAAGGCCTGCGGTCACGTCGACCGTGTAGCGCATCAGATCGGCCTGCAGTTCGATCGCTATACCGGCAGCGGCGGCGCGCTGCCAGCGCCGGGCGAAGCGCTGCGTCACCTTGACCAAGGTCGGAAAAAACGCCTTGATGTGAGACGGGTCCAGGCCGGCGAGGACCATCGGCCGTTGGCGTCTCCAGGCCTCGCCGTTGGACGAGAACACCCCGGTAAAGCCCAGTTCGCGCGCGGTCGCACTGAGCCGGTTCGTGCGCTGAAACCCGTCCGGACGGTCTCGCAGTACCGCGGCCACCATGTCCGGGTCGGATATCACGACAAATTCGCGCGAGGCAATTCGAAACCGGAACACCTCGCCATATTCACGAGCCCATTGTTCCGCCGTTTGGTGTACGCGTTCGGGCCGAACCTGCAGCGCATTGCCGAGCAGCGGCAGTCCCGTAGGACCCGGCAGGTCGCGAATTGCGCGAATTCGTACGCGTGAAGCTTGCCCAACGCTCATTGAATTTCGCGCCCCCGCTCGACCATGAACATCCCAACGCGTTATACCAGAGCGCAACACCTTAGCCCAAGCATCGCACCGCAGGTCGAGCCGGACACAAGGATGACGGATTGCGCGAATGGACAAGAAAAGCGAGCGCGGCCAGGGCGCATTCTCCGGTGGCCAGTGGAGCGACTAGCTCCTCTTGCTTCCAAAAAGAAGCAGCACGGCACCAACCGCGATCGCCCCCACGCCGGCCCAAATCGGGACCTCTACCCTCTGCGTGTCCTTTACCGACACCTCAAGAGGTCCCAGCGTCGTCTTGTGAGTTTCCTTGGTATAGCTAAACCCACCATACGCCAACCCCAGGGCACCGGCCACGATCAGCACAAGTGCCAAAACCCTCATGGCATTCATTTCGTCTTCTCCCTAGCAGCGGTCGATCACCGCAAATGAAAACTTCCGGCGCCAAACCGTCCGAGCAACCCGATGAGGATTCGGTAGATTGCGACGATATAGTTGAGCAAGCGCGGCACGATAAGGATCAGTATGCCAGCGATCAGCGAAACGAGCCGAGCCGGACGCACGTAGATGTTCATCGTTGCCTTCCGTACGGTGGCTCGGCGCAGCAACGACCGCGTCCAGGTCGGCCCCGGCCTTGACGGCCCGGCCGGCACTGCCTTGCAATCACTTTGCCGCCATACCCAGGTCGCAGCGCCGTTTTCATCGCAGCACCGATGCACTCGATGGCAAAGTGGGCCGCGGCTCATTCGTCCTTGCCAACGCCTGCAGCTGCAGAAATGCTGGTGCTGGCGCCGGCACAACTACAAACCGAAGTAGGCGCGCTGGACCTGCGGGTCGTTTGCCAGTGCCTTGGCGGTTCCCTCGCGCACGACCGACCCGCCTTCGAGCACATAGCCGCGATCGGCAACCTCGAATGCGAAGAACACGTCCTGCTCCACCAGCAGCACGGTGACGCCCTGGTTGCGAATCTCGAGCAGCACCTCGCGCAGTTGGTCCACCACGACTGGCGCCAGGCCCAAACTCATCTCGTCGATCATCAGCAGCTTCGGTGCTGCCATCAATCCCCGCGCCAACGCACACATCTGTTGCTCTCCGCCGGACATGTTTCCGGCGCGAATGCCGCGGCGCTTAGCCAGGTGGGGAAACAGCACATAGACACGCTCGAGGCTCTCGGCGATGCCGAGCCTGTCGGTGCGCCGGTAGGCGCCCATCAGCAAGTTCTCATGGACCGTCATGTTGTCGAAAAGCTGGCGTCCCTCCGGCACCTGGACAAGCCCGCGGCGAAACACCTCCTCGGGGGTGAGCGCGCCGATTTCCCGTCCGTCGAATTCGATCCGGCCGGTGGAGCGGAGCAACCGGGACAGTGCCCGCAGCAGTGTGGTCTTTCCTGCCCCGTTGCTGCCGACCAGTGCGACGATCTCTCCTGGCTCGACCCTCATCTCGATGTCACGCAGCATCGGCATCTCGCTATA
>OMSW01000255.1 GCA_900290295.1 Burkholderiales bacterium
GCCGGCCTGTGATAGTCCGGGCCAACCATGCAGCCGCTCAACACCGGCAACAGCGCGGCCCAGGACGCAGCCCGCCGCGGCCCGCCCAATATTGTCGATCGCAATGGCTTCACCGCTTGTCCTTGGCCGGGGCCGGCTCCTGCACGCTGACCAGATCGCCCTCGGCCAGGGAATCCGCAGGATTCAGGATCAAACGATCGCCCACATGGATTCCACTGAGCAATTCAACGGATTGACCGAAATCGCGACCGATGGAAACCGGCTGCAGTCGTACCCGGCTATCGGTGTCGACGACGGCCACGCGCGGACCCTCGGGCCGAAAAACCAGGGAATTGGACGGTGCCACCAAGATTTCGCTGTCGCCGACCGGCAGTTGCACCTGAACGTACGCACCGGGCAGCAGACGGCCGTCGCGGTTGGGCAGGCTGACCTCCACTTGCAGAGTCCGTGTCGTCGTATCGATCGCACCGGCGGTGCGGCTAACGGTGCCACGAAAGCTCTGCCCGGGATGTTCGGACTGCGTGACCGGTACCGTTTCGCCGATCTTGACCAGGCTCGCGTACGACTGCGGCACGTACACGTAGACCCGAAGCGGGTCGGTCTGCGCCAGCGAGAAGAGGGCGCGGGAAGCGCCGCCGTTGCCCGCGTCGATCAGATCGCCCACGTCGACGTTGCGGCGCGTAACCACGCCGGCATATGGCGCCAGCACGCGCTTGAAGCTCTCGAGATCGCGCAGGCGCCGCATATTGGCGTCGGCCGCTGCCAGGTTCGACTGGGCCTGCAAGTAGGCGCTGCGCCGCTCGTCGAGCTCCTGCTGCGTTACCGCGTCGCGCAGGCGCAGGCTTTCCCAGCGCTCCGCCGAAATCTTGGCAAGTTCCAGGCTGGAAGCGGATTGCTCCCGCGCTGCCGTGGCCTGCGCCAGCTGTTGATCGACCTCGGGAGTATCGAGTTCCGCAAGCACATCGCCCTTCTCGACCCGCGCCCCGATGTCGCGTTTCCAGCGCAACACATAGCCGGAAGTGCGCGCGTAGATCGGTGATTCGATGAATCCCTGCAAGGTTCCCGGCAGCGCGATCGTCTCCCCGCCCTTGCTTTGCTGAACGGTCGTCGTGTTCACGTAGATGTGTGCTTGTGCCGCGGTTGTGGTACGCAGATCCCGCATGTGCATCACGCGGCCAATGACGGTACCCGCTGCACCCAAGGCCAGCAGCACGACAATTGCAATGGCTACGCGGCGCGCGCGTAGCAGCATGGGGCCACGCGGCGGGCCACCGGGCGCATGCCCCATGGGCGAGGACGCGCTGTGCATTCCTAGTGATGAATGGAGCTTTTCAGACATGGGTAGCGCCTCCTTGCGAGCCAGAGGCAATCAGCGGTCCGGGAGCTGGTCCGCGCGACGCCGCTTTACGCGCGATGCGGCGATGAATGCTGGCAAAGACGACAGGAACAAAGAACAGCGTGGAAACCGTGGCGAACAGCAGGCCGCCGATGGTTGCGCGGCCCAACGGCGCGTTTTGCTCGGCACCTTCCCCCAATCCGAGCGCCATCGGGATCATGCCGACGATCATCGCCAGCGCCGTCATCAGTACGGGCCGCAGCCGGGTCGCGCCAGCCTCGAGCGCGGCCGACAGCGGTGGCCTTCCCTCCTGAAGTCGTTGGCGGGCGAAGGACACCACCAAGATACTGTTGGCAGTTGCCACGCCCATGGTCATGATGGCGCCGGTCAAGGCCGGCACACTTAGTGTGGTCCCGGTGATGAGCAGCATCCAGGCGATGCCTGCCAGCGCGGCCGGCAATGCCGTGATGATGATGAATGGGTCGGTCCACGACTGGAAATTCACCACGATCAGCAAGTACACGAGCACGATCGCCATCACGAGACCGAGCAAGAGGCCGGCAAACGAGGTTTGCATGGTTTTTACCTGGCCACGCACGATTACCTGCGAGCCGCGCGGCAATGTAGGTCGCAAGGCGTCGACATAGCGCTGCACGTCCGTTGCGACCGCGCCCAAGTCGCGACCGTTCACGCTCACGTACAGGTCTACGACCGGGGTGATGTTGTAGTGAGACACCACGGCGAGCAGGCGTTCGGGTACAACCTGTACCAGATTGCTCAGCAACTGCGCCGGGCCCGTACTGCCGCCAATAGCCGCGTCGACCGGCGTGCGCAGCAGCGCATCGACCGAGTCGACTTTGTATTGCGGGGTCTGGACCGCCAGGTTATAGACGACGCCGTTGGTGGGATTGAGCCAGAACGCCGGGGCGGTCTGGGTACTGCCCGCAAGCGATAACAGCACGTTCTGCGCGACATCGTTCGCGCTAAGACCGATCTGTTGCGCCCGGGTTCTATCGATCTGCAGCGCCAAGCCCGGCTCGTCGAGCCGCTGTTGGATGCGCGCGTCGACCGCGCCCGGAATCTGCCGTACGTCTTTGAGAAGCGTGCTGGCGATGGCGAAATTCTTTTGCATTGCGGCACCGGAAAACTGCACGTCGATGGCCGCCGGCAATCCGAAATTCAGGATTTGCGTGACGATATCGCCCGGCTGAAAGAAGAATTCCACGCCGGGAAAGCGCCGTGGCAGCTCGGCGCGCAGCGCCTCGACATAACCATTGGTCGGGCGGTGCTCCGGACGCAGGGCGACCTGGATTTCGGCGTCCAGCGTTCCGATCGTTCCGGAATTGCTGTACGACAGGTTGATGCCGCTGTAGGGAAGTCCGATGTTGTCGAGGATCGTTGCCAGATCCTCCGGCGGAACGATCTCGCGGATCACCGAGTCGACGCGATCGGCCAGGCGTGCGGTTTCTTCTATGCGGGTGCCGGTGGGTGCCCGTACGTGTAAGCGAATCAGGCCGGCGTCGACTTTGGGAAAGAAATCGCGTCCGAGGAACGGGTAAAGGACGCAAGAGAGCAGGCAAAAGGCCAGGAATCCTCCCCCAAACCGTGCGCGCTGCGTCAGCAGCTTGCTCAAGATCAAGACGTAGCCACCGCGCATGCGCTCAAAAGCGCTATCGAAACGGCGGTACAGGCGCTGCAGCGGGCTGGGTCGGGCATTGGGATCGGTGTGCGCGCGGCCCATCAGCAGCATTACCAGTGTTGGCACCAGCGTTCGCGAGAGGACGTACGAGGCGAGCATCGCGAACACCACCGCCTCGGCTAGGGGCATGAAAAGGTAATGTGCAACCCCGGTGAGAAAGAACATCGGTACGAACACGATGCAGATGCATAGCGTTGAGACGAACGCTGGCACCGCGATCTCGCCGGCACCGGTTAGGATCGCCTCATGCATATCGGTGCCTTGGTGCAGGTGGCGCTCGATATTCTCGATGGTGACGGTCGCGTCGTCGACGAGGATGCCGACTGCGAGGGCCAGGCCGCCGAGGGTCATGATGTTGATGGTTTCGCCCAGCCCCCACAAGGCCAGTATCGAGGAAAGAATTGACAGCGGGATCGAAACCGCAATGATGCAGGTGCTACGCCAGTTGCCCAGGAACAGCAAGATCAGCGCCGCCGTCAGGCAGCCAGCGATCAGTGCTTCGCGCGCGACACCGGCGATGGCCGCCCTCACGAATATCGACTGGTCGAAAATTGGTGTGACCTTCAGGCTTTGCGGCAAACCCGCCAGGACGTTGGGCAACATCGCGCGCAGGTTATCGACAATTTGCAGCGTGGAAGAGCCGCCGTTCTTGAGGACCGAAATCAACACGCCGCGCTGGCCGTCTTGTCGAACGACGTTGGTTTGGGGGGAAAAACCGTCGCGCACATGGGCAACTTCGCGCAGGTACGTCGTGGCACCGTTTACGGAGCGCACCGGCAGATCGTTGAGCCCGGCGATCGTGTCCGGCGAGCCCTTGACCGCCACGTTGAATTCGGTCGTACCGATCTTCGCTGTGCCCGACGGCAGCACCAGGTTCTGCACATTGACGGCGTTGATCACATCCGATGGGGTCAGGCCCTTGGCGAGCAGCGCCGTGGTGTCCAGATCCACCGATACCAGACGTTGTTTGCCGCCGTACGGCCAGGGAATGGCAGCCCCAGGGATCGTGACCAGCTGCGGCCGCAGAAAATTGGTGCCGGTGTCAAAGAGTTCCTGCTCCGACATCGTAGGATCCGACAGTCCAAGCTGGATAACAGGGATGCTGGACGCGGAGTACTTGATGATGAGCGGTGGCGTGATCCCGGGGGGCAACTGGCGCAGCTGTGCCTGGGAGATGGAAACGGCTTGGGCGATGGCGGTCTGTATGTTGGCATCGGGCTGGAAGAAGATCTTGACAACGGCCACCCCGGCCAGAGACTGCGACTCGATATGTTCGATGTTGTCCACCGTCGTGGTCAGCGCGCGCTCCGTGACCGAGGTGATGCGAGAACCCATCTCCTGGGCCGACAGGCCGGTGTACGTCCAGATCACGCTCACGACCGGGATGTTGATCTCCGGAAAAATGTCGGTGGCCATGTTCACTAGAGCAAATGGCGTCGCCAGGAGAATCAACAGCGCCATCACGATGAACGTGTAGGGACGGCGCAGTGCAATTTGGACAATCCACATCGGAAGAGGACTTTCGTTTGTTAGCCGCAAATACTACCGGCGCCGTTCGCTTGCATGGCCTCGCCAAGGGTGTTGAATCAAAACCCTCGGAAATTGTAATCATTAGGCGAGAAGGAGCTTGCGCACGGATTTCGGGAGCCTGCGCATCTGGTTACGGTTGAAACAGGAATAGCGCCCGACATTGGCGAGTGACCTGCCGCAGCCGACGAAATATGGGCTGTGTCTGCCGCAGCACTCGTGCGCAGCAATTCGTCCAATGGCCACCCGCAGCGCAGGGGATTTACCTGTTGGGTTGATCGCTGGACCAATCCTCGGCAGTGTTCGCAGTCTCACTAGCGTCAACCGTAAGCGCTGTTCGACAGCGTTCCGTCACGGTGGTTCTAATGATTTGCGCAAGACGGCGGGCGCCCGGCCCGACCGCATCCGGATCGGCGAAGATCAGGTACAGGTTGCCGTAGCGCTCCGCGCCCTCGCGCAAGGGCAGGATCTTCAAGGCGCCCGAGCGCAGTTCGTCGCGAATGTTGTCCTCAGGAAACCAGGCAAACCCCAGGCCCATGCACGCCGCACGTATGGAGGTCGCCTTGTTGGAAACCGTCCAGCGCTCGTCGGCCTCGAGCGAGAGTTCGCTGGAACGCCGGCTTCCGGTCTCGCGCACAACCAGGTGCCGGTGCTGTTTTAAATCGGCCAGTGACAGCGCCCGTCCTAAGCGGTGCAACGGGTGATCCGGATGCGCGGCAGCAACAAAGCGCACTTGCATGAGCCGATCACCGAGGAATCCCTGCGGAATGGTTGGACCGATGGCAAAATCAACCCGGCCCTCGAGCAGTGCTTCGCCGGTACCTCCCAGCACGGACTCGATGAGTTCAATCCGTGTTTGCGGCTGCTCCCGTGCGAACTGCGCAAGGCACTGCAGCAGCAGCCAGGTGGGAAAGACGATCTCCACCGCGAGCACGATTTCCGATTCCCGGCCGGCCGCAAGATCGCCCGCCAGGCGCTCTACTCGCTGCGCTTCCTCGACCAGCCTTTTGCCTTGACGGTACAGGACCTCGCCAGCCGGTGTCAGCACGGCCTTGCGGCCTTGGATGGAAAATACCGGCACACCGGCGAGCCGCTCCAGCTGCTGAATCGCGTAGCTCAGCGTTGACTGGCTCTTATGAAGACGCTCCCCGGCATTGGCGTAACTTCCGGATTCGACGACGTGTTGTAGGGCCGTCCATTGGTCTAGGCTGATCTTTGGTGAG
>OMSW01000139.1 GCA_900290295.1 Burkholderiales bacterium
GGCCGGGATGGTCTCGTCTACTTTACCAACGCCGTGACTCAGATCTTTGCTGCCAGCAACGCGAAGATCGAGCATTGCAAGCTGCAGCAGGAGGCACTACAAGCCTTTCACATCGGTGGCATCCACGCTGCGCAGAGCAAAGATAGCAGCTTCATTTCGCACTCGATGGCGCTCGGGGCGTTGCTCGCACGCAACGACATTACTACAGCCTTCGACGCCCAAGGCTGCACGGCCACGCTGAACGGTCTGTATCTGGTCGGCGGCAGGCAGCACGTGGACCATCACACTCGCATCGACCACGCCAAGCCCAGCGGCAAGAGTCGCGAATACTACCGCGGCGTACTCGACGGGGCGTCGCGCGGAGTATTCAATGGCAAGGTTGTTGTGCATCCGGGCGCACAGGGCACGGATGCGCAGCAGGCAAACCACAACCTGCTGCTGTCCAGGGACGCAGAAGTGGACACCAAGCCCCAACTGGAGATCTACGCGGACGACGTGAAGTGTACGCACGGCGCTACCGTCGGCCGGCTCGACGATGCGCAAATTTTCTATCTGCGCTCGCGTGGTTTTGATGAGCCGATAGCCAGGACGCTACTCACATACGCGTTCGCGTACGATGTGATCGAGCGCATTCGCGTTATCCCGGTGCGGTCCCGCCTCGAACAACTGCTTCTCTCCCGGCTTCCCCAGGGCCACCGGATCAGGGAGCTTGCATGAAGACGGAGCACGAAGTGTTCGGCGGTCCTCCCGGCACGTCGTACGACGTGGCGCGCTGGCGCGATGATTTCCCTATCTTGCGGGAGCGCGTGCATGGCAAGGCACTCGTCTATTTCGACAACGCCGCCACCACCCACAAACCACAGGCCGTTCTCGACGCGGAGGCTCGCTATTACGCCCATGACAACGCCAACGTGCACCGGGGTGTACATACGCTAAGCCAGCGCGCGACCGATGCCTTCGAATCAGCGCGGGCTAAGGTGCAGCACTTCGTCAATGCCGAAGCCGTGGATGCGTACGAAAAACTGCTTGGCCCGCACACAAGACTCGTTGCGGTGACGCATCTTTCCAACGCGCTCGGTAGCATCGTTCCGGTCAAACGCGTCATTGATCTGGCGCGGGCGAAGAACGTACCGACCTTAATCGACGGCGCCCAGGCGGTCTCGCATTTGGCCGTCGATGTGCGCGCGCTCGACTGCGACTTCTACGCATTTTCCAGCCATAAGATCTTCGGGCCGACCGGAATCGGCGCGCTCTACGGCAAGGCCGCGCGGCTGAAGGCTATGCCGCCGTATCAGGGCGGCGGAGACATGATCCGAGCGGTCACCTTCGAGAAGACCGAATACAACGAGATCCCGTACAAGTTCGAGGCGGGAACACCGAACATTGCCGGTGCCATCGGCTTTGGTGTCGCCCTGGATTGCGTTTCGGCAATCGGCCTCGACGCGATCGGCAACCACGAGCGCGATTTGCTGGCGTATGCAACGCGCGAGGTTTCTTGCATTCCCGGCCTGCGGATCATCGGCACCGCGCAGGAGAAAGCGAGCATTCTTTCTTTCACGCTGGACGGTGTGCACCCCCACGACATCGGCACGATCCTCGATCGCGAGGGCATTGCGATCCGTGCCGGTCACCACTGCGCCATGCCAGTGATGCAGAAATTTGGCATAACCGGCACCGCTCGAGCATCGTTCGCCTTCTACAACACGCGCGAGGAGGTAGACAAGCTTGTGGCGGGGATCCATCAGGTGCGAAGGATGTTTCGATGACGAGTGACCTGCGCGAGCTCTATCAAGAACTCATCTTCGACCACTACAAGAGGCCGCGGAACTGCCACGCGCTTGCTGACGCCAATCATAGTGCCGAGGGCTACAACCCGTTGTGCGGCGACCGGGTCACCGTCTACCTGAACGTTGAAGACGGCGTCATCAAGGACGCGACGTTCGAGGGCGCTGGCTGCGCCATTGCCACTGCGTCCGCCTCGCTCATGACCGAGGCGCTAAAGGGCAAGAACGTGTCCGAAGTGGAGCGCCTCTTTGAAGATTTTCATCACATGATCACGGACGAAGGGACTTCGCCGCATCCGGAACTCGGCAAGCTCGAGGTATTTGCCGGGGTGCGCGAGTTTCCCGCCCGAGTAAAGTGCGCCACGCTGGCGTGGCACACGTTTCATGCCGCGCTGCAAGAGCGGCAGGCACCGGTGTCGACGGAGTAAGCAAGGATGATCGACGGACCGCAATTCCTGCGCGACGCGGCAGGTCCACCAGTGTCTGTGGAGCAGTTGCGCGAAAACGTGATCGCCGCATTGCGCACGATCTTCGACCCCGAGATCCCGGTCAACATCTACGACCTGGGGTTGATCTACAACCTCGATATCGATCAGGACGGCAGGGTCGGGGTTCGCATGACTCTCACCGCTCCGGCTTGCCCCGTCGCGGGTACGTTTCCTAACACGGTCGAGTCCCGCCTCTATGAGGCACCGGGCGTCACCGAGGTGCGCGTCGAACTGGTGTGGGACCCGCCGTGGAATGCCGATAATCTGCCGGAAGCAGTCAAACTGCAGTTGCACTTGTTATGACGAAAGACAATGTCCGACTGGTTTGGTGCCGCACCGGTGTCGCCGAACGTGCCAGGATCGGATAATGGCGCTGCCATCGAAATTAGTTCGCCCGCGTCCTCGACGCATGAAGCAAGCAACGGCGATATGGATTATGCCGGCAAGGGCGAATTAATCGCTTGCCGTAACGAATTGCTCGAGGCCGAGCGTGCCGGTGCTCGCATGACGCTCGAGCGCCTGCGCGGTGCCTGCGTCGGTCCGATCGCCGAGCTGCTGCGGGCCATTTAACGAGATGAAACGCGCTGGCGCACCATGCTGAGCCGTCACGTCAAGGCGCTCGGGCCGACTGGGGCGGATCCCGAGCTGAGGCAGTGGGCCATTTGCGGGCGATCGGTGATCGCTATTCAAAGGGGACGCGTGGTCTGCAAACACCGCAGCGCCATCCAGGTAATCGGCGCGTCGATGACCGACTGCGCGCTTTGGGAGCGGGAGCCGGGGGTAGGGTAACGCGGCGCAGGAAAGCGGAGGGCGGCAGCGCAGCTACCGCGTATCCCCACCGACCGGTTCGAGATAGCGGCGACTGTCGGCGAGAAACTGAGGTGCGTCGTCTGGCAGAATGGTGGTCCCCACGCCTTCACTCGTCAGAACCTCCAGAAGCAAGGCATTAGGCACCCGCCCATCCACCACGTGGACGGATCGAACGCCGTGCCGCACGGCGTGAAGAGCAGCATCCATCTTCGGTAGCATGCCGCCCTGCACGGTACCGTCCTGGGATAGTCGCTCGATGTCAGCGGCAGAGATGCTGTTCAGGAGTCGGCCATTGCGATCGAGTACGCCGGGCGTGTTGGTTAGCATCAAGAGCTTTTCAGCGCTAAGGGTTTCGGCCAGCTTACCGGCCACCAGATCGGCGTTGATGTTATAGGCTTCCCCATTGGGGCCAACGCCAATGGGCATAACGACGGGAATATAGCCTTTAGCGGTTAGGATGTTTATAAGGTCGGCATCAATTTGCTCGATATCACCTACAAGTCCAAGGTCCAATGGCTCCATTTCCCCCTCTACCGGAGGAAGCAGCATCTTGCGTGCATGAATGAAGTGCGCGTCTTGGCCGTTCAATCCCACTGCCTTTCCACCATACTGGTTTATCAAACCAACAATCTCTTGATTCAACTCGCCCAGCACCATTTCGACCACGTTCATTGTCTTCTCGTCAGTGACACGCATGCCACGTCGAAAGACGGCCTTCACACCCATCGTTTCAAGTAACTCGTTAATTTGGGGGCCACCGCCGTGCACCACGATGGGATTCATTCCGACAAGGCGCAACATCGCAACGTCCCCGCCGAACGCGGCCTTGAGAGCTGGCTCCGTCATGGCGTTGCCCCCGTACTTGATAACAAAGGTCTTGCCGTGGAAGCCGCGGATGTAGGGTAGCGCGTCGGCAAGGATCCGAGTTTTTTGTTCTAGTGAAACAAGGTGGGCTGACATGGGATATTCCTATGCGGCGATCATAGGCCAGTCGGCAAAGGCTCGGTACACACCCGCCGCGTCGTTCTGATCGCGCAAGTGATCGCGAAATCGCCGGTCGTTGAACATCTCCGCGGCCTCTGCCAACATCTGAAGGTGATCTTCTGTGGCTTGCTCCGGCACCAGCACGATGAGCATCTCGGACACCGGCTTGCCGTCTGGTGCATCGAAAGAAATGGGCGGGCACAGACGAATGAATGCGGCTATAGCTTGCCGCAAGCCCTTGACGCGCGCATGGGGTATAGCAACACCTTGGCCGAGCCCGGTAGACCCGAGGCTTTCTCGCGCCGCCAGACTTGCAACAACGCGCGTCGGTTCCATTCCGTCATTTGGGACGAAGAGCCGCGCCGCGTCATCAAACACCTGATTCTTAGCGCTTACGGCGAGGTCGATCCGAATCCTTTCCGGGGAGAGGATCGAGGCAACACGATTCATCATTATGTCCTAAGCAGTTTTGCAGTCATTGCGAGTGACAGCACCCCTGAGCGTTTTCGCATGCATGTTGTTTCGGCACGAATTATGCGCTTGCGATTTGACATACCGATTGCTGGCTGAACCCGATCCGAGCGGCGGGAATTCGGCTTGTCGGAAACATGATTGGTGCTCAATGGTGGGATTCGCGAACAGAGCCTTGGCGAAAATAACGCTAGCATAAGGACGGCCTGCGAACTGCAGCGTTTCCATGACCCGGAATCCCTGACGGTGGTAATAAATGATCAAGTGGCGTGCTGGCTCCGGCGTATCCAGGGCCAACTGGGCGTAGCGGTTGCTGCGTGCCCAGCGCTCTGCCAGACGCGGCAGTGCTGACCCGATGCCCTGACCCTGAAATTGCGGATCGGCACCAAATTGGCCGGCACTGGCCGCACCAGCGTCGCGGTAGTTTCTGGACTCGGACCTGGCGTCTGGCCCATTTACGGTGATTGTCCCCACGATCTGAGCGCCACGTAGCGCGACGAAACAGTTACCACGGTTGATGTGCGGCGACGGGTCGCCTTAGGAGACTGGTAAACGCAGGAGCAGGGAACACCCATTTCTCCGAGTCTGGCAAAAGCGCGGCGCAGCAGATCGGCGAGTTGCTCGATGCTATCTCCGGGTTGCAGCCGACGCAGTTGAATGTTCTCCAACGGGTCGACGTTGTTAAATCCGACACGGCGAGGTTCACGTTTAATGGCGCTTGCAGTCTAGGCGGACCGAAATGTTAATTGCGTAGAAAGTACGCTTGGGAATATATGAAGGAT
>OMSW01000070.1 GCA_900290295.1 Burkholderiales bacterium
AACGACGCGTTGGCCGGACAGACCCCGGCGAGTCGGGCCGTTCTCTGGATGTTAGTCCTATGCGAACTATATATTACAAATCAATATATTGAGAAATATATTGAATGTACTTTCTGTGATCACTGGCCGCTCCAATGCGCGCGGGATACGACATCGGCGCCCTTGGTTTTCGGGGGCAAAACCTAGCACGCAGCTCCCGCGGGAGGCTGCGTTTCCTAGACTGGGGAGCACCTTCGCCGGTCAGGGCAAACCTTGAAAACTCCCTCTCCTTATCCGATGTTGGGAACTAAATCCTTTTTATTCAAATACTTATATGCCTTACGCGTCTCATGGTTTCCCTGTACAATTGTGCAACGCAACATAAAAGGAAGATACCTATGTCAACGCGTTCAACATCTGCCGAGACCGAGGCTGCAAATCTGGTGCGCCTGTATGCGGCGCTTGGCCGATTAAATGCCGCCAAGGCCCATGCCATGGCGACCTACACTGGCTATGCCCACGCACAAAGGGGATTGGCAGGCGAGGAGCTGCAAGACGCCATGAATCGGACCGCCGAAGCAGAAGAGGCCTTCGAACAAATCAATGCGCAAGCGTATGCAATTGAAAAGGAGTTGGCTGCATACAAGCGTGCGCTTTTGGCAAATGATGGCTCGGCATGACGCCAAGCACCGCGGCGTTAACCGCTAAACGAGACGCACTGTCCAGCAACATCCGGGACTGACCTGGGGATGAGCGTCTCGGAGATTGCGCGGTTTGTCATGTCGCCATTTTTAAGAAATAGCGACATGTCAGCTTGACGTGTCGCTGCCAGCGACATAGTCAGGCGGCGTCCCGATACCTCAAGGCGCTCGTGTCGATCGACGTGCTGCGCGAGCAGGCGGTCGGCAAGGAAAAGCTGTTCGTCCACCCGAAACTGATGAATCTGCTCACCCGCGACAGCAACGTCTTTAAGCCGTATCGATGAAATGACCGTCAGGCTACAGCGAAGCGACCGCTGTGCCGGACGTGCTTGAGAGCTCGGCGAGGGGCAATTGCCTTTGGGGAACAGAGCTATGGCACCTTGGGCCACCAGGTCCGAAGATGGACCAAAAAATGGACCAAGGGCACAACCAAAACACCGCTAAGATACTGGTCGGGGCGGCGGGATTCGAACTCGCGACCCCTTGCACCCCATGCAAGTGCGCTACCAGGCTGCGCTACGCCCCGAAGGCGAGGGATTGTACACGCAGCACGCGCTCAACCGTTTGCAGAGTCCTCGTGCCCCGTGCCGGCAATCACCGGCGCGAGCAACGCGCGGATAGATTCGAGTTCTGTTCGCAGGTTGCCAAAGGCATTATTGGCCGCTTCGTTTGATGTTTGCTGTGTCGCCCCGACCGCAGAACGGACTGCCCGGCTGCGCGGCGAGGAGCCGTTGGCAACGCCGTCGAGGCGATTGCGGGCCCCGTTGATCGTGAAACCCTGCTCGTAGAGCAGCTCCCGTATGCGTCGAATCAGCAGCACTTCATGATGCTGGTAGTACCGGCGATTACCGCGGCGCTTGATCGGCTTGAGCTGCGTGAACTCCTGTTCCCAATAGCGCAAAACGTGGGGCTTGACTGCGCACAGATCGCTCACCTCGCCGATCGTGAAGTAGCGTTTGGCCGGGATCGACGGTAAGGAGGCTGCACTGTCATGGTCGACCACGGCAGGTTTGGACATTGCTAGGCTGTCAAGGATGCAAGGTTACAGGGCAGGCGCGTGCAATCAGCGCCCCGAAGTGCGCGTGACGGTGGCCTTGAGCTTCTGACTGGCGTGAAAGGTCACGACGCGACGTGCGGTAATCGCGATTTCCTCGCCGGTTTTGGGATTGCGCCCAGGACGCGTAGGTTTGTCGCGCAACTGGAAATTGCCGAACCCGGACAACTTCACGGTCTCGCCGCGCGCCAGTGCCTGGCAGATTTCGTCAAAGAAGCTGTCCACCATGTCCTTTGCTTCGCGCTTATTCAGGCCAAGGCGCTCAAACAGCGCATCGGCGATATCGGCCTTGGTCATCGTGCGCGCGTCGCGCTCGATTTCCAATTTACTTCGGTTGGACGCCGCGGGCAGGTTGGGAAATTTAAACGACATCATGGGGCCGCTGTAACTCGCCGCTGTAATTGACAATTTGCTAACCGGGAACCTTACTGACGCACCCGTGCGCCCCAGCGTTGCAACAGATGCTCAGCGATAGCGGCGCGCGCCGCATCGGCATCTACTTCCGCCAGCGAACGTTGAGTATCTTGCAGAACAATCCGGAACGCAAGACTTTTCTCCTTAATTAACAAGCCGCTAGCTCGTTCCGCCGATGCGTCGCCGGCACTGTCGGGGCTCGGCCGAAAGACGTCGAAAAGACGCACCGCGCGTACGGCGGCAAGGCTTGATTTGCTCGAGGCCAGAGCGCGAAGATCCTCGAGCACCTCGCCCGCAGGCACCGCGCTGTCGATCCAGACCGCGATATCGCGCACCAAAGCGGGGAATCGCGGAACGGGCTGCGGAGCGGGCGTACCGATCTGGAGCAACGGGCTGATCTGCACTTCGAACACAACCGGCGCGGCGGGCAGATCGAAACTCTTGCACAGGCGCGGATGCAATTCGCCGATCCATCCGATCGTGTCACCGTTGAGGACGACGGCGGCACAGCGGCCCGGGCGCAGTGCCGCATGCATCGCGGCACCCCCAGTCAGGTTGCCCATCGTCGAGAACCGGGCTTCAAGGGGAAACATCAATCGTTCCAGATCGCCTTTCACGTCGAAGAAATCGACCGCGCGTTGCGGCAGACCCCATTGTTCTTCCTCGGCCGGACCGAAGGCAAGGGCCGCCAGATGGCATGGCTGCGCAATTCCCGCTACCTGTTCCGCTCCGTCGGCGCCATGCGGATCGCGCGCGAAGACACTGGCGATTTCGAATGTGCGTACCCGGCTCGCCTGACGATTGAGGTTGTAGCGCAGATTGGCGACCAGGCCAGCCAGCAGGTTGCTGCGCATTACGGAGTACTGGGCGGCAATCGGATTGAGCACCCGTATAGAGCGGGACGCATCGGCACCAAACTCGCTTTCCCAGGACTCCGGCACGAAACTGAAGTTGAGTAGCTCCTGGTAACCGGCCCGCGCCATCGCAAGTCGCAGGTCGTGCGCGCGGCGCCGGCCCTCGCTGCGCGTGCGCATGCGCGCCCTTGCAAACGGGGCCTCGGCGGGAATCCGTGCGTAGCCGTACACGCGCCCAACTTCTTCTATCAGATCGACTTCGACGCGCTGTAGGCGCTCCCAGCGCAGGTCGACCGGATCGCGCCGGGGCAGGTGCACAACCGTGTCGTCGATCGGACCGATCCTCGTCTTGTTCGTGCCACAGATCTGCACGATGAGCTGCGTTAGCCGCTCCAGGGCGGCAACTGTGCGCGCAAAGTCCACGCCGCGCTCGAAGCGATGCGCCGCCTCGGTCGAAAAGTTATAGCGCCGCGGGCGCCCTTGGATGGCCTCCGGCCACCAAAAAGCCGCTTCCAGGTAAACGTCGGTTGTGTCCAGCGATACCGAAGTCGACAGGCCACCCATTATCCCGGCAATGGCCTCGGCCCCGCTGTCGTCGGCAACAACGCCGACCTGCGTGTCAATCTCGACCGTCTGTTCATTCAGCAGGGTGATCTTCTCTCCGGCGCGTCCCCAGCGCACCTGCAGACCACCGCGCACTTTGTGCAGATCAAACACGTGCGATGGTTGCCCGACTTCCAGCATGACGTAGTTGGAAATATCCACCAGCGCCGAGATCGAACGCTGACCCGAATGCTCCAGCCGACGCTTCATCCATGCCGGCGTCGCCGCCCGCGCATCAAGTCCTCGCAATACCCGCCCGGAAAATCTTCCGCACAGGTCGGGCGCATCGATGCGCACCGGGAAGCGCTCCTGCGAATTGACCGCAACCGGATCGCTCTGTGGCGGCTGCACTTGCTCGCCGCTCAGGGCGGCCAGTTCGCGCGCC
>OMSW01000144.1 GCA_900290295.1 Burkholderiales bacterium
CCAAAAACCGCGCCGCTTACGGCTCGTGTTCACCATCCGGCAAGCGCGAGCCAGGCGATTTTTCTCTTGGCATATCGACGCTTGTGTTAACGGCAGCGGCAAGGGAACCGCCTACCGTCGCAACGGCGCCAAAGTTATGCAAAACCTGGACCGCGGAGTAGGCCAGGTTTTGTGCATTGCTCATTTGGACGTGACATTCACGCACCCTTCAACGCCAGTCGGAACGTGCCCCGTGGTGTTCACCGCAAGACATATCTGGTGTTTGCCCGGTGCAAGCGGAGGGACTTCGGCGGTTCCCTTGAGTTGGTGGATGACATCCACCCGTTTGCCGTCCACGTTGAGATGGAGATGATCCCCATCAGGGCCGGGAACCGCCTCGTAAGTCACCTTGATCGCGTCTTTGGAATTGACCATCGCGCCGTCAGCCGGTGAAGAGATCGTGACCTTACCGCTTGCGGCAAACGCCATATTTGATGCGAGCAGAAATGCAAAAATGACGGTCTTCACGATTTTGCTTTTCACGTTCATTCTCCTTGTTGTAAAAAAGTGCCGCTTCCTCTACCAATTTAATTGTATTGCGTTCGACGGTCAGAATTTTTAAAGCATAACCGCTTTCAGTTCATTCCTACAGACTGCCCCTCCGGAAAGGCGGATGACGGATGCCGCGTATCCAATCAGGGTGTAGTGTCTCCGTGTCGGAACCAACGTGGGAATCGGCGATGGTACGGGAGAAGGACGAGGCCGCGTCTGCGGTAGCGGCTTGGGATCGAAAGGCTGCGGCCGAAGGTTTCCGGTGCATCGTTTGTTCTACAACAATCGGCTACGGGGATCGCGAGGAATTCTTTCGAACAAAGATGTGCGGACATTGCGCGCAACAAGCGACTAAGGACAACTGGTCCGAATGAACGGAATTATGCGCGATCGGAGGCAGAGCGGAACAGGTGCGACCCAAGTTCTCTGCAAGGACTTGCGGGTAGTGTGAAAAGCTAGCCGCTTGGAGCGGGCGATCAACGGTCTGCTGGTCCGCTTTCATGCCGTCTCCGGTACTGCGTGTGTCGACGACCTTATCTGCGAACACCATCGAGCGATTCAGGTAATTGACACCGCGCGATGAGCCCCGCGTATTGGGAGCGGGTACCCGGTCTCGATGACGTGAAAAAGGCAAACCCCTACCAGCCCGTCGGGCATTTTCCCGAAAGGTCGCGCATGGCGGTCAGTTTATTACCCGATCATCGCTGTTGGAAGCCGACGTGTGTCGCACCAAGTAATCGGTCAAGCCCGCTGAAATGACGGCGGCGGTAATGAGCCCATACGTTCATGCCGATGATTCAAGATGGTCTGCTTTCCGCAGGGATGATGATGAGTTGCGGCAACAGCGTGATGAGCGCGGCCTCGATGAACACGACGACGGAGAAGTGCCCGCTAAGCATGTGGCGCACCTCGGCCGAGATCAGCGTGGACAGAACCCCCCGGATGAACAAGTTGCCCAGTGCCTGCACGAAACCGTGCGCCACTTGCCCAGACCTGAGTGTCTGACTTCTTGGAAATGAAGTAGATCGCTACGACGATGAGAATCAGCATTCCCATTGGCAGTCAAGCATGCGACACTTTCAACTCCGATCAAGTTCCGGCGAAATACCTCTTTGCGCAGGAGAGCGGCTAAACGTGCGGGCACCGCGGCGATGGCGGTGTGGGCGACAAGCGCCATTGCAACCAGGGCAAGGAGGCGCCTGTCTGTGCTGAAATCGCGTAAACGGTCAATTGAAGCTCGATAGGAGCCACCAGCACCAAGCGCCTGACGGCCGTTTGCGCACGCCGCTGTGTCGGCCCCGGGTCGACCACTGCCGACCGGACAACGCGCCACAGCGTGTAAAGCAGCATAGGGCGATAATAGGGCGTAGCGGCGTTGTTGATCCGAGCGGACTGAGCTGCTCAGGCCTCGTCGTACTCCTTTTCCCGGAGCTTCGCCTGCGCCGCGGCGAGCCGTGCGATCGGCACGCGCGGCGCGGAGCAGGAAACGTAGTCGAGCCCCGCGTAGTGACAGAAGCGGATCGAGTCCGGCTGCCCACCGTGCTCGCCGCAAATACCGACGACAAGGTCGGGTCGCGCGTCGCGCCCCCATCCGACGGCGAGCTTCATCAGGCGCCCGACACCCTTGACGTCCAGCACTTCGAACGGGTTGTTGGGAAGGATACCGGTTTCGACATATTGCGGCAGGAACTTGTTCTCGGCATCCTCGCGAGAAAAGGAAAACGTCGCCTGCGTAAGGTCGTTGGTGCCAAACGAGAAGAACTCGGCCACCTCCGCGAGGCTCCCCGCGCGCATGCATGCGCGCACCACTTCGACCATGGTCCCGAACTTGAAGTGGAGCGCGACGC
>OMSW01000055.1:0-1954 GCA_900290295.1 Burkholderiales bacterium
TCGACGCAAATACCATCCTCGAGGGTTCGGTCGAGGTGCGTCACGACGGTGTCGTGCTGCGCGGAGAGCGCGCGGTATACACCTTCGAGACCGACGAGCTCCAGGTGCGTGGCAAGGTGCATCTGGCGGAGCGCGGCGCGGCGTTCGAAGGTCCGGCGCTCGATTTCAAGCTAGAGGCACATACCGGGACGATGCCCAACGCAAATTACACGTACGCGGCCAAGCGGGGCCGCGGCGAGTCGCGCCTGATCGAGTTTCTCGGCGACGAGGATATCCGCATGCACGACGCGACCTACACGACATGCAGGCCCGGCGACTCATCCTGGTGGATCCGCGCCGAGACCCTGGACATCGACCGCATCGACCAGGAAGCCGTGGGTCACTGGACCACCTTGTACTTCGAGGGCGTCCCGATATTCGCGTCGCCGTATTTCGACCTGCCGCTGGGTGACCAGCGCCGCAGCGGCGTGCTGACGCCGGGTTTTTACCAGGACAGCCGCTTGGGCCAGGAGTTCATCGTTCCGATCTATTGGAACATCGCGCCCAATCGCGATTACACGTTTACGCCGGATCTGATTCCGCGACGCGGGGCAGCACTGGACAATGAATTCCGGTTCCTCGAGCCGCAGTACCGGGGGCAGCTCAATTACGACGTGATGCCCAACGACCGCACGACCGGCACCACGCGCGACCATATCGTGATACTGGGCCAATTCGCCGAGACCTTCGGCCCGGCCGCCGCCCCTACCAGCGGAGTGTCCGCCGGCCTGAACTACAACCGGGTTTCGGACGACAACTACCTGATCGACTTTTCGCACAATATCGTCAATTCCTCGCCGGAGGTGCTGCCGCAGGAGGCCTATCTCACGTATACGCAGCCGTTCTGGAACGCAAGCTTGCGCGTGGACAAGAGCCAGACGCTGATCTCGCTATTGGCCACGACAGATCCCGGGCCATATGAAAAGGCGCCCGAGTTGACCCTCAACACGGCGCGCGCGGACTGGTACGGTTTTGACGTGGCAAGCACTTTCGATGCCACTCGGTTCCAGCATCCGGCGATCAACCCGTGTTTCGTTTCGCCCACGGCGACACAGCCGACGACCAGTCTGTGTCCGACGGCAATTGCACCGCCGCCGTACGTTGCGGCCTGGTTCTCCCAGGATGGGACACGCTACATTGTCAATCCAAGCGTCAGCTATCCGATCTTACGGCCGGGATGGTTTGTCACGCCGAAAGCGCAATTCAACTACACCGCGTATCAACTCGATCCCACTTTCAACTCCGGCAACTCCTCCACTGAGCGCAGCCTACCGCTGCTCTCGCTCGATACCGGGCTGATTTTTGATCGCCCAGTCACGTGGCTGGGGGAAAGTTCGCGCCAGACACTGGAGCCGCGCGCCTACTACGCGTTCGTGCCGTACCGCAACCAGAATCAGTTGCCTAACTTCGACAGCGCCCAGGCCGACTTCAACTTCGCGCAACTGTTCACCGAGAATTCCTTCACCGGTGGCGATCGAATTTCGCAGGCCGACCAGATCACGCTCGCCGTCGTAAGTCGCGTTATCGAGGACGCGAGCGGCGCCGAGCGGCTGCGGCTGGCATTTGGCCAGCAGTTCTATTTCGGCTCGCAACTCGTAACCCTGCCGGGCGTGGCCCCACGCACCAACCCAACTTCCGATGCCCTGTTCCTGGCGAGCGCGAACCTGGGCAAGAAGTGGAGTGCCGATATGGGGCTGAACTATGACACGCTTACGAAAAGTTTCGCCTTGGCGAACTTTGGCCTGCGCTGGCAGCCACGCTTGACTTCCGTTATCAATTTCAGCTACCGCTACGAGTCCGCCGAACTCGTCGGAGTGCCCGGGGTGCCGATCAATCAGCTCAGTGCGTCAACGCAGTGGCCCGTGACTGCGCGCTGGTATGGCGTTGGAGCACTGAACTACTCGATCGCGGATCG
>OMSW01000055.1:1964-15221 GCA_900290295.1 Burkholderiales bacterium
GGTCGCTTTGTTTTGTCGCGCTATGCCACGCCGCTGCCCAATTCGGTAACCCTCAGCAGTAGCTATACAACCGCGTGGTTTTTGCAGATCGAGCTCAACGGCCTAACGAGCGTCGGCACGAGTCCGCTGGACCAATTGCAGCGTAGTATCACGGGCTTTCAACGTATTAATCCCCTTTCCGGGCCCGCGGGTCCATTTGACAACTACGAGTAAGGCAAGGCGATGTTGTTCCCAAACCCGATGTCGTTCCCGGCTCCCAGGCGCCTTGGCTCGACCCTGGTGCTCCTGACGGTTGTCGCCGCCACGATGGGATTGCCGCTCGACGCATCCGCGCAAACCGAGCCGGCCGCCGCGCCGGTCGTGGTGCCCGCGGCGCCGGACCAAGCCGCAAAGGCGGACGCAGCGCGCGCGGACGTGGCCCCGGCCGGCACGCCAACAGTAGCGCCGGATGCATCGACGGCTGCCGGAACGCCCGCGGTGAATGCGGCCGCGACCGCGCCGGTCGCGCCCGACGTCCCGCCACCGGCAACTGCGCCTGCCGCAGCCGTAACGCCTGGCGCCGTGGAAGGGGCGACCGGGCCCGTCACGGCGGTAGCGCCCGGAGCCCCGCCCTCGGAAACTGTGCCTGCGGCAGCAGTAGCTCCCGGCGCCGCGGAACGCGCGACCGGGCCCGCCGCGGCGGCAACGCCCGGAGCCCCGCTACCGGCAACTGCGCCGGCGGCAGCGGCTACGCCCGGCGCCGCGGCGCCTGTGACTGCACCTGCTGCTGCGGCACCGGGCGCCGCGGAAGGGGCGACCGGGCCCGTCACGGCGGTAGCGCCCGGAGCCCCGCCCCCGGCAGCTGCGCCGGCCGCAGCCGCCGCGCCAAGCACCGCCGAACCCGCGACCGCACCTGCTGCGGCCGCAGCACCGGGCGCCGCGGAACCAGCGGCTGCGCCGGCCGCGGCGCTAGCGCCCGGCGCCCCCCCACCGGCTGGCGCAACGGCAACGCCTGGCGCTGCGGCACCCACGGCTACTGCCCCGGCAGCGCCACCGTCGAAGTCCGCTACGGCATCAACGCCTTCCGCGTCGTCCACGCGCCTGCTGGACCGCATCGTTGCGATTGTCAACGATGAAGTCCTCACCAACGGTGAACTCGAGTACCGCATCCACCTGGCTCAGACGCAGCTTGAGCGCTCGCGCATCGCCAGGCCACCAGCCGATGTGCTGCGCAGGCAAATCCTCGAGCGCCTCATTCTCGACCGGGCGCAGTTGCAGCTGGCCAAGGAGAGTGGGGTGCGCGTTGACGACGGCACGGTCAACGCTGCGATCGGCCGCATGGCCGAGCAAAACGGCATGAATCTTCAGGCAATGCGCACCAAGGTCGAGGCCGACGGTGTTTCCTTCAATCAGTTTCGCGAGGACATGCGCGACGAAATCACGATGATGCGGCTGCGCGATCGGGAGGTCGATTCCAAGATCCAGATCTCCGAAGGGGAAATCGACAACTTTCTGCAGGAACAGGCGTCCATCACTGCCAGCACGGTGGAGTACGACGTGGCACAGATCCTGATAGGCGTTCCCGAAATTGCGAGCCCAGAGTATGTCGAACGCGCCCGCCGACGCGCCGAGGACTTGTATGCGCAGATTCGCAACGGGGCGGACTTTGCCCGGCTCGCCGCCGGCTACTCGGCCGCGCCCGAGGCGCTGCAGGGCGGCGACCTGGGGTGGCGACCCCTCGACCGCCTGCCGGGATTGTTTGCTGATGCAATTCGTACGCTCAAGCCTGGCGAAGTGGCGCCACTGGTCCGCAGCCCGGTCGGTTTTCACATACTGAAGCTTCTCGGCCAGCGCGATGCCGCCACGGCGCGCATTTCCAATAAGCCGGTGGCACAGACACACGCGCGCCATATCCTTCTGCGCGTGACCGATATCTTGCCCGAAGCCGAGGTCAAGCACCGCTTGATGGATCTGCGCGAACGCATCATCGGTGGCCAGGATTTCGGCGAACTCGCGCGCTTGTACTCGGTCGATCCGAGCAGTACGCGCGGCGGCGATCTGGGCTGGCTGTATCCCAACGATACGGTTCCGGCGTTCGAAACGGCGATGAACGCGCTCAAAATCAACGAGATCAGCGAACCGGTGCAGTCGCCATTTGGCTGGCACCTGATCCAGGTGCTGGAACGGCGCACCGAGGAATCATCGATCGAGCGCAAGCGGCTGGAGGCCCGCCAGGCCTTGCGCGATCGCAAGTCGGAAGAGGCCCTGCAGGAATGGCTGCGCCAGTTGCGCGATCGTACCTACGTGGAGTACCGACTCGAGGACAACCGTTTATAGCCCTTGTGCCGTTGCGAGTAGATTGCTTTGAGCGAGCTGCGAATTGCCATCACTACCGGCGAGCCCGCGGGCATCGGCCCGGAGGTATCGCTGCGCGCTGCGGTGGACAGCGGCTTACCCTGTGACCTGCTGGGCGATGCCGAGCTGCTCGAATCGACCGCACGCAGCCTGCGGCTCTCGTGGCCGCTCGCGGCGCCTACGCGGGTGGTCCATGAGCCACTTGCGGCGCCGGCGCGGCCGGGCGTACTCGATGCGCGCAATGCACCGTATGTGTTGCGCCTGCTCGATCGCGCACTGCAGGGGTGGCGCGGTGGCCTGTATTCGGCAATGGTGACGGCGCCGGTGCAAAAGTCCGTGATCAACGATGCCGGCATCGCGTTTCGCGGTCACACCGAGTATCTGGCGGCAGCCACGGGAGCGCGCCAGGTCGTCATGATGCTGGTGGGCGGCGGCCTGCGCGTTGCCTTGGCGACCACGCACCTTCCCCTGGCCGCGGTGCCGAAGGCGATAACCCGTGAGTTGCTCGATTCCTGCCTAGACGTGCTGCAGCACGACTTGGTGGAACGCTTCGGGATAGCCGTGCCTCGCATAGCGGTAATCGGGCTCAATCCCCATGCCGGCGAGGGCGGCTACCTGGGTCGCGAAGAGATTGAAACGATTGGACCGGCAGTGATTGCGGCGCGTCAACGCGGCATCGAGGCCTCGGGGCCCTGGCCGGCCGATACGATTTTTGTGGCGCGCAATGCGATGCGCGCCGACGTCATTTTGGCGATGTACCACGACCAGGGGCTTGCCACCTTGAAATTTGCCAGCTTCGGCAAGGGCGTAAACGTTACCCTCGGCATGCCCCTGGTGCGCACCTCCGCCGACCACGGCACCGCGCTGGATCTCGCGGGCAAGGCGCAGGCCGATGCCGGCAGCATGAAGGAAGCGCTCGCGCTGGCTGCGGATTTGGCGCAGCGGTCCGCCCCGGCCGAGGCGGCGCGACGGGAACGCCATGGAGGGTCATAGGGCGAGGCGCCGCTTCAGTCAGAACTTTCTTCATGATGTGGGCGTGATTGCACGCATCGTCGCCGCGATTGATCCGCGCCCCGGGCAACACCTAGTGGAAATCGGCCCCGGCCTGGGCTCGTTGACCGCGCTCCTAATCGAGCGCGCCGGCCGGATCACTGCCGTTGAGATCGACCGCGATCTGGCCGAGCGCCTGCGCGGGCGCTTTGCGGCCGGTGGGCTAGATCTTGTCGTTGCCGATGCCCTGCAGCTCGATTGGCCGCATCTGGCGCGATCGCTGGGCGGCGCATTGCGCATCGTCGGTAACCTGCCCTACCATGTTTCTACCCCGCTGCTGTTTTGCCTGTTGCCCATTGCCGACCAGGTCCAGGATCAGCATTTCATGCTGCAGCGGGAAGTCGTCGAGCGCATGGCCGCGGCCCCGGGCGGCAAGGTCTATGGCCGATTATCGGTGATGCTGCAGTTTCGCTACCGGATCGAACGCCTTTTCAACGTCGCCGCTGGTTCGTTTGCGCCGGCGCCAAAAGTCCAGTCGAGCATCGTGCGCATGACGCCGCTTTCCCCCGAAGCAGTGCCCCCAGTCGATCTTGCCGTTTTTGCCGAAGTCGTGACCAGCGCGTTTTCCCAGCGCCGCAAGACGCTGCGCAATGCCCTTGCGCAGCTGCTTTCCGGGGCGCAAATCGAGGCCGCGCAGGTCGATCCCGGAACTCGTGCCGAGACGCTGGATGTTGCCGCCTTTGTACGACTGGCGCAGCGGGCCGCGGAGGCGGGAGCCAACGGCAGCGCGCACTAGGGACCCGCAAGCGCCGAGGATGCGTTGGCGCGTGGTAACGGCCGAATGCCGTCCCGGCGTGCTTGCACGCTCGCGCCAGATCGAAGGCGCAGTTTTTTTGCGGCAAACCATCCGCGGCTAGGCGAGCGCGCGAAGGCGTTTATTGCCAATTGCAAGACGGCGGTTCCTAGGCGTATTCGAATCTCGCGTGCCGCAAAACCCGCGTACCCACGGCTCGCTGGTCGGATATCCGACTCCTGCGCCGATGCGCTCTCGCAATGGCGACGATCGCGCAAAGTAGCGCAATCGGCTCTGCCGTACCTGCGAGCGGCGCGAACGTCAACTACAAGGGCAAGGTCGAAAGATCTTCGTTGCGGATGTGGTCGCGCGCCGCCTCGAAGCCCGGCAGCAGGCGTGCGACCTGGCGCCAGAATTCCGGTCCGTGATTGAGTTCCTTCAGATGCGCCAGCTCGTGCGCCACGACATAGTCGATCACCGGCAGCGCAAAATGGATCAGGCGCCAGTTCAGGCGGATGCGCCCGTCAGCGGCGCACGATCCCCATTGCGAGCGCGCCGAGGAAAGCGCCCAGGCCGAAAACGAAACCGCGTTGCGCGTGCTCAAATCGATCAGGCGATCCTCGAGCACGCGCCGCGCCTGCTCCTTGAGCCAGCTTTGCACGGCATCGCGCACCTGCGCCTCGTCCGCCTCCGGCGGCAGGGCCAGGCGCAGCTCGTCGCCGCAGGTGCCCGCAGCCAATTCGGACGCGCGCAGGTCGGCGCGCAGCCGCAAGGTGATCTCGGCGCCGAGGAAAGGCAGCTTGCCGCCGTCAGCAAAACGCACCTGCGGCAGGCGTCGCTTGGCGCGCCATTGGCGCCATTGTTCCAGGCGCGACCGGATCCAGCGTTCCTTCTCGATGATGGCCGTTTCAATGTCCCGCAGGGAGACCCACCGTGGCGCGCTGACGGTCAAGCCGCGATCGTCAATCTGAAAGCCGATCGTGCGCCGGCGTGCACGCCGCAGATGGTATTCGCAGGGATCCCCCGAGAGCACGATGCGCCGGTCCGGCCCGGTACGCGCGGTCGATGCTGGTCCTGTCATCGGCGTGGGGGGTACGTCGAAACCCAGACTCAGTTGCATGGCCCCTGCTGATTTCGGCGCCCGCTTGGGGTCGGCCGCGAGACCGGCTTCGCGGCCCGACGCGGCGGATCTACGCATGCGTTCACGCATGGACCGGGCCCGCGTGGTCCGCGTCCGCACGGTCGGCGTAGCGATGGGGTGCGAGTCGGCGCATCTCGTTCTCGATCCAGTTTTGCACCATCGTTGCGACCTCTTCGGCGGTATGTCCGGCCGGATCGATCGGCGGTCCGATCGAGACCGTTATCGTACCTGGAGTCTTGAGAAACGCCCTGCGCGGCCACAGTTCGCCGGAGTTGAGTGCGATCGGGATCACGCACGTGCCGGTTCGCACCGCGAGCCTGGCCCCGCCGGACTTGTAACGCGGCGCGGCGCCGGGGGCAGTGCGCGTACCCTCCGGAAAGATCACGATCCACCAGCCGCGCGCGAGGCGTTCGGTGCCCTGTTCGACGACCTGCTCGAAGGCGCTCATGCCGCGTGAGCGATCGATGTTGATCATTCCGAGCGTGGCGATGGCCCAACCAAAAAACGGCAGGAAATTGAGTTCGCGCTTGTACACGAAGGTCAGGGGCCGCGGCATTGCTGTCGTCAGCCAGAGCGTCTCCCACGCGGACTGATGCTTGCACAAAACAATGGCCGGTCCGTCGGGCAGATTCTCGCCGCCCAATACCCGATAGCGGATGCCGCACACGATCCTTGCGCAGAAGACCACGAAGCGGGTCCAGCCGGTAACCAACCAGTAGCGCCGCGGCTGCGGTACCCAGGCCCATACCAGCGTGGCGATCGAATACGGCGCCACCGACACGACCATCAGTACCAGGTACAGCGCGGAACGCAGCGCAATACCGAGGGTCACGGCCGCTCGCTTCATCCGGCCGCCAGCAAGGAGATGTCCGCGATGCGGTTCATGAGCGCGCGCAACTGGCCCAGCAGCGCCAGCCGGTTGGCGCACAGATCCGGTTCATCGACCATCACCATGACCTCGTCGAAGAATCGGTCGACCGGCTGCCGCAACGGTGTTAGCGCGCGCAGCAGGCCCGTATCGTCGCCGGCCGCGAGCGCCGCGTCGACCCTAGGAGCGACGGCATGGAACGCCGCCGCCAGTTCCTGCTCCGCCGGCTCGATCAGCAGCTTCGGATCGAGCACATGGCCAGGTTCTCGGCCTGCGGCAATTGCATGAAAGCGCGCACCGCTGCCATGCGCGCGCTGATGCGGTCGATCCGCCCGGGCCGCAGCGACAGCACCGCGTCCACTTCGCGCGCGCCGTAACCCTGATCCTGCAGCACCCCGCGCAGCCGCTCATACAGGAACGCTTCGAGCTCGTTCTCGCAGCGTTGAAAACCACGCGGGAGGTCCGTCGGTGTGAAGGCGTCGAAAGCCAGTTCGATGAGTCGCCGCAGCGTGATGGGCAGCGCCCTTTCCTCCAGGATTCGCAGTACGCCCAGTGCGTTGCGCCGCAGGGCGTAGGGATCGCGATCACCGCTGGGACGCTCGCCGGCACCGAACAGGCCGGCCAGCGTCTCCATCTTGTCGGCCATTGCCACGCAGGCGCCGATGAGCGATTGCGGCACGACGTCGCCGGCAAAACGCGGGCGGTAGTGTTCCTCGATCGCCGCGGCGACGGCATCGTCCTCGCCCTCTGCGCGCGCATAGATCGCGCCCATCTCCCCTTGCAATTCCGGAAACTCTCCTACCATCAGCGTGCCCAGGTCGGCCTTGGCGAGCAAGGCGGCGCGCGCGACCGCGTTCTGGTCGGCCCGGTTCGGCGCCGGCAGCTCCGCGCTGATGCTTCTGGCAATGGCGACCAGTCGTTCGATGCGCTGCAGCTGCGAACCGAGCGCATGGTGATATACGACGTTGGCCGCCGCGCCCAGCCGCGTTTCGAGCCGGTGCTGACGGTCCTGGTCGAAGAAGAACTTGGCATCGGCCAACCGTGCGCGCACCACGCGGGCATTGCCGGCGATGATGGCCGACGGGGTCGCCGTCTCGGTGTTGCTCACCAACAGGAAGCGGTTTTGCAGCGTTCCCAGTTCATCCTGCAGCGCGAAGTATTTCTGGTTTTGCTGCATCGTCAGGATCAGGCAACTCTGCGGCAGCTCGAGAAATGCCGCATCAAAACCCGATTCGTAAACCACCGGCCACTCGACCAGGGCAGCGACCTCGTCGAGGAGTGCATCGGGCATCACGGCGCGCGCGCCGAGCCGGGCCGCGGCCGTATGCAATTGCTCGACGATGCGCGCGCGGCGCGCCGGGAAGGATGCGATCACCTTGCCCTGCTCGCGCAGTTGCTGCTCGTAGCTGAGTGCCTGTTCGATCAGCAAGGGCCCGGGGGCGTGGAAGCGATGACCGGCGGTTTCGCGCCCGGCTTGCAGCCCGAGGGCGTGCACGGCGACAATCCGGGGACCATGCAGCGCGAGCAGCCGGTGCACCGGGCGCACGAACTGCATCGTGGTGCGTCCGTCGGCAAGCTGGTAGCTCATCACCTTCGGGATCGGCAGGCGCTCGATCGCCTCCTGCAAAGCGGCCTGCAGGCCTTCGGCCAGCGCGATCCCCGGCCGTACGCCGCGGTACACCAGGATGTCCTGGCGGCCATCGTGCTCGCGGACTATGCGTTCCGGGTCGTACGTGAGCTCGAGCGCATCGAGCTTTTTGCGCAGCGCCGCGGTCGGCTGTCCCTGGGCATCCAGGCCTACGCTGGAAGGCACCAGCTTTTGCGCAAAGCTCCGCTCGGGCGAGATCGATTCGACCTGTGGCACGAGCACGCCCAGACGTCGCGGTGAGGCGA
This sequence comes from Burkholderiales bacterium, assembly GCA_900290295.1. Taxonomy (GTDB): domain Bacteria; phylum Pseudomonadota; class Gammaproteobacteria; order Burkholderiales; family Burkholderiaceae_F; genus GJ-E10. Next base: position 9,984 of record OMSW01000055.1, read on the forward strand.
AGGTCTGCAGCGCCTGCGGATGGCAATCGGTCAGCTGACGAGCCACGAGTCCCTGGCGAATGCCCTCGGCAAAGGCGCCGCCGAGCAGTGGCAGGGACTTGGGCGGTAGCTCCTCGGTGAGCAACTCGACCAGCAGCGCAGCGCTCGATGCGCTCGTCGGGCTCATTGTTGGTCTCCGGCCGGCATCAGCATGGGAAAGCCCAGGCGTTCGCGGGCCGCATAGTAACTCTGCGCCACGGCGCGCGCGAGCTTGCGGATGCGGGCGATGTACGTCGCGCGTTCGGTAACGCTGATGGCGCCGCGCGCCTCGAGCAGGTTGAAGGTGTGCGCTGCCTTGAGCAGCGCCTCATAGGCCGGCAGCGCCAGGTCGGCGGCCATGAGACGGGCGGATTCGTCTTCGAACAAACCGAACTGGTCGAGCAGGACCTTCGGGTCGGAGAACTCGAAATTGAATTTCGACTGCTCGACCTCGTTCTGGTGAAATACATCGCCGTACCGCAGGATGCGCTCCCGACCGCGGTCGCGCCAGCGCGTGTAGACCACGTCAAAGACGTTGTCGACATCCTGCAGGTACATCGTCAGGCGCTCGAGACCATAGGTGATCTCGCCGGTGATGGGCTTGCACTCCAGACCCCCCACCTGTTGGAAATAGGTGAACTGGGTGATCTCCATCCCGTTCATCCAGACTTCCCATCCCAGACCCCAAGCACCGAGTGTCGGGTTCTCCCAGTTGTCTTCGACGAAGCGGATATCGTTCTGCAGGGTGTCGATACCCAGCGCGGCGAGCGATCCCAGATACAGATCGAGGATGTCGGTGGGCGATGGCTTGAGCACCACCTGGAATTGATGGTGCTGGTGCAGGCGGTTGGGGTTCTCCCCGTAGCGCGCGTCCTTGGGGCGACGCGAGGGTTGCACGTACGCGGCCCGCCAGGGTTCGGGACCGATGGCGCGCAAAAATGTCGCCGTGTGCGAGGTGCCGGCACCGACTTCGACGTCAATCGGCTGCAGCAGTGCGCAGCCCTGTTCGCTCCAGTACGCCTGCAGGCGCAGGATGGCTTCTTGGAAGGTGATCATTGACCGATGCCGCCGCGGCAGAAGAGCGGCCCGGTGCGGATTCTACTTGGAGGGTCCGATCACGCCGGCGAGGCCGGCCGCGACGCTCGTCCGGCAGGCAAGGGCAGGAACGAAACGAAGGAAGCCGCGCAGCTGGATCAAGCCAGCAGCTCGTCCACGGAAGCGGTCAATTCCTCGAAATTGGGTGCCCTGGACTGCAGCCAGGGGACGTCCAGACGCAGGTGTTGCAACAGCGGTGTGTTGGCCTGCGCAAGCGCTTCGCCCAGGGCAACAGCCATCGCGCCCGAATCGGACATTACCGCCGCCATGTTCAGGACCGCAGCGAGCAGGGAAAACGGCCGGGCATCGAGGGGTTCAGGCGCATTGGCGAACCCGTCAATGAGCCGTTGGGGCAGCTTCCAGCGCCGTGCCACCTCGGCCGTGACCTGAGCGTGGGTGCAGCCGATCATGCGTTGCTCGAGCGCCAGTCGAACTCCGGGCACGGTACAGCCAGCCTCGACGGCGGCGATGGCATCGGGAAGCACGCGCGCCATGAGCAATTGGCCGCTACGCAACATGAATCCGGCCAGATAGCCGCTGTCGACATCAACGCCCAGGATGCTGCCGAGCCAGCGGGCGTAACCTCCGGTGGCGACCGCGTGCTTCCAGAAGCCGGTGCGATCGAAGCCCTCGATGCGCGGAAAGGCACCGGCAATGGACGCGGACAGCACCAGGTTGCGCAGCCCCTCCATTCCCAGCAGGCCGGCGGCGTCGTCCAGGGTTGTGACGCTGCGTGCCCCCGCGTAGCGGGCCGAATTGGCAAGCCGCAACACCTTGTGCGGGAGCGATTGCTCCTGCGCGGTGAGATCGACAATTGTGCGCAGGTCGACATTTTCGTCGTCGAAGCTGGCGATGAGCTGGCGTGCCACTTCCGGCATTGCGGGCAACGTTTTGCCGGTGAGGAAAAACTGCTCGGTGGCGCCCATTTTGCCCATGTCTCCTGCCTCGGCCGATGCCGGATCGGCGTGCCCAAGCAAGAGTAGCGACTGCACCATTGCGTTATGCGCCGATTTGCGGGCGCAAAGCCCGTGCTTCTCTCGCTCAAGTTTTGCCCTGTGACATCGGCAGCGTACGCAATGCTCAACATGGCGCGGCCGGTAATCTCATGGCCGCGCGCGTGGGGCCTAGGAGGCACGCGCGTCCGAGTCGGCGTGGCCCCGTTTGCGCACGAAAACGCATGCCAGCAGTGCGAGGGTCGCGAGGATCACTATCGGCCGATTGCCGCTGCGAATAAAGGGTGTGGTGCCGCTCGTTCCCTGCACCAGGCCTTCCAGCATGCCCTGCGTCTGCACCGGCAGTTGCGCCGCGACCCGGCCGCCGGCGTCGATGATTGCCGTGATCCCGGTATTGGTCGCGCGCAGCAGCGGCCGCTCGGTCTCCAGCGCCCGCATGCGGGAAATCTGCAGGTGTTGGGGCAGGGCGATGGAATCGTCGAACCACGCCAAGTTGGACAGGTTCAAGAGCATGGTCGGTTCGCGCTGCGGATCGTGCCAGGCGTCGAGAATCTGCGCGCCGAAGAGATCCTCATAGCAGATGTTGACGGCGATCTGCTGGCCGGCGAGCGTCATCGGCGGCTGATACTGTTCACCGCGCTCCTGATCGCCAATTGGTATGCGCATCAAGTCGACGAACCAGCGGAAACCGAACGGAATGAACTCGCCGAAAGGCACCAGGTGGCGCTTGCTGTAGCGCTGCGGTTTGCTGCGGTCGGCGCCAAGGCCTATGGCACTGTTGTAGTAGCGCATGCCCGGCTCGACAATGAAGGCGCCAAAGATCAGTGCCGCGCCGTCGCGCCGGCGCACATCGGTCAGCGCATCCAGGACCTCATCGGGCAGCTCGTTGGCCGGAACCGGAAAGGCCGACTCCGGCAGCACGATCAAGTCGAGGAGGGAACTGGCCGCATTGCTGTTGCCCCCGTTCGCATCGCGCGCTGCATCTGTCGTTAGGCTTGGAAGATACCGGGCAACGGCCTGGTCCAGGCCGCCTTCGGCGAACTTGACCTCCTGGGCAATATTGCCTTGCACAAGGCGCACGCGGATCGGCGCACCATGGGTCTGGACCCAGGTCTGATCGCGCAACGCCGCGCCCAGGCCCAGTAGTGCCGCGGCCGCGATGCCTGCCGCGAGCAGTATCCAGGGACCGGATCGCGCGCGTGCCGATGCCCAGACGGGAATTGCGACTGCCAACGCCGCCGCTGCGCCCACGCCGTAGACGCCGACGATCGGCGCGTAACCGGCGAGCGGTCCGTCGGTGTGGGCATATCCCGTCGACAGCCAAGGCAAGCCCCCGAGTACGATGCCGCGCAGCCATTCGGCCAGCGTCCACGCCGCGACCATCGCCAGCGCGCGGCGGGCGCTCCTTTGTCCGCCGCAGGCGGCCGCGGCGGCGAGGGCCAGCGCCGGATACATTGCCAAGCCGGCGGCCAGGACGGCTGTCGCCATGACAGCGAGCCCGGCCCAGAGCCCGCCGTAGTGGTGCAGACTGATGTAGATCCAGGACAGTCCGACACCGAACCAGCCGATACCGAAGGCCAGGCCGATGGCCAGCGCAGCACGCGGACCGTTTGCATGCAACGCGAGCCAGAAAACCACGCCCAGCGCTGCCAGCTCCAGCCAGGGAAGATCCGCCGGGGCAAACGACAGCGCGTGCGCCGCGCCGGCAATAGCAGCCACGGCGGTGGCCACTGCGAGGCCGCGCCTGCCACCGCGCGAACTCGACACGGGACGCGAGGGCCGATTCTGCGGCGAGGCAAAGGCAAGGCGTTCCGCTTCGAGCGGGTCGCCACGGGGTTCCGGGGTGCAGCTACGGTCTTCGGCAGAAGCAGCGCTTGCAGGGCCGGCGGCCTCAAGCATGCTGGCCGGCTTCCCCGTCGGCAAATTCGCGCGCCACCGTGCGCGGCACACGCATGATATGGAAGAGCTGGGCCTGGCGGGCGTCGGCGCGCAGTACCTCGAAGCGAATCCCGTCGATGTCGATGGCGTCGCCGCGGCGCGGCACCCGGCCAAAGGCGTCGGTCACGAGGCCACCGATCGTATTAAAGTCGGCTTCCGAATAGCTGGTGCCGAAACTGGCGTTGAACTGTTCGATCTCGGTAAGCGCCTTGACGCGGAAACTCCCGTCCGCTTCGGAGATGATGTTCTCGTCCTGCTCGTCGAAATCGTATTCATCGTCGATGTCGCCGACAATCTGTTCGAGGACATCTTCGATCGTGATCATCCCGGCGACGCCGCCGTACTCGTCGACTACGATCGCGATGTGATTGCGCTTGGAGCGAAAATCGCGCAGCAGCACGTTGAGTGGCTTGGATTCGGGGATAAACACTGCCGGGCGCAGCATCGCGCGCGCGTCCAGTTCATGCTCCGTGTAGTAACGCAGCAGATCCTTCGCCAGCAGGATCCCGATGACATGGTCGCGACTGCCCTCGATTACGGGAAAACGCGAATGCCCGGTTTTGGAGCACGCCCTCGATCATCGACAGCGCATCGGCGTCGAGCAGATTGCGTGCGTGCGCGTCGGAGAGCAGTTCGAGCAGTTGTTCGCGGTTTTCCGGTTCGCGGAAAATGAACGCGGTCAGCCGCTCGAGCAAGCTGCGGTGGGGATGGGCGATTGCGGCACGGCCGGCGGTGGGGTCAGGCATTGCAGTCGGGCGCGCTGCAGCGCCCGGCAGTGATAGATCCGCTCAGAATACCGGAGCCCTACCGGCGCGTCATCGGACAAGCGTGCAAAATACCGGATCCCGTTAATCCGCCCCAAGTCAGCGAGCACAAACTTATGTCCCTAGGCTTGTGTGCCATGGTTCAAGGCTTTGCTTCATCGATATGGGTCAGGAATCCGCAAGCGGGCCAATAATCGGCGTTCGATCTTTCGCATCTCTCGGGCATCGCGTCCCCGCTCGTGCTCGTAGCCCTGGGCGTGGAGCACTCCATGCAGCACCAGGTGTGCTAGATGTTGGCGCAGGGTCTTGTCCTGCTGGCGCGCCTCGCGTCGAAGCACCGGCAAGCACAGGACAAGATCGGCGACGATACGCGGCCGAGCCTCGTATGCGAAGGTGAGCACGTTGGTGGCGTAATCGCGTGCGCGAAAATCGCGGTTCAGGCGCCGCCCAGCGCGCGCATCGACAAAAAC
>OMSW01000055.1:15231-20203 GCA_900290295.1 Burkholderiales bacterium
CGCGGCGGGCGCGCCGACGGCGAACTGGGCGCCGATACGGTGGCGCTAGCGGCGCGCTCGTAGGCCTCGACGATGCGCGCGACCAGCGGGTGCCGAACGACGTCGGCGGCCGTGAAGTAGGTAAAACCGATGCCGCGCACCTCATGCAGGACATGCTGGGCCTCGATCAGGCCGCTTGCGCTTCCCCGCGGCAGGTCGGTTTGCGTGACGTCCCCGGTGATCACGGCTTTGGAGCCGAACCCGATCCGGGTCAGGAACATCTTCATCTGCTCGGGGGTGGTGTTCTGGGCTTCGTCGAGAATGACAAAGGAATGATTGAGCGTGCGCCCGCGCATGTATGCCAAGGGCGCGATCTCGATGGTCTGGCGCTCGAGCAGCTTTTGGGTCTTGTCAAATCCCAGGAGGTCGAACAGCGCGTCGTACAGTGGCCGCAGGTACGGATCGACCTTTTGCGCCAGATCCCCGGGAAGAAATCCCAAGCGCTCGCCCGCTTCCACCGCCGGCCGCGTGAGCACGATGCGTTCCACGGAATCGCGCTCGAGCGCGTCGACGGCACACGCTACCGCCAGGTAGGTCTTGCCCGTGCCGGCCGGTCCGATACCAAAGCTGATGTCGTGCGCCAGGATCGATTGCAGGTAGTCGCGTTGGCCCGGCGTTCGGGCATGCAGTTCCGGTCGCCGCGTGAGCAATACCATGTGCCCGGACATGGCGGCGGCGGGCTCCGAGCGATCGGTCGTCCCGGGCTCACCCGCGCTGACCGCCGCCAGCTTCGATGGCGAGCGGCGCCGGGTCGCCGAGTGTTGTTGTTCGAACACCTGCAGTTGCACATCTTCCAAAGATACCGGGTGCTGCGCTTGCGCATGCAGGCGCTCGAGCAGCGATTGCGCGTTGCGCGCGGCCTCGGGCGCACCCTCGATGCGAAACACGTTGCCGCGCCGGCGGATGCGCACGCAATACTCGTTTTCAATTTGCCGCAGATTGACGTCCAGCGCTCCGGTCAGATGCGCTAGACGCAGATTGTCCGCGTCTGCTGAAAACTGCAGCACCGTGGCGGCCCCCGCCGAAGCAGGAGTCCGGGCCCCCCGCGGACGGCTGCTGCGCGTCTTGTCGGTCACGCTGCCAAGCGCCCCAAGGTGTCAACCACGGGCTCGCCACGCAAAGTATGCTTGAGTGCCTGCGTGATTCGGACGTCGACGAACGTGCCCACAAGAGCTGGGTCGGCCACGAAATTGACCGTGCGGCGATTGGAGCAGCGTCCCGTCAACTCGCCCGGATTGCGCTGTGAGAATCCCTCCACTAGTACCGGATGCACCTGTCCGATCATTTCGCGGCTGATGCGCGCCTCGATTGCATCGAGGCTGCTTTGCAGGCGCTGCAGGCGCGCAAGCTTGACCGCAGGGGCAGTGGTGTCGGCCAGATCGGCTGCCGGTGTCCCGGGGCGGCGGCTGTAGACAAAGGAGAAACTCGCGTCGAACTGGAGCTCTTCAACCAGTTGTAGGGTCTGCTGGAAATCGTCCTCCGTCTCGCCGGGGAAGCCGACGATGAAATCCGACGCCAGCGAAATGGCAGGCTGCACCGCCCGCAGGCGGCGCGCGATCGCCTTGTATTCGAGTGCGGTGTAGCCGCGCTTCATGGCGGCCAGCACGCGGTCCGATCCCGATTGCACGGGAAGGTGTACATGCAGCGCCAGCTTGGGAAGACGCGCGTGGGCCTCAATCAGGCGGGCAGTGAACTCCCGGGGATGCGAGGTCGTGTACCGGATACGCTCGATGCCCGGGATTTCCGACACCAGTTCGAGCAGCAGCGCAAAATCGGCACATTCGCCGGACTCGCTCGCCCCGCCGGCCGGTCCGAGCGTCGTGCCCATTGCTCCCCGATAGGCGTTGACGTTTTGCCCCAGCAGCGTGACCTCGCGCACGCCTTGATCCGCTAGATCCGCGATCTCCGTGAGCACATCATCGAGGCGGCGCGAGGCCTCTTCCCCGCGGGTATAGGGGACAACGCAAAAACTGCAGTACTTGCTGCAGCCCTCGATGATCGAGACGTACGCGCAAGGCCCACTCTTGCTCGGCGGTGGTAGGTGGTCGAATTTTTCCATTTCGGGAAAGGAGACGTCGACCTGCGCGCGGCCGCTGGCGCGCCGCGCCGCGATCATCCCCGGCAGGCGATGCAGGGTCTGTGGTCCGAATACCAGGTCCACGAACGGCGCTGAATCGAGCAGCGCCGCGCCTTCCTGGCTGGCAACGCAGCCGCCCACGCCGATCAGAAGTTGCGGATTTGCATCCTTGAGCGCGCGCAGCCGCCCCAGGTCCGAGCGCATCTTTTGCTGTGCCTTGTCGCGGATGGAGCAGGTGTTGAAAACGATCAGATCGGCATCTTCGGGCTGGCGCGTGATCTGCCAGCCCTGTTCGTCACGCAGCACATCGGTGATCTTTTCCGAGTCGTACTCGTTCATCTGGCACCCGAAGGTGCGCACGTAGACCTTGTTCGCGGGCACGGTGTTTATCCGGGGGCGAAAAAGCCCAATTCTAACGATGTCACGGTTTTGCCGTCGCGGCGGCGTAGCCCCGCAGGTCGCGCCGGCCACGGCGCGCTGGCGGTCCGCATTTTTCGCCAGAAAACGCGCGGGCCCTGTCCGTCTTAGCGTACGGGAGGCTGCCAAAGAGTTGCCATCGAATGGCTGCCACATAGGCAGGTGGAGGCGATACGGATCTGCGCCGGATCCGCGCCCAATCGCCGCGCCTGCTGCCGCAGGCAACGCGCCGTCCCCGACACCGCGCAGTCCGCGCCTGGGACCGGCCCACGATCTTGCCGACCCTGTTGGCCGCGGCTGGTCGGGAACCGTTCGATCATGCCAGCGGTCACCAAGCTAAGGTGAATGCACCGGATGCCGCGATATTGGCTCCAACATCGCCGGGGTAAGGGTTCGATCGCGCTGATTCGTCGGTATAACCAGTCCGTCATTCCAAGCTGCCGGCGTACCCGCAGGGCTTTTGGGGACATTCATAAGTGCGGGGATCAGGGACCGCGTTCCAGCGGTAGAGGGTGCCCTAGAGGGCCATTTTCAGAGGTTTGGCCGCGGTCGGTTGCCCGCAAAATGGCCCCCATATTGAGCACATGCGGCGAGCTGCGCCCGCGCCAGTGCCCGAAAGCGACGCACGCCGGCCACGTCATGGCCCGTGGTAAGGCAGATTGACACTGCAGATGGGCCCTTGCTCGACTGGCGCGATGATCTAGCGTAAATGCGGGCTTCTAGGCTGCTTGTGTCACGGATGTTTCATATACAGTTTGGCTCGTGGCAACGAGGGGTGCTTTTGGATCGTTTGCCCCGCGAGGTCATTTCCTTAGGCGAGGGCGCAGTCGATAAAGCGTACGCCCCGCAAACTGCTGGCGAGACGGGGAATTTAGCGCGTGGGTGAAGTTAGCGTCGCCGGGGTGCCGTTGCATTGCCAGAAACGGCCGTTCGGTAACTTTTTTGCAGGACACCCTACAGAATCGCCGGTCCGTGCCGATTACGACACGGATGCCTGCCGTTTCTGATGGTTGGAGAGGAGTCCAGATATGATTCCCGTCTACGCGTTTGCACTCGGCGTGATCCTGTTCCTGGCGGGCCGTATCTGTGTGCACCTCTGCATTAACGTCTACCGCCACCGGAAAGGTTTGCCGCAATGGCGCATCGTGTTTTTGGACCGGCGCGACCAGGACAAGGCCCGCGTCCTGGATTTCTGCGCGCAAACGGCCGACGGCGCACTGGCGCGATTTCTTGAGAAATTTCCGGACGCGGTGCCGACGATCGTCTACCGATGGCCCTCCGACGCGGAAGTGACGGGCGAGCTTTCGGCGCCTTTGCCGGGGACCACAATCTGAGCGACCGCGAACGAGCGGTTTGCGCGAAAATCGCCCCACCGGGAGAGCTGCTCGGCGAATGATCTGATGCGGTGCGGCTAACCTGGGGCCCTTCGGGGCCCCTTCCTTTTTGCCCCTTCGGCTCCAACCCCGGCCCGGAATCGGGATCCGCGATGATTGCTATAACGACCAGGCGGTGAGGTTTTCCCCACCCGCACGATGTTGCCCATCGGGTATCGAGCGCAAAAGAATTCCCGATCCGACTACGGATACCATCTGAGTCTATTGTTGATGATCGCCCTGCGACGTTCTGGGATAGTCTCGATTGTCGCCCCCTGCGCATTGTCTCCAATCTAGGGATCGCCGTAGACGCGAGTGCCACCAGCCGGGGGCAGATGACGAGTGCCAGGCGTCCTGCCAGCGCTAGGGACCTCGGCATGGAACGGACCGCGCTCCCGTCGAAGCTCCGACGAGCGCGTCCATTCCACCGTCCCGATGGGTGCCGTCGACGGGGGTGCATTCGCGTGCGTACGCCAAGCCAGTGGGGCTGGCTTCGACGTGCCTCGCGCGCCCCTCGAATAAATAGGTGCTCGCCCCTACCGCATTTAGGAATGCGTAGCGATTCCTATTGTTTTTAGGGGGGATACCATTACCCCAACAACCCGTACTACTCACAACAAGTGTTGACCCGTTCTGTTCTGCGTCTGGGCTTCGGGTCGACCGCCTCCGTGAAAGGATTTCGTCGTGGCACTGTCTCTGCGTGGCCGTGTGCGTGGCCTGTTGCATTTGCAAAAGGAACGCAGACTTCCTCGGCGCGGCCGCAAGCCTGCGATTGGCGATTATGTCGTCTGTGGGGATCTTCGCATCACGTTGCAAGCGGGTTTCACGGACGATTTGTGGGAATGGCTCATGGAGCAGGGCTGGCGCGAGCTTACCTACCGTCCTGAACGGCGCAATTACCGCGAGGTGCCGGCCAGCTGGGTAACGAGACTGATCGACGCTGCGCCCGCAGAGCGCCCAGCGTTGCTTCGTGCCGCCGTGGCAAGAGCCTCTCTTCGGCCGAGCCTTGGTGATCCCACGACGCTGCCTAGATACATCGAGCGCCACTGAACCGTTCTCCCAGACT
>OMSW01000043.1:0-9732 GCA_900290295.1 Burkholderiales bacterium
CGAGCACTGGGTCGTGGTGAGCGGCACCGCGCGCGTGACCAGCGACGAACGGGTCTTCCTGGTCGCGACCAACGAATCCACCTATATCAAGGCCGGCACCCGGCACCGCCTGGAAAACCCGGGCATGCTTCCGCTGGTGCTGATCGAGGTGCAAAGCGGCGAGTACGTGGGCGAGGACGACATCGTGCGCTTCGACGACAAGTACGGGCGTGTTGCCCAGGCGAAGTAGGCCAGCATTGCATGAGATGGCTGACGATGGGCAAGTCGGATGAAGTGGAAAAGAAATCGCAACTTGCGTCCATCAATGGCAAGCTGGACCAGCTCGGCGAGGTCTTGCGCGCAAGTCATGACCAGCTTGCATTGTGTGTTGAACGGTGTACCAAGCTATCGGATTTGCTGCTATATCAGCAAACCCTGAATCTCCAGAAATCCCATCCGAACCCTCTGAACCGATTTGGAAAGAAGTGCTTTTCTCAGACGGACGAGGATGGTATTACCTTGGAAATCGTCCGGCGTCTCGATATCACCTGCAATGGAGTATTTGCTGAGTTTGGCGTCGGCAATGGCTTGGAAAATAACACCCTGATCCTGGCCTGCCTGGGTTGGCGGGGTTTTTGGGTCGGTGGAGAAAAGCTCGCATTTCATCTCGTGCCGAGCAATAAATTCACCTATATCGAGGGTTGGATCACAGCCGACAATATTGCCGGACTCGCCAGGAAGGGCATGGGTTTTCTTCAGGCAGGGCAAATCGACGTGGTCTCGCTGGATCTGGACGGCAACGACATTTACTTCGTGAGAACCCTGTTGGAGAACAATGTCGCTCCGAAGTTATTCATCGTCGAGTACAACGCCAAGTTTCCGCCCCCGGTCCGATTTCAGATCCAATACAACCCCGATCACCGATGGAGCGGTGACGACTACTTTGGCGCGTCCCTGTGCAGCTTTACCGACTTGTTCACGGAGCATGGCTATCGATTAATTTGCTGCAATTCCCACACAGGAGCAAACGCCTTTTTCATCCACGCGGATCATCAGCATCTATTTCGGGACGTGCCGACGGACATTGGTGACATTTATGTAGGCCCGAGATATCACCTGTACGAAAACTACGGACACCCGGCATCCGCAAGGGTTGTCGAGGAAATACTCAATAGCTGAGCTCACCGGAGCAAAAGTGAGCGTCTGCTGCGGGGCGCCTTGCACCACGCGACATCGAATGCCAGTTCCCTCGCTTGGCGGACTCCTATCGTGGGTATCCAAGATCGAGGCGGATGGATACGAGGATCGGAGATGTGATGAACGCGCGGGCCGGCGGTCGGCGTCGAGTGCGGCGGCGGTAATCCGAGAGCTTTACGCGGCGCAGTTGCGCGGACCCATGCGCCAAGGGCGTCGGTGCCGTGGATTGCCCGACTGCATGGGCGCAACACCAATTTGCTGTTTGCGCGGCGCCGGAAGCTCGGTGCATTGGCGTGTCGGCCCCCTAGCGCGCAGCCAGTGCGTTGGCGAGGACGATATTGTGCGTCTCGACGAAAGACATGGTCGTGTGAAAAAGACGCATTGACGAATCGGATTGTTGGACATCAAGATGCTTTTACAATAGCATCACGATGTGCGAACAACTTTGACGCTCGATGAGGACGTTGCCGCCCGGCTGACCGCCGAAGCGCGGCGCTCCGGACGGTCCTTCAAGGAAACGGTCAACGACGCCTTGCGTGCCGGAATGGAGGTCAGGCGCCGGAAACCGCCTACTACGCGCTTTGAGGTCCACGCCAGGGACCTTGGGGCGGTGCGGGTTGCTCTTGGCCTTGATAGCATCGCCAAGGTTCTCGAAGAAGTCGACGGGGCCGGCCCACATTGATCATTCCGGACGCTAACGTGCTGCTCTACGCCTACCACGCTGGCGTTCCACAGCATGCGCGCGCGCGGCAATGGATCGAATCCGTGTTTTCGGGTTCCGAGCCGGTGCGCTTGCCTTGGCAGAGCATCGCAGCGTTCCTGCGAAGTGCCACCCATATCAAGGTATTTGCCAATCCGTACACGGTTCCCGAGGCTGTCGCAATCGTGCAATCGTGGTTCTCGGCGCCCGCTGTCGGCGTGATCGAACCCGGCGAGCGCTATTGGGAGATACTGTCGCATCTGCTGGTCAATTCCCAGGTGAGTGGCGCGCTCGTCGCGGACGCGGCACTTGCCGCGCTTGCGATGGAATTTGGCGCCACTCTGGCAACGTCGGATCGCGATTTCCGACGCTTTGATGGCTTGAAACTGCTCGATCCTGTCACCGAAGGATGATCCCGTGACGACACGAATACCCGCCACGCTGATCCCAGGCGATGGCATTGGCCCGGAGATTGTTGATGCCACGCTCGCGGTCCTGGACGCGCTCGAGGCGCCGTTTGACTGGGACTGGCAGATAGCCGGCCTCGAGGGTGTAAGGGTGGCGGGCGATCCCCTGCCACCCGCCACGCTTGCCAGCATCCATCGCACCCGCCTGGCGCTCAAGGGGCCGCTGGAGACGCCCTCGGGCGGCGGCTACCGTTCCTCGAACGTGCGCCTGCGCGAGGAATTCCAGCTGTATGCCAACCTGCGTCCGGCACGCACCATCATTCCCGGCGGCCGCTACGACGGTGTCGACCTGGTCGTGGTGCGCGAGAACGTCGAGGGCTTGTACATGGGCTACGAACACTTCATCAAGATCGGCGAGGATCCGCACGCGGTGGCGATCGCTACCGGGGTTAATACGCGGGCCGGCAGCACCCGGCTGCTCGAGTTTGCCTTCGAGCATGCCATCGTGACCGGACGCCGGCTGGTCACCATCGTGCACAAGGCCAACATCATGAAGGCCTTGACCGGGATCTTCCTGGAAACCGCGCAGCAGCTGCACGCACGCAAGTACCACGGCCGCATTGACATGGACACGGTGATCATCGATGCCTGTGCGATGAAGCTTGTACTCGATCCGGGACAGTTCGACGTCCTCGTCACCACGAACCTTTTTGGCGACATCCTTTCAGATTTGGTGGCCGGACTCGTCGGTGGCCTTGGCCTGGCACCCGGCGCCAACATCGGTACCGATGCTGCGATTTTCGAGGCGGTGCACGGCTCGGCCCCGGACATTACGGGCAAGGGCGTTGCCAATCCCACGGCGCTGCTGCTTGCCGCCGCCCTGATGCTCGAGCAGTGCAAGCTGGGTGACAAGGCGGCGCGCCTGCGCAAGGCGATCGACGCCACGCTCAATATCGACAAGCTGCGCACTGGCGATCTGGGCGGCTCGAGCACGACCCAGGCATACACGAAGGCGCTGGTGGCGCGCATCCGCAACTTGTAAATGCGCAGGCAGGAGCGCGGACAGGCATGCGCGCGCGGGACCGACCGTATGCGGCGCGGACCCACGCGCTCGCGTCCCAAGTAACGGCTAGAGAAAATCGGCGGGGCGTCGCAGTTTCCAGTATCTAAAGGACTTCCAGGGGCGTCAATGGCATTTGCAAAAATTCCATGAAAATCAAATCTGCAACCATTTCTCAGGTACGCGCGGAACCTTGCGGTTGTGCTGTATATCGGACTGTTGATTGCATTCCTGAAAGCAGATCCCGCATTCGACGGGGAAATCCTGGCGGACGCTTTCGGCAGGGACGCGGGTTTGAACAGTCGCTGCCCCAAGAGGTGATTGCAATGCGGGATCTGGCCCTTGCCCACGGTGTCACGTCATTTTCGGGGTCCCCTCTCGGCGCGTTCCATAGACGCGCGACAGACCCGATCGGTGGATTGAGCCGAATCGCTTCGCGTGCGAATTTGACCGCTTCGAGGCCCAACGGAACGGCATGCGCTCAACCGGACTTGCTCCGATGATCAACGCAAAAGCATTCGCGCGAATGTGCTTTGGATTTCGCGGGGACTCCGCCTTCAAAAGGTCGACGCATCAACCAGACTCGTGATCCATATATGCAACACATACCGGTGAACGACTTGGTTCCACTAAACTGATCCCCGGCCAACTGTCAACCTGGTTGGTATTCGCGGAAAGTCAATATTGAATCGGTGCTGAAGCATTGCGAAAAAGCGGCTGATTCTTAGTGCAACAAGCACGTAACTCACTTCGGCCGCCCAAATAAATAAGAATGCCCGCAATCCTTCCCATTGGCGCCCTGATTGCGCTCTTCCTCGTTTTTCGAAAATTTCGGCTTCCCGACGGGCGTGCGTTGGTCCTGCTAGCCGCGCTCGCGTGGGGCCTGCTACTGACGGCCATAACCGAACTCCTGAGCGCCGTGCGATGGCTGGAATTCTGGCCAGTGGCCGGCGCCTGGGGTATTGCGCTAGCGCTGCTCGTGGCGACTTTGGTCGTTGGCAAAGCGGGACGCGACTTTCTGCGCCCGGCCCCGCTGCTGGCCAGGCTGTCCGCCTTTGATTATGTGATGTTGGCGTACTTGCTGTTTGTGGCGGTTTCCACCGGCGTGATCGCGTGGGTCGCCGCGCCCAACAACTGGGACTCGATGACCTATCACTTGAGTCGCGTCATGCATTGGATGCAGAACAAATCTGTAGCCATGTATCCAACGCACATTCTTCGACAACTACACCAGAATCCTTGGGCGGAATTCGCCATCTTGCAGTTTCAGATTCTAAGTGGCGATGATCGATTTGCGAATTTGGTTCAATGGCTGAGCATGCTGGGCTCGCTCGTAGGGGTATCGCTTGTGGCGAAGGAACTCGGTGCGAGCGTCCGCGGGCAATGCTTTGCTGCCGTTATCTGCGCTGCAATCCCCATGGGTATCTTGCAAAGTACCAGCACGCAAACCGACTACGTCGTGTCCTTCTGGTTGGTTTGCTTCGTCTACTTCGGCATGCTTCTGAAAGGCGAGACTGGTCTGGTCAGCGCCCTTGGAGCGGGAGCATCCCTGGGCCTTGCCATACTGACAAAGGCGACTGCATACATTTTCGCGCTGCCATTTCTGGTTTGGATAGGCGTTGCAGCCGTTCGAGCGCGCGATGCGAGAAAAGCGCGGTTCATTGCCTTGGCGTTGGCAATCGCATTTGTTACGAATTTGGGTCACTACGCTCGCAATTTCGAACTGTATGGCAACCCCCTCGGTCCAGGCAAAGAGGGGCCAGCGCTGATCTATGCCAATGAGACCCATTCGCTTGCCAGCCTTTCATCCAACGTTCTTCGTAATCTTACCCTTCACTTGGGTACCCCCTGGCAGAAAGTCAATTCTCGTGTGCAAACCGAAATCGAACGGGCGCATGCCTTTATCGGAATCTCCGCGAGCGATCCACGGACAACCTGGGGCGGCACGGAGTTCCATATCGTGCCGATAACTCTGCATGAGGACAATACCGGCAACCCACTCCATCTGATACTGGTCATTTTATCGCTGGTGCTCTTGGCGCTCCGACCGCCCGGAAAAAAGGATGTCGTTGCCTACGTCAGCTGTCTTGTCTTCGGGTTCCTGTTGTTTTGCTTTTATCCGAAATGGCAGCCTTGGTCGAGTCGTCTGCATCTTCCGCTCTTCGTGCTTTGGGCGCCTTTCATTGGCCTGATGTTTTCTCTTGTTCAACCAAGAAGGCTCGCAAGCTGGGCGATCCTGCTGGTGATCGTCGCGTCCTTGCAATGGATTTTTTATAACAGCACCAGGCCTCTCGTCAGGGGCGACAGTATCCTTGCTACGTACCGGACGAACGAGCGCGACAACATTTTTTCTACGAGCCGAACTGACCGGTACTTCGCAAATCAAAAAGCACTGGCCGAGCCTTACAAGGAAGCGGCGCGGATTCTTTCCGGTCTGGACTGTCCGAACATCGGACTGGACATAGGTGGCGATGACTGGGAGTATCCGCTTTGGGTCCTATTGCGAGAGCAGGAACGCAAGCCATTTCGCCTAGAACATGTCAACGTAGACAACGTTTCGGCTCAATTGCAAGATGTCCGGCCGGGTCGACATTTTGATGCCTGCGCTGTTTTTCGCATCGCCCCCACGCCGGCTGATACCGACGTGATCGGCAATGCCACATTTGCTAAGTTGTGGTCGTCCGGATCAATTGGCATTTACTCGCGCGTTCTCGGTTCTGCGCAGGGAGGCGCCGAATCGTCAGCCAGCCTGCCAGAGGCCATTGGTGCGTCTGTTGCAGCTATGCAAGCGAACCCCCATTAGCTTGTCAGCTATCCGTTTTGTGCCAAACGGCAAATATCGTTTTGGCGATCGAATAGAACAGCACCCGGTCAAGAACGCGCGAGATCGGGATGATCCATTCATCCCAGAACTGAAGCTGCGCTTTCGTCGGCATGGATTGGCGAAGCAGCAGCTTGTTAGCACCAGTCAGGAGCAGCCCGGCGCAGTCGAGGTAGCGCATGGCTTCCAGGTGCAGGGTCGCGGGCGAAATGTCCCGCAACATGGAACGGTTGTAGCGCCGAAAGTGACCGATGGCGGCGTCAAAAGGCGAGAAGAGCGATTGCGCGCAGGCGACAAGACGATCAAACGACCGCCCGGACGAAGGAGTCCGGCCGCATGATCCAGTTCCTGGCGGTCGTCTTTGATGTGCTCTAGGACATCGAGCGAACGTTGATACCGATAAATACCGTCGTACTCGGATCAGTCTTTCTTCTGACGGAGGGTCCTTTCACCTTTCCGGTTTTGACCAAACGGCAATGATCGTCTTGCCGACCGAATATAGGAATACCGGGTCAAGCACGCGCGAAATCGGGATGATCCAGCGATCCCAGACCTGGAGCTGCGCTTTGGACGGCATCGATTGTCGGAGCAACAACATGTTGGCAGCGGACAGGAGCATTCCGGCGCAATCCAGATAGCGCATTCTTTCCAGGCGCAGACCCGCAGGCGAGATGGCCTGCAACATGGAACGGTTGTAGCGACGGAAATGTCCGATGGCGGCGTCGAATGGCGAGAAAAGCCGGTTGTGCGCGGGCGACAGAACGATCAGATGTCCGCCGGGACGAAGCAAAGAGGCCGCGCGCTTCAGTTCCTGGCGGTCGTCCTTGATGTGCTCCAGGACGTCGATGTAGACGATGGTGTCGAATGACTGTCCATCCAGCGACGCGAGTGTCCCGCAGACGGTATCGTAGCAACGCTGCGCCGCAGTTGCGCGGACGTTTTCACGCAATTCGATGCAGAGTTCCGGGTCCGGTTCCAGGCACAACCATCGTCTAGCGCTGCCGTCATCGAGCACGCAGGTGTTCGATCCTATGCCGGCACCGACCTCGAGCACGTCGCCCTCGACAAGTGGCTGTATCTGACCGCACCAATATGCCTTCCAGTTGCGCACAGCACTAAACAGCTCCAGCTCGGAGCCGGCGTACTTGTTTGGGCTATTTGCATCCATAGTCGACCGCCTGTTGGCTTTGCCGAAAGGGGTCAGTTAGGGCATCGGAGTATTCGCCCATTAGCAGCCTTCGCTTGGGCAGAAAATGCAGCCGAAAGTACCGGCTAAAGCTTGCAATCTGCTTACCGCGCTCCGTGAGCAAGACGCAACCGTCTTTGATCGTGACGGTCCCGGACTCCTCCTGTTCCGTGAGCCGGACGTCCACCAACCGGTGCTCCTTGGCAAACTCCTTGGTAAAGACGTCCTCGAACCGAGCGAGCTGAATCCCGCCGCCTCGCTGCTGGATCTTTTCAAGAATGTAAAGCGACAGGGATCGATCTATCACAGTCGGAATGGAAATGGCGAAGATGTATCCGGTCAAGATCCAAATGAACATCAGCTGGATTTTCTCGAACGTGTTCAAACCGCGAAAGTAGCTCAAGGCGAATAGCGCAACGGCCGCAACCGCCGCCGCGATTAGGGCGTCGAGCACGGCGCTATACAAGACGACGTTCACCTGGAAGAACGCGACATGCACGTAATAGACAATTAGCATCAGTGCAAGAAAGACAAACGAAGCGACCGAGGATTTGAGGTATTTCATGCTCTGAAGACCAATGTTTTATTGCCCAAGAAGCTAAGAACCATCTGCATGCCGGTTGCGATCAGAAAGCCGATGCGGTAATCCAGATGAGCGACATCGCTCCATCCGTACAACACGGCTCCGTGCAGGCACGCGATCAACGAATAGAGCAATCCGAACTTCGCGGCCTGGTGAAGTATCGGCTCTTCGTGTTTGCGGAAGACGAAATAGCGGCTACCGAGGAACGATGCCGAAAGTCCAAATGCTGCCGCGAACACGGTGGCCAAACCGGCCGATTTCATGCCCAGTACGATCAGGTTAAAGCTTAGTACGGCAAAATGCACTGCCGACGCCAACAGTCCGTTTACGACATAGCGTGCGACTTGCGCAACGTCGAGGGATTCAGCCCACCGTGCTGGTTCGTGCATACGACACCGAATCGACGAAATCTTCCCATCCAATGGTCGCGACGGAACCGCCCCTGACCACGCCGGTGAGCATCAACGTCATAAGCGTCAAAGCTCCCGTCTGTAGGAATACCAGCAGCAGGATTCCCAGCGCGATAGAAAACCAACCCGGTGTCGCAAAGCCGAACACTTTCAACAGGACGGCCGCCGCGCTCCCTATGATGGAGAGCGCGGCAATCAATGCGCAGGCGATTCCCACCCGCACCAGCACGTCTTCGGCAAATACCATGAGTCCCTTGAAGCCGTGCAACGCCAGTCCAACAAAGTTCATCTTGCTGCGCCCGGCGTATCGAGGGCCCCGATCCAGAGGACAAACCGCGATGCGCAGCTTGGAAACCAGCACGCAACCGGCGAAATGAATCCAAAGTTCCTGCATCGCGACAAGTCTTTTGAGCGCCGCGGGCTTAAGAGCCATGAAGTTGCCGAAGCTGATCGTGTGTCCCGTGAGCAGCTGGAAAAGCCACTTGTAGACCAGGTAGAACATGCGAAATTGCAACGTTTCCACGCGGTTCCTGCGTCGCGCAACAACAACGTCCACGTCAGCGGATTCGAGCGGCTGCAACAGCTCCTTGATGGACCGGGGAACATCTTCCCCATCCGAGTCCATCACGACGATGGTTTGCGCATCGAGCAGATGGGTGGCGACGTAACTCAGGCCGATGGCGATTGCGCGCTGGTGGCCGACATTGCGTTTCAGTCGTATCACGACACCATCGAGCCCCGCATTTGAAATGTTCGAGACGTCCACCGGCTGTCGCACGGAACCGTCGTCGACTGCGGCGATAAACACCTGCCCCTGGAAGACGGCGGCGAGCTCTTGAAAGAGGCGACTTGAGGCCTCCACATCCTCGAAAACCGGTGTGACGACGACCAGCGGGTGCGAAGGAGCACCACTCATTATGAAACGTGTCTCCAGTTTTCCCGGCAAGAGGATGCTGCGTTGACTGCGGCTACCGATTATGGCCGGCCCGGAGGTCGAGGTGGCGCTCCATGCCGGCCGAATCGTACCGGCTCCCGGGCGGTGCCCGGGTCATCGTGCGCGCACAGCACATCCGCGGTCTATCGCGCGAGCTCGCGCGCCGGGAGAAATGCCAGGATCTGTTCCACGCACTGGTCGACGGATAGATGCTCGGTGTCCAGGGTCATTTCCGGCGATTGCGGGCGTTCGTACGAGCCGTCGATCCCCGTAAAGCCCTCGATTTCGCCGCGCCGCGCCCGGGCGTAATTGCCCTTGGGGTCGCGCGCCTCGCAGACCTGGGGTGAAACATCCAGGAATACCTCGATGAATTCCCCAGGGGCGAGCAAGGCGCGGGCAAAACGCCGTTCGTCGCGATAGGGACTGATGAAGGCGCAGATCACGATCAAGCCGGC
>OMSW01000043.1:9742-11566 GCA_900290295.1 Burkholderiales bacterium
ATGGAGATGGTTGACTTGCCGGCGGCGGGCAGGCCGGTGATCCAGATGCACACCGGTTTCTGATGCTTTTGCGCGGCGCGCTGAGCCTTGCCGATCGGTTCTCGGACTTGCGTTTCTTTCTGGTTCACAACGACCTGCGGTAAGTTTCCAAGCGCCGATGTTACTTAACGGCGCTTACCAAAGCCATTCGGCAAGCTCGCGCCTAGTCGATCAGCCCCTGCCGGCGCCCCAGCGCGATGTTGGCGGCCAGGAATCCGCGCCTGGATCCGCAGTCAAATCGTGTTCCTTCAAAGCGTCGCACCATCACCTCGCCCAGCGGCACCCGGCGCGCGATCGCGTCGGTGAGCTGGATCTCGTTGCCGCGGCCGCGTTGCGTGCGCGCGAGTTCCTCGAAGACCTCGGGGCGCAAGACGTAGCGGCCGACCACCGCCAGGGTGGAAGGCGCATCCGCGGGCAGCGGTTTCTCGACCATCGCGGTCACGAGCTCTTCGCCGGGCGCCATGGGATGGGTGGCGACGATGCCGTACTTGGCCGTCTCCTCCAAGGGCACATCCTCCACCGCCAGCACCGATTTGTTGTGGCGCTCAAAGCTTTGCACGAGTTGCGCGGTCACCCCCGGCTGCGCGTCGATCAGGTCGTCGGCCAGGATGACCGCGAAGGGTTCGTCGCCGACGACGGGCTGGGCGCACAACACGGCGTGTCCCAGGCCCAGGGGCTCGGCCTGGCGCACGTAGACGAAGCTCACGCCCGTCGGCGTGGCCGAGAGCAGCGCGTCGAGCAGTTGGGTCTTGCCGGTGGTCTGCAGCAGCAACTCGAGCTCGGGACTGCGGTCGAAGTGGTCCTCGATCGCACGCTTGTTGCGCCCGGTGACGAAGATCATCTGTTCGATGCCGGCCGCCGCCGCCTCCTCGACGGCATATTGAATCAGCGGCTTGTCCACCACCGGCAACATTTCCTTGGGCATCGCCTTGGTAGCGGGCAAAAACCGCGTTCCGGAACCGGCGACGGGAAATACCGCCTTGCGCACGCCGCCTCTATGTTTCCCGCTTGCTGCCATCATTGATTTCCGGCTTTCCCTGTTAATCCGATTGCGCCCATGTTCGCATGGGCATATCGACTGCTGGTTTACGTTCGCTCGTGCGCCGGCGGCCCGTGGTCACTACGGGCCGCTACGGGCCACTACAGCGGCTCCTTGTCGAGCCGCTGCTGCAAGAGCTTTTTGCCGACCTCGACGCCCCACTGGTCAAAGGCATTCACGTTCCAGATCACGCTCTGTACGAAGGTGCGGTGCTCGTACAGCGCGAGCAGCGCGCCGATCGAACGCGCATCGAGCAGCGGAACGCTGAGGATATTGCTCGGGCGTCCGCCCGGGGCGATCGCGTATGCGGATGTGGTGCGTTGCGCTCCCAAGACGCTGTCACCCCAGGCCAGGGCGTCGGCCTGCGCCAGTGCCGAGGCATGCAGCAGGCGATAGCGCCGCTCCTGGCTGCTGGCATGTTGCGCCACGACCACAAAGTCCGCCGGCGACCAGTGCGTGCCCTGATGCATGAACTGGAAAACACTATGCTGGGCACTGGTGCCGACCTCTCCCCAGACAACAGGGCCGGTATCGTTGGCCAGCGCACGTCCGTCCACATCCACGCGCTTGCCCAGGCTTTCCATCTCCAGCTGCTGCAGGTACGGCGGAAGATTGCGCAGCCGCTGCGCGTACGGGAAGACGGCGCGCGAGCGGACGCTCCAGAAATTGACGTACCAGACACCCAGCAGGCCCAGCAGTACCGGCAGGTTCGATTCCAGCGGTGCGCTGGCAAAGTGCGCGTCCAT
>OMSW01000147.1 GCA_900290295.1 Burkholderiales bacterium
TCGTAACTCAGAATCTCGTGCCAGTCGCGGATGACGACGGGTTTGCCACATCCCGCGCAGGGTGTCGTGCCGCCGCTGCGGTCGTGCACGTTGCCGGTGTAGACATATCTGAGGCCGGCGCGCAACGCGATGTCGCGCGCGCGGGTTAGCGTAGCAGTCGGCGTGCGCGCAATGTCCGTCATCTTGTAGTCGGGATGGAAGGCGGTGAAATGCAGCGGCACGTCGGTGCCGAGTTCACGGGCGATCCAGGCGCACATCGCTTCGAGTTCAGCGCTGGAGTCGTTCTTTCCTGGGATCAGCAGCGTCGTGATCTCGAACCAGACGTCGGTCTCCCGCCTGAGATACACGAGCGTGTCGAGAACAGGCTGCAAGTGCGCTCCGCAAAGCTTCACGTAGAACTCGTCGGTGAAGCCCTTGAGGTCGACATTGGCGGCGTCCATCTTCGCATAGAACTCGCGTCTTGCCTCGACGCCGATGTAGCCGGCGGTGACGGCGACGGTCTTGATTCCCAGCGCGTGGCACGCGTCGGCCGTATCCATCGCGTACTCGGCGAAGATGACAGGGTCGTTGTACGTGAAGGCAACACTTTTGCAGTCCGTCTTCGCGGCGGTCTCGGCGATCGCCGTTGGCGATGCCGCATCCATCAAAGTGTCCATCTCCCGGGATTTCGAAATGTCCCAGTTCTGACAGAACTTGCAGACGAGATTGCACCCCGCGGTCCCGAACGAAAACACGCTCGAACCCGGGTAGAAATGGTTCAGCGGTTTCTTTTCGATAGGATCGATGCAGAAGCCGGAAGAGCGACCGTAGGTCGTGAGCACGATCGCGTCACCCTCGCGCTGGCGGACGAAGCAAGCGCCGCGCTGCCCCTCGTGCAGGCGGCAGTCGCGTGGGCATAGGTCGCACTGGATGCGGCCGTCGTCGATACGATGCCACCATCGGCCCGGGTAGTTGCTCATTGCTGCGCTCCACTGAATACGAAGTCCTGCTCCGTCCACTTGGTCACTGCGTACCGGGAAACGTTCACGCTTGCGCTCCAGAAGTCCGCTGGCAGCCCCGCCTTGAGTTTGAGCGCAGCCAGGAATTCGCGCGGGTCAACAAGCTCTTCCCAAACCTGGGGCAGAAATGTCGCTCGATGGC
>OMSW01000075.1 GCA_900290295.1 Burkholderiales bacterium
CTGCGAGGAGAGTCTTCTTGTGCCACGGATGGAGTGGTTTCGCAACTGCCAGCGCCCTCCCCTCGCCGGAACGGTTCATTCGGCCATCCAGCGTGTCGCGACGGATCACCGCCCGGCGAGAGCTCGGGCGACACGAGACCGGTTAAGTCCCGCGCGCCCGATAAGAGTGAAGCGGTTTAGGTCTCCAGTACGCTGATCGCGTGATTCCACAGCCCGACGTTCAGGCGTACCTCTTCTCTGATCGCACGAATCGCGCGCGTTCGGCTCGCCCGCCCGGAGGGCGATCGGCCCGCAAGGCCGCCGGCACACAGATTCTCCTGGATCGCGTTATAGGTCAGCCAAAGTGAGTTGCCGTAATCCGCTGCGCGGCGCGGCGCCAGCACTTGATCGGCGGTTACCGGAACATGCTGATCGGGCTTCGGATAGCGCAGCTTGAGTGCCGCCGCCGCCAGCCCCTGGCGCTGGCCCTCGTCGAGCTGACAGCTCGCCATCCGTTCGACCACGTGTCCGATGTTGTCGAAGCCGCGGGCGATCTCGAGCGCGCCATCGACGACGTTGTGGATGATGTTGCCCCGATGCGGCACATGCAGCAGGCCGAAGTCTCCGATCTGCGTCATCAAACCGTTACAGCAGAGTGGCCGATACAGCCCGGCTCTCAGGGTATATGCCGCCGTACCGTCATGAGCGTTAATCAAGATCAGCTCGGGCACCACATCAAGCATCGACAACGATTCTTTGACGAATGAGAATCGGATCATGTGCCTGGCGTGATGGGGCGATCCACCGCCGCGCACCCGCGTCTGTTGTGCGCGCGTGGCTTGAAAGCCGGCCTCGAGCAAGGCCTCCACGACCCGCGCCGTGCTGATGAATTGGTAGTGTCTGCTGGTCCGCCTGGTGTCGGGCGTCTCGGCAAAGGCGGCCGGTACGGATTGCGTCAATGCCGGGGCCAGCAGCGCCTGACGAGCCACCGTGCGCATGGGATTAAGATCTAACATGATGAGTTCCTTTTATGTTGAGCTGACGTGATGTAGGCGGGTTTGCCTACGTCCGGTCCTCGTCACACCGCAGCGCAGCGCTCAAGGCCGCGCATAGCGCGCTCGCGAGCACGGCCGAAGGCCGCGCGCAGGCCTTGAACGCGAGAACGGTGTGGGACCATGCTCAAGACCGGGCAAACCCCTCCCCTTAAGGATTCAAATCGATCGGTTCGCCCACCGACGCACTGACGGATTCCAAGTCGGTGGAGGTTTTGACGAGACCATTCACCGGGTCGAGTTCGTCGACCGCGAAGATTTCGGCGGCGTCGATCTCGGTCTCCGCCTGCGCCGAGAGCATCGCACCCGATTTCTCGTAGGCTACCCGAGCGGCTTCAATCGCGCCGCGTAGGTCGCCGTCCGTTTCCACTTCGACGCTGAAGCGAACGATCTGGTGTTCTCGAATAAAGACGTTGTAGCGATTCATGGTTGGGCTCCGTGTGTACGTAAAGGCAACTATTGGGCGCCGCCCGCCTCGGGCGCACGGACCGCGTGGGCGCTCCGCGCCTCAGCGCGGTGCGGGCAGCGCGTCTGGAAAGTGCTTCGCGATGATCTGGTTGAGCGCATCGACCAGGTCCAGGCGCTTAAAGCACAGATGGCCGTTGCCGTTCCCGAAGAGCTTCAAGCTGAAATACGAGTGCTCGCAGGTCTTCGGATACTGGTGCTGCTCTCGCGTGGCTTGGCTGATGAGCGCATAGGTCGCGCATCGATAGTCCGGTTCGGGCTTACCGTCGAGCACATGGAACACGCGCATCAAATCATCCAATTGATCGGTTGAGCTGTGGTTAAGCCCGTAGGGATAGGAGAGATACCTCACGACAATACGTTTGCCGAACTTCTGAGGTTGATTGGTCTTATACGCCCAGGACAGCCTCTTGAAGCATTCGACAACGCCCTGCTCGAACATCGTTCCGCGTGATTCGTGCAGCGCGCCGAAGGTCGCCGCAATCGCATCGCGGGTGAGTTCCGGCATCTCGCCCTTATTCACTTGTTCGTCGAATTCCTGGCGCTTGCTCGCAGACATGAGCGAGCGCATGCCAGATTCCTGCATGAGATAGCGCCAGGCCTCGGCGTCGATCGCCGATTGAGCCGTGCGCAATGCACTGCCCGGAGTCGAGAAGGATCCGGCGATGGCCTCGCCGTGAGAACGGCAGGCCTTCGAGACCGTGAGATACGGGAAGCCCAGGTGCGCGGCGGCGGCGAGTCGATCGGCTTCCTCGATGAGCGTAAACGCCTGCGTGATGCGCTCGAGTACGGCGGCTCGTTGCTGCAGCAGGTAGGTGATGCTGACGCTCGGAACGATTTCATGGTATTCGGCCGTCCGGCCGTCGGCATCGACGTGGATGGTAGACATGGTGGATTCCTCGGGAGATGGATCAAGGTGAATCACCGTGACCGGCGAAACCGATCACGGTGTTTGACCGTGTGCTAAATAAGTCCACGTTCGGCAAACGATAAAACTTGATTGCCGGCGACCAAGAAATGATCCAAAAGTCGCACCTCAAACGCGGCCAACATCTCCTTGAGGCGCCGCGTGATCAGTTCATCGGCTTGCGAGGGTTCGCAGACGAACGAGGGATGACAATGGACCGCGCAGACCGCCGCGGCGTTGTACTCAAAGACCGACCGAGCGACTTGTCGCGGGTGCACGGAGGCGCCATCGATGGTGCCGGTGAAGAGTTGTTGGTGCCCCAGATAGCGGTGGCGGGTGTCCAAAAACACCAGTCCGAACACCTCTCGGTCCAGCATCCCGTAATGCAAGATCAGCCAAGGCTTTGCCCGCGCCGGGCTATCGAACACAGCGCCCTGACGAATCACTTTGTTCTCAAGGATCACCAGCGCTTTGGTGACGACGGCGAGCTCCTCGTCGGTCAAGCGCGATGCGCCGACCTCGTGCAGAGCGGTGTGATAGGTGCGCACCGTAACCGGCTTGCGGCGGCGGCTCGTAACCGGCTTCGATGTGTGAGTGCTGACGTCGTTCATGATTATTGACCTCGGAATGGATGAGCGCGGGCGGAAGTGCCTGCGTGCCCGACAGTCCGCACGCCGCAGCGCAGCCGTCAGGGCCGCGCGTAGCGCGCTCGCGAGCACGGGCGACAAGCCCGCGCGCAGGCCTTGACGGCGAGAACGGTGTGCCAGCCTGACTAGGGCACTGGCACTACCCCCTTTGGGTTTCGGTAGGATTGAGTGCCGCAATAAAACGAGTGGCAGATGCGCCTTGATCGGCGGCCGGCGTTAGTCGGCGAGCGGCGACGAGAGAGACTCGGGCTCGAGCGACCCGGCGAGTTCACCGACTGATCCAGCCGGTGATGGCGCGCTGGCGACAGCACGGTGTGCCCTCCCGCACCGATCGCATAGATATTTGCCGGCGTAACGTCCGCGCCCCACCTGCACACCGGACGGCAACACCGCCCAGTTGCCGAATCCCTCGACGCCCGGATCACCCGCGCGCACGTGAAGCACGCACTGAGGGTTAGTGCAGAAGTACGAACCGAAATCTGCCCGCTGGATATCGGTCACGGCTTTCACGATGGGATCCTTAAGATGGTTGACCGCCGGCGGAAGTGCCTGCGTGCCTGCAGGCGCCACGCGGCAGCGCAGCCGTCCTGGCCGCGCCTTAAGCGCGCTCGCGAGCACGGGCGATTCGCCCGCGCGCAGGCCTTGACGGGGAGAACCGCGTGCCAGAATCCCAAGCTCGCAGGCACTGACCCTCCTTGGATTTCAGTGAGCACGGCTTTGAGCGGAGCCAAAAAAAAGCGCCGACCGAGCGGTGAGACTCGACCGGCGCAATGCCCGTCAGGTCCGGGCCGTCAGCAACCTTCGGATCAGCGGTTAGCCTGCTTTTTGGATTTCATCGGCTTATCTTTCGATGCTGTCCGCATCTCGCCGCGCGCCGCTTGCTTAGCGGCGTGTTCAGCCTTCAGCGTCTTGCGGATGTCATCGACGTTGATGCGCACTCGCTTCGCTGTATCCAACAATTTTGTCGGCTTGCTGCTGTCGTACTGATTCGCGCGTACCTCACCGATGAGAGCGCAATCCATCACGAAGCGCCGAAGCTGTTCCTCCGAGAGTCTTGAGATCTGTGCGTCGCTCCGGTAAACCACCTCGTTCGCTTTCTTCGGCTCCGCCCACTTCCAGAGCGTCACCAGGCGAAGGCGTGAATCGTGACCACTCAAGTGCCACAGGGCATTGGCCAGCAAGCGCAGGTCCGCACCCGCAATCGGGTTCGCCGTCTTGGCGCGAATCGCATCGAACACGCGCTCACGAAACTGGGTTTCGAGTTTCGTGGCCTGTTGGCGCGCGCGCTCATTCGCGCTGTGCGTGCCGGGCCGCTCGCGACGGATCCCCTTGGCCTTCAGCGTGTCGCCATGCTCGCTCAGCTTGGCGAGCTCGATGACTTGGCCGGACTTCGGATCTTGGAGTAAGACTTCGGCCTTGAAGTCTTTGCCCAGCAGTTGTCGATAGGTGCGGCCTTTCTCATCCTCATAGCAGGGACTGTCGAGCGCCACATAGCCGCCCTGCAGGTTGGAGTGCACACCGTAAGGCGCAACCCGTTTGGCCTCCTCGCCGCTTAAGACTGTGCGGCCGTCGGCTTTCGCTTGCGCTTGAATCCGCTGGCTCCAGGCGGCGCGCTTAGCAGCGAAACATTGCGGGTCGGTGCAGACGTCTGCACTTTTCACATCGCCGAATAGCTCCGGCTGATTGCCGGTGCGTTTCGGGCAGCTGCCACAAGGACCGGCCGCCGGCAGCAGGTCGGCGAGCTTTTGGTCGAAGGGTGCCTCCTTGAGTCGGAGCATGAAGTGCTCCTGAATATGCCGCTGTGCGTCGCGGAACGACAGCGGCTCACCCTGCCAGCCGGTCGTGATCGCCTTGAGTGCCTGTTGTTGCAGAGAGGCAATCGGGATGCGCGCCAGGAGCAGCGCCGTCGAGGCGTTCAACTTCCCCTGATAGAAGGCCTCGCGCGACTTCTTGTCGAGCGCCAGCAATTTGAGCCGCGCGTAGATGTAAGCGCGGCCGCGGCCGAGTTTGGCCACCAGGCCGTCGATGTCGTAGCCGTGTTGCTGCATCAAGACTTCGTAGCCTTCGGCCTCCTCGAGCTCGTGCAGGCCTTCCCGGTGCAGATTTTCAACAAGCTGAATCTCCAGCACCTGGCCATCATCGAGCGTTCGTACGATCGCCGGGATGGTCTCGAGTCCGGCCTGGCGACTCGCGCGCCAGCGCCGCTCGCCGGCGACGATCTCAAAGCGCTCGCAGCCATTGTTCTGAGGTCTAGGCCGCACGATGATCGGTTCGATCACCTGCACGGCCTTGATGTTCTGCGCGAGTTCTTTCAGGGCCGCGGCGTCGTAATGCGCGCGCCGCCGCTTCTGGACTGCGGTTCCCGAGGGTTCAATGTTCGCGAGCGCGAGAAGTCGAATCGCGACCGGCACTGGGGTAACACTGGCGGCCGGGATGCTGACGTGGGTATTCATGCGATGATCCTTTAAGGTTGTGAGCGTCGGCGGGCTTGCCGACCCCCTCTTCCCTCCCCGCGGCAGCGCAGCGGTCAAGGCCGCGCGTAGCGCGCTCGCGAGCGCGGGCCGAGAGGCACGCGCGCAGGCCTTGACGGCGAGAACCGTGGGGTA
>OMSW01000149.1:0-1070 GCA_900290295.1 Burkholderiales bacterium
CTCGGATTTTTGCCCGTTGCCTCGGGGGCGCTCGCGGGCACCGCCGCGGTCGCGTTGTGGTTCGGCGTCGTCCACGGGGTGACTCTCGGATTTGGTATCACGCTGATTGGCGAATCGGTCGACTACTCCATCTACCTATTGATCCAGGCGCGACGCACTCCAGAAGCGGGAGCCAGCGAAACTTGGATCAGCACGCTGTGGCCGACCGTCCGGCTGGGGCTTCTGACCTCCGTGTGCGGTTTTGCATCGCTGCTTCCGTCGGGATTTCCGGGTCTCGCACAGCTGGGCCTGTATTCGATCGCGGGTCTGGTCGCCGCCGCGCTCGTGACACGCTACGTGCTGCCGATTTTAATCTCCGATGCATGGGTCGCTCGACCCGTGTCTGGGCTCGGCGAAAGCATCGCGTATACTATTGATCACCTGCGGCGTTACCGTCGACTGCTCTGGATTGTTCCGTTGATTGCGGCCGCCGCGGTGTTCGCGCATCGCGATAGCTTGTGGGACCATGAACTCGCGTCCCTGAGCCCGATTCCAGCAGCCGATCAACGGCTGGATGCCCGCCTCCGGGACAGTCTCGGCGCACCGGACGTTCGCGACCTGATCGTCATATCCGCGCCGGACGTGCAGTCCGCGCTCCGCACGGCCGAAATGATCGACGCGCGACTTGAATCACTTGTGAGCGCCGGCGAGCTCGCCGGCTTTGAAAGCCCCGCCCATTATTTGCCTAGCCTCGAACTGCAACGAAAGCGACGGGACGCCCTGCCAGCCGCCGATGATTTGCGGGATCGGCTGCGCAGCGCCGTGGCAACCTTACCGATCCGCGCGGCTCGACTGGAGCCTTTCGTAGAAGCCGTTGCGCGCGCGCGGGCCACCGCACCGGTCGAACGGGCCGACCTCAACGGCACATCGCTTGCGGCCGGCGTGGATGCGTTGTTGGCGCAGCGCGGCGGTCGCACTATCGCGCTGCTTCCACTCCGGGCACCGAGTACCGGTCCGCACGCCTTTGAAATCGACACGGCGCGCGTAAGTGGAGCCCTGGGTGAAGCGCCGCCCGGTGTTTCCGTCACGGT
>OMSW01000149.1:1080-6584 GCA_900290295.1 Burkholderiales bacterium
TTGGGGCAATCTTGCTACTACTGCTCGTTACGCTGAAGTCGATCTCACGTGTCGTCAGAGTGGTCGCCCCGCTAATATTATCCGTCCTGGTCGTCATCGCACTTTTGGTGGCCAGTGGCCACACCATGACCATCCTGCACCTTGTCGGCCTGCTCCTTATCGTTGCGGTTGGTTCAAACTATGCGCTGTTCTTCGACCGTCGCACGGTGGAGACGGATGCGGTTGACCGAACGACGATGATTGCTTCGCTTGCCATTGCCAATTTGGCGACCGTTCTTGGCTTCGGCGTGCTGTCTTTTTCGTCAGTTCCGGTGCTAAAGGCGCTCGGGACGACCGTAGCGCCCGGCGCGTTTGCGGCGCTGTTATTCTCTGCCCTGATGGCCGAGACGGCGCTTCGCAAGAGCGAGCACGGAAGCAAACCATAGGTGTGCGGATCGAGTACAAGATGGCTGACGCCGTAGCAAGGACGCGAATAGTGCTTTCCAATCTCCTGTCGCGTCGTGCATAGGAACATCGGATGTTACTGTCGAAGAATGTGCACTACCGGCGCCGTTGGCGCGACCGACCCCTGATCCCCGCCTCGGTCGCACTTCACGCCGCCAGCGTGGGCATGCTAGCTTGGCACCCATCTCTTTGGCCGTGGGCGGCCGGTCTCGTCGTCTCGAATCACGCGGTGCTTACAGCGGCGGGTCTTTGGCCCCGAAGCACCTGGCTGGGAGCGAACTGGACGCGCCTGCCGCCCTGCGCCTGTGCCGGGCAAATCGCCATCACGATTGACGACGGCCCGAACCCGGAAGTAACGCCCCACGTCCTCGACATTCTGGAGGCCGCAGGGGCCCGCGTGACTTTTTTCTGTATCGGTGAACGGGTCTGCGCGCATCCGGCGCTCAGTCGCGAGATCCGGGCGCGCGGACACCGCCTGGAGAACCATAGCCAGCGCCACCTGCACTACTTTTCACTTCTGGGCCCCCGCCGCATGAAGGCAGAGATCGAACGTGCCCAGGTGGCGATTGGTACCGTGACTGGAGAGCAGCCGCGTTTTTTTCGTGCGCCTGCGGGCCTGCGCAACCCCTTTCTGGACTCCGTTCTAACCGAACTCGACCTTCGTCTCGTCAGCTGGACGCGCCGGGGCTTTGACACGGTGACACGCCGTCCCGAGCTGGTATTCAAGCGTCTGTCGCATGGACTTGCGGCCGGGGACATCTTGCTTTTGCATGACGGGCATGTCGCCTACACGGCCACCTTGCGCCCCGTTATTTTCGACGTTTTGCCACGGCTGCTCGCGACTGTTGCCCGCGCGGGGTTGCAACCGGTTACCCTTTACGAAGCGCTGACATGATTGCGCAGCAGCTTGTGAAGGAGCTTATCGGAACACCGCGATGACGCCTCTCGTTCTAACCGGATTCACGGCGACGAGCTGCCTGGGTCGGGGTCGCCGGGAGATGACCGAGGCGCTGCGAAGCACGCGAAGTGGCCTCACGCCCTGCCGCTTCGAGGACGTTGACATCAATACCTGGATAGGTTTGGTACCCGGGATCGAAGATGCCCCATTGCCTCGCGTTTGGCGGGAGTACGAATGCCGCAACAACCGGCTCGCATTTCTTGGGCTCGGCCAAGACGGGTTCTTGGAGACGGTCGCCGCCTGCGTTGGTCGCGTCGGACCGCGCCGAGTGGGTCTCTTCATTGGCACCAGCACTTCCGGCATTCTCGAGGCCGAATTGGCGTATCGCCACCGTGATCCCCAGACGGGAGCACTGCCGGCTACGTTTCGATATGCCACCACCCATAACGCGTTCTCCGTCGCGGCGTTCGCCCGGAGTGTGCTCGGGCTCGCCGGTCCCGCAGCGGTGGTCTCGACCGCGTGCTCATCGAGCGCAAAGGCCTTCGGATCGGCACAGCGGATGATCGCCGCAGGCGTAATCGATGCCGCCGTGGTGGGTGGGGTCGACACGCTGTGTCTCACCACACTGTACGGATTTCACTCGCTGCAACTGACGTCCGCGCGGCCGTGTCGCCCCTTCGATGTGAGTCGGGATGGAATTTCGATCGGTGAAGCGGCCGCCTTTGCACTGCTGGAGCGGCCCTTGGACCGCGGCGATGGAAACCGCATCGTACTGCTCGGGGTGGGCGAGTCCAACGACGGCTACCACCTGTCCGCACCGCATCCGCAAGGTCTCGGTGCACGACTCGCTATTCAGGCGGCCCTCGCCGCCGCTGACGTCGATCCGTCGGCTATCGGCTACGTTAATCTCCACGGTACCGGAACGATTAGCAATGACAGTGCGGAGAGCACCGCCGTCACGGGCATCTTCGGAACCGACATACCATGCAGCTCAACAAAAGGCGCGACGGGCCATACGCTCGGCGCCGCCGGAGCACTCGAGGCGGTCATCTGTGCGATCGCATTGCAGCACCAACTGATCCCGGGAGGGTCGAATACGACCGCCGTCGATCCGTGCTTGAAACTCAACTACATCACTAGCAGCCAAACACGGCCGATCGCGCACGCAGTGAGCAACTCGTTCGGCTTCGGTGGGACAAACTGCAGTGTTGTTCTCGGCAAAATTGCATGATCGCCCGGTCCAAATGAAAGAGCTCGTAGCCTACGTGAGTGGCATCGGCGTCAAGGGTCCCGGCTTCTCCGACTGGCCGGAAGCCGAAGCGGTGCTATCCCATGTGCGCCCTTATGTCCGGGCCGACACAGCCCTTCCTGCTCCGGAGTCTTTGCCTTCGACGGAACGTCGCCGCGCGGGCCGGGTCGTCAAACTCGCGCTGGCGGTCGGTCTTGAGGCGGTGCGGCGCGCCAGCTCCGACCTCGTGCGCTTGCCGGCTGTATTTGCCTCATCCAGTGGAGATGGGGACAACTGTAACGAGATATGCCAGACGCTGGCGTCTGCGAATAGAGAGTTATCGCCGACGCGGTTTCACAACTCCGTTCACAATGCGTCGGCGGGATACTGGAGCATCGCCGCCGGTGCCCAAGTGGCGTCGACGACCATCTGTGCCTACGACGCCAGTTTCGCCGCAGGCCTGCTCGAGACTCTCGTCCAGGTAACGATCGCGCGCGTCGATACGGCCCTCATCGCCTACGATCTGGACTACCCGCCGCCGCTTTACGCGGTACGGCCCATCCCGGCGCCTTTCGGTGTTGCATTAATCCTCCAACCCAACCCCGGGAGTTTCGCGTTCGCGCGCTTGTCCGCTCGCATCGACACGGCCGCCCCGGATCGACTCGCGGATCCGGAACTCGAGGCGCTGCGCTCTTCGATCCCGGCGGCACGGGGACTCGTGCTTCTCGAGGCAATCGCGCGTCGGAAGCCGACTACGGTCTGCATCGATTACCTGACGCCCGAGACCCTTCGCATCGAGGTGACGCCATGCGCTTAGATCGAGAGTGGATTACCGCGCACATCCCCCACCAGGGACGAATGTGTCTTCTGGATGAGGTCGTGTCGTGGAGCGCCACCGAAATCCGGTGTCGCAGCGGATCTCACCGCGCAACCGATAATCCGCTCCGAGCACACGGTCGCCTCGGTGCCGCGTGTGGCATCGAGTACGCGGTGCAAGCCATGGCAATCCATGGAGCGCTACGATCAATGCAGCTGCAGGTGGCAGTTCGCACCGGTCTGCTGGCCAGCGTGCGCAGCCTGACGATGAACGTCGACAGGCTCGACGACATCGAAGGCGATATCTTTGCAAGCGCCGCACATGTTCACAATGACGCAGCGATGACACTTTACGAATTCAACGTTTCTGATGCGACGCGTGCGCTGCTAGTGGGCCGAGCGACGATCGCATTCGGTCCGACGCCCACCGGATGGCCGGCGGGCGGGATGCAACCATGAGCGCAAGCCAAAGGCGCGCGCTCGTCACGGGAGGTAGCGGCGAGATCGGCACCGCAATTTGTCGTCGTCTGGCCAGTGCCGGGCACTATGTCTACGTCCACGCCAACCAGCATCGCGGCGCTGCGGAAACGCTGGTTCGAGAGCTCAACGCGACGACGCCCTGCAGCGAGGTCCTGACATTCGACGTTACGGATGCCAAGGCCACCCGCACCCACCTGGAGGCCCTGGTGGCAGATTCTCCCATTCAGATACTCGTGAACAACGCCGGCATACATGAAGACGCCGCCTTCCCGGGAATGAGCGCGCGTCAGTGGCACCGCGTTGTCGATATCACCGTTTCTGGTTTCTTCAACGTTACGCAGCCATTGACGTTGCCGATGATTCGCAGTCGCTGGGGCAGGATCATCAACATTTCGTCGATCGCAGCGCTTGTGGGCAGTCGGGGCCAGGTCAACTACTCGGCTGCCAAAGGTGCTCTAAACGCCGCCACACGGTCACTCGCCATCGAGGTAGCAAGTCGCGGTATTACCGTCAATGCGGTTGCACCAGGCATCATCGCGGGGCGAACGATCGAGAGGAGCTTCGACGCCGAAACTATCGCCCGCCTAGTTCCGATGAAACGAGCCGGGTTGCCAGAAGAGGTCGCCGGCCTCGTGGGGTACCTCGCTTCCGAAGAGGCGGCCTACATTACAGGCCAAATCATCTCAATCAACGGAGGACTAATTTGAACTCACGTACCCAAAACCCTATCAAGTATTTATGGCAATTCGAACGAAGCTTTGCGTCGACTACGTATCGCGCCAGGACTTGACGCACTGTCCACCGCCATGGTGGCAATCCGTACTCGGGATTGCGGCGTTTGCCGCCGCGCCCGAATTGTCCAGCGATTTCGACATTCCCATTGCGCCCGTCGGTCTCAAGGAGCTCGGGACGGCGCGCGCCACCTGCGAAGTGTGGCGCGCGGGGGGTCCGCTTAGCTCCGGACACACCGGCCGCGTGCATTACCGAGCCGGAGAATGCGGATTGTTTGGTCGTGTGGTGATTGCGGAGTCTGATCCATCGATCAGCGGAAATGGCGGCCCAACGACGATCCAATCTGCGACGTCCGAGGCGTATGCGGAGATCTTTGCGGCGATGGATCGCCTGGGCTATCCCCATCTATTGAGGATTTGGAACTATTTACCCAATATCAACCAGAAGACGCCCCAAGGCGAGCGATATCGTCAGTTCAACAGCGCGCGGCGCGAAGCCTTTCTCCGGAGCCAGCGAGCTGTCGAAGGCGAGGTCCCTGCCGCATCCGCGCTCGGGTCGACGTCGGGGAATCCACTGATTATCTACTTCCTAGCAAGCCCGACCCCTGGCCGGGCCATCGAGAGCCCGCGGCAAACAAGCGCGTACCGGTATCCATCGGAATACGGACCAGCCAGCCCGACATTCTCCCGAGCGGTAATCTCACCATGGTTACTCGGGGAATGCCTGCTTATTTCCGGGACCGCGAGCATCGTCGGACATCGGACAGTTCATGTCGGCGACGTGACAGCACAGACAGGTGAGTCGATGGAGAACATTTCTGCGCTTGTCGATGCGGCGAACGATGCTATTGGCAGGAGCGAATACTCGATCGATGCAATGCGATACAAGGTGTACGTGCGACATGCC
>OMSW01000302.1 GCA_900290295.1 Burkholderiales bacterium
CAGCAGGCCCAGCAGTACCGGCAGGTTCGATTCCAGCGGTGCGCTGGCAAAGTGCGCGTCCATTTCGGCCGCGCCGGAGCACAGTTCCAGAAAGCTCTGGTATCCGTGGGCAATCGCGATCGGCAAGCCGCAGGCCGACCAGAGCGAATAACGCCCTCCCACCCACTCCGGGAACGAGAAAATGCGTTTGGGATGAATCCCGAACTCGGCCGCGCGATCCGGGTGCGCCGTGACTGCGACCAGGTGGTGCATGGCATCGACGGGCCGGGCAGCGGTGCCACGCAACCACTCGCGGGCCACGCGCAGGTTCTCCAGGGTCTCTAGCGTAGTGAAGCTCTTGGAAATCGCGGCGATAAGGGTCGATTCGGGCTGCGCGCCATCGAGCGCGGTTTCGAGCTCGACCGGATCGACGTTGCTCACGAATCGAACCCGCACCGGACCGCTGGGGGCACCCAGGGCCTCGGTTACCAAGCGCGGGCCCAGGTCGGAGCCGCCGAGGCCGATACATACCATCGTGTCGATTACTGCGCCGGTCGATCCTTGTATGCGACCGCCGCGCAGCGCCTCGGCAAACCCGAGGAACAGTCGCTGCTCCTCGTCGAGCGTGCGTGCCAGGGAGGGATCATCGGGCGGCGTGCGCAAGGCGGTGTGCCAGGCGGGACGATGCTCGGTCGTATTGACCGCTTCTCCCCGCAGCAGCGCCTCGCGCGTCTTCTCCAGGTCGCGGGCCCGGGCAAGGCCCAGGAGCGCGGACAGCGTGCTCTCATCGAGCCAGTTGCGCGAGAGGTCGGCTTGGATGGAGGCGGCGGCAAATGTCCAGCGCTCACGGCGGTCGGGGCCAATCTTGAACAAGCTGGCAAGCGTGCGCGACGCAAAAGAGCGACGGCACTCTTCCAGGGCGCGCCATTCCGGCAATTCGTTAGGGCTAGCTTCCATAATCCGCTGACATTGATTTCGGCCAACAACGGCGCTGCTGCGACCGTGTATTCTTGGCCGGATTCTAATTGCGCAGCGCCCCGAAGGGGTTGCCTTGGAGCAGTAATTGTGTTGACGACCCCATCGACGTCGCCCCGCGTTGACGCGAACCTGTTCAAGGCGTACGACATTCGCGGTGTTGTCGAGCGTGGTTTGAGTCGTGATGCCGCTCGCGCCATCGGCGCGGCCCTGGGCTCCGAGGCGCGCGGGCGGGGCGTGCCGGAAATTGCCGTGGGCCGGGACGGCCGGCTGTCCGGGCCGTGGTTGCGCGACGCGCTGATCGAGGGCATCCGTGGCACTGGCGTAGCCGTGGTCGACATCGGCCAAGTTGCTACGCCGATGCTGTACTTTGCGACCTATCACCTGGGTACGGGTTCCGGGGTCGAAATCACCGGCAGCCACAATCCACCCGAATACAACGGCATGAAGCTAGTGCTGGCAGGCGAAGCGCTCTATGGCGAAGGTCTGCAACGGCTCTACCGGCGGATCGTGGCAAACGATATCGTGCAAGCGTCGAGCCCCGGCGCGTTGCGCTCGGTCGATATCAGCCAAGCCTACCTGGATCGCATCGTCGGCGACGTTCGCCTGGCGCGGCCAATGCGAATCGTTATCGACTGCGGCAATGGTGTGGCCGGCGCCACGGCTGGGCGCCTGTATCGAGCGCTGGGCTGCGATGTCACCGAGCTCTTTTGCGAGGTCGATGGCAATTTTCCCAACCATCACCCGGATCCGGCCCACCCGGAGAATCTGCAGGACCTGATTGCGGCGGTGCGGCGCACCGGTGCGGAGCTGGGCCTGGCCTTTGACGGCGATGGCGACCGCCTCGGCGTAGTGACGCGCAACGGCAAGATCATCTACCCGGACCGGCAGATCATGCTCTTTGCCAAGGATGTACTGGCGGCACGGCCGGGCGCGGAGATCATCTTCGACGTCAAGTGCACGCGCCACATCGCACCCTGGGTGCGCCAGCATGGCGGCCGGCCGAGCATGTGGCGTACCGGTCATTCTGTTATCAAGGCGCGGCTGCGGGAAACCGGTGCCGCCTTTGCCGGCGAGATGAGCGGACACCTGTTTTTCAATGACCGCTGGTACGGGTTCGACGACGGCTTGTATGCCGGGGCGCGCCTGCTGGAGATCCTGAGCCGGAGCGCTGATCCGTCCGCGGTCCTCGAGGCCTTGCCCGATGCAAGCAGCACGCCCGAGCTGCACTTGCACACCGCGGAGGGTGAAAACGTGCGCCTGGTCGAGCGCCTGCGGGCCTTGGCGCAGGATGGCACCGGCGCGGCGAGGATCTTTCCCGGGGCGCGCGAATTCATCACCATCGATGGCATCCGCGTCGAATACGACGACGGCTTCGGCCTGGCGCGCCCGTCCAACACCACGCCCGTGGTCGTGCTTCGGTTCGAGGCGGACAATGGTGCTGCGCTTGCCCGCATCCAGGGGGAATTCCGCAGCGCCATTCACGCCGTGGCGCCCGATGCGCAGCTGCCGTTCTAGTGGCCTGTGATGTCTTCCGCTGTGGCCCTTTCCCTCACCGACCACGACGTCTACCTTTTCCGCGAGGGCTCGCACGGGCGCTTGTACCGGCTTCTGGGCGCCCACCTGCAGCAGCGCGATGGCGTGGACGGCGTGCATTTCGCTGTCTGGGCGCCCAATGCGCGCCAGGTGTCCGTGATGGGCGAATGGAACAAATGGGATGCGAAGTCCGATTACCTGGCGCCGCGCGCCGACAGCTCGGGTATCTGGGAGGGATTTGTCGCCGGCGTGCGCCACGGCAATGCCTACAAGTACCGCATCGTCTCGCGCCAGGACGGCCGCGACTACACCAAGGCCGATCCGTTTGGCGCGTACAGCGAGACACCGCCGGCAACCGGCTCGCGGGTGTGGGACCTCGACTATTCCTGGGGCGATGCGCAGTGGATGCAGTCGCGTTCCCGCGCCAACGCGCTCGACGCGCCGATCTCGATCTACGAGGTGCACCTGGGATCCTGGCGCCGCGTGTCCGAAGAGCGCAACCGCTCGATGACCTATCGCGAGATGGCGGCTCCGCTGGCCGAATACGTCGTGCAGATGGGATTTACGCACGTCGAGCTGATGCCCATCACCGAGCACCCCTTCTATGGCTCGTGGGGATACCAGACGACCGGGTATTTCGCGCCCACGGCGCGCTACGGCACGCCGCAGGACCTGATGTATCTCATCGATGTGCTGCATCAGCATGGCATCGCGGTCGTGCTGGACTGGGTCCCGTCGCACTTTCCCGGAGATGCCCACGGCCTGGCCTACTTTGACGGCACGCACCTGTACGAGCATGCCGACCCGCGCCAGGGATTTCATCCGGAATGGACCAGCTACATCTTCAACTACGGCCGCAACGAGGTGCGCGCTTTCCTGCTCTCGAGCGCGCTCTTTTGGCTCGATCAGTATCACATCGACGGGCTGCGCGTCGATGCCGTGGCCTCCATGCTCTACCTGGATTACGGACGCAAGGCGGGGGAATGGATTCCCAATCGCTATGGCGGCAAGGAAAATCTCGAGGCGATCGATTTTCTGCGCATGCTCAACCAGGCCGTGTATCGCGACCATCCCGATACGCAGGTCATTGCCGAGGAATCGACGTCCTGGCCCATGGTGTCCCGGCCGGTCTACCTCGGTGGGCTGGGCTTCGGCATGAAATGGAACATGGGTTGGATGCACGACACGCTCGATTTTTTTCAACGCGATCCCATCCACCGGCGCTATCACCACGATCGCCTGACCTTCTCGATCTGGTACGCATTCGCGGAAAACTTCGTCCTGCCGCTGTCGCACGATGAGGTCGTGCACGGCAAGGGTTCGCTGCTAGGCAAGATGCCGGGCGACGCCTGGCAGCGCTTTGCCAACCTGCGACTGCTGCTGGGCTACCTATGGGCGCACCCCGGCAAGAAGCTGCTCTTCATGGGCGGGGAGTTTGGCCAGCCCGGCGAGTGGGCCCATGAACAGGCCCTGCCCTGGCACGTGCTGCAGCAGCCCGGACACGCTGGCGTGCAACGCTGGGTCGTGGACTGCAACCGGCTGCTGCGCACCGAAGCGGCCCTGCACCAGGTCGATTTCGATGCTGCGGGCTTTCAGTGGATCGATAGCAACGATTCCCAGAACGGCCTGCTTGCGTTCCTGCGCCTTGGGCGCGAAGGCACGGCGCCGTTGCTGGTGGCCTGTAACCTGACGCCGGTCCCGCGGCCGCGCCGTCGCCTGGGCGTGCCCGTGGGCGGCCATTGGCGCGAACTGGCCAACAGCGACGCGGCGCTGTACGGTGGCAGCGGCATGGGCAACCTGGGAGGGGTACAAGCCGCGAGCGTTGCCTCCCACGGTCAGCCCTATTCGATCGAGCTGACCCTGCCGCCCTTGGCAGTGGTGTTCCTCAAGCCCGATAATGCCTAGGGAATTAGCGAAAAACGGAGACGCAAATGCCCGATGCACGTAATACCGCTCAGAAATTCGCCATCTTAGTCGGAGGCGGGCCGGCCCCCGGCATCAATAGCGTGATCAGTGCGGTGACGCTGCGCGCGCGGCTCGAAGGCCAGGAGGTGCTCGGTCTGCCCAACGGATACTCCGAAATCATGCAGGGCAAGCTCGACGGCGTGCGCAGTCTCGCGGCCGAGGACGTGCGCGGCATCCATTTTCAGGGGGGCGCCATCCTGGGAACTTCGCGCGCCAATCCCACCAAGCAAAGCGCACACCTGGACCGGGTCGTGCAGTCGCTGGGCGAGTTGGGCGTGACGCAACTGGTAACTATCGGCGGCGACGACACCGCGTTCTCGGCGATGAAGATTGCCGAACGAGCGGGCGCGCGCCTGCGCGTGGCCCATGTGCCCAAGACCATCGACAACGACCTGGCCCTGCCGGCGCACATCGACACTTTCGGTTTTCAGACGGCGCGGCACCTGGGCGTTGCACTCGTAAAGAACCTGATGATCGACGCGCGCAGTTCGGGCCGCTGGTACTTCGTGGTGGCCATGGGGCGCAAGGCCGGATCGCTCGCGCTGGGGATCGCCAAGGCCGCCGGGGCAAGCATCGCGGTGATTCCGGAGGAGTTTGCCTCGGGCAAGGTCAGTCTCGACAGAATCGCCGACGTGCTGGCCGGCGCCATCATCAAGCGGCGCGCCGAGGGCTACAAGGACGGTGTGGCCGTGCTCGCCGAGGGCCTGGCGGAGATCATTCCCGAGAGCGAGCTCCACCGCCTGGGCGCGATCGAGCGCGACGAGCACGACCACATCCGCCTGGCCGAGATCGACCTGGGTCGCGGTGTGCGCAAGGTCGTCGAGGAACGCCTGCGCGAGCTCGGGGTCGGCGTTTCGATCGTGTCCAAGGATATCGGCTACGAGCTGCGCTGCGCCGATCCGATTCCGTTCGATATCGAATACACGCGCGACCTGGGGTACTGCGCGGCCCAGTTTCTTATCGAGGGCGGCTCCAACGCCATGGTCTCGCTGCAGGAAGGCCGCTTCGTTGCTATCCCCTTCTCCTCGATGATCGACCCGGCCACGGGCCGCACGCGGGTGCGCACCGTTGACACCGCCTCGCTGCGCTACGCGGTGGCGCGCCGCTACATGACGCGCTTAACCGCCGAGGACTTCGCCGGTGCCGAGACGCTCGCCGCCTTGGCGCGCGCGGCCGGGCTCGAGGTCGAAGCCTTCCGCAAGCGATTTGGCTACGTCGTCGAGGGCGAACCGCAGCCACCGGCGCTGCTGCGCGCGTCCTGATCCCTGGTGCGCTCGCCCAATCCGAACTCGATGAACGCTGCCGTGGACCCGCAACCGGAAACAACCGCGGAAGAGCGCGCTGCGCTGCTGCGGCTGTGCGAGCGCTACGGCATTGCGCCTGATTACCATGACATCTGGGGCAATCAGCGCCTGGTTCCCGACTGCGCAGCCCGCTGCCGCCGGCGGCCGTGTTCTGGCTCGATGTGCGGCCCTGGTTCCTGACGCTGCAGGCCGCGGTGCGCGATGCAACCTTGCACTGGGATCTTTTCGAGGAGGGCGGCAAGCAGCACCAGGGCAAGGTCAGCGATTTTCGCATCGTGCTGCCCGGCAGCTTGCCGGTCGGCTACCACCGGCTGGATCTGCGCGTCGAGGCCCGCGCGGAGGGCCGCGGCGAGGCTCGGCTTCTTGCCTCGACCCTGGTCGTTGTCGCGCCCATGCGCTGCTACCTGCCGCCGCTGCTCAAGGCGGGGCAGCGCGTCTGGGGGCCGTTGGTTCAGCTCTATGGCCTGCGCTCGGAGCGCAATTGGGGTATCGGCGATTTCACCGACCTGGCCGCGGTGGTTCGGCTGTGCGCTGCGCATGGCGCGGCCCTGGTCGGCTTGAACCCCCTGCATGCGCTCTACCCGCATAACCCGGAACATGCCAGCCCCTACGCACCATCGTCGCGGCGCTTTTACAACATCCTGTACATCGATGTCGAGGCGGTGGAGGAATTCGTCCACTGTTCGGAGGCGCGGGCACAGGTGTTCGCACCCGATTTTCAGACGCGCCTGCGCGCGCTGCGCGACCAGGAGCTCGTCGACTACAAAGGCGTTGCCGCGGTCAAGATGCCGATTCTGAACCTGCTGTACGCGCAGTTTCGCCGCACGTACCAGGAC
>OMSW01000165.1 GCA_900290295.1 Burkholderiales bacterium
CATGGACATCATATGCACCAGCCCCAGGGGTGCTACATCGCGATCGTCGACAGGCGCAACGAAAGGGTGGATTTTTGGTCAAAAACAGAGGCAATAAATGTTAAGTATATTTGACAAATAATTTACAGCCGGATATACTATTTTCGGAGGTAAATCATGGACATAAAAGACATCGGGAAGGTGGTGGCGAACAGCAGGGTGGCCTTGGGTCTATCGCAAGAGCAACTCGCCCATTTTTCGGGGTTATCCAGGGTGACTGTGAACGAGCTCGAGAACGGGGCGATCGTGGAGCTAGGCGTGACCAAGGTGGCGGCAATCCTCGCGGTCCTGGGTGTCCATTTGACCGCGTCAGCGAACAAGCTCAAGAAGAACGGCCTGTCGATGGCCGCGGTCACGGCAAGTGTCAGCTACAAGGACAACATGTCGGCCGGGGCATTGATGAAAGCGCTGGTAACTGGCGTGTACCCGTCAAAGTATCTGCCGCACATAGCAACCCTGATTGACGAGGCGCCGATTCAGATGCTGACGACGGCCGTTAAGGAGGCCTCGGACAAGAGCGGCGTGGCACCCAAGAAAATTTGGCAGCACGTCACGCAATGGGCGCAGGACCTGCAATCGCCGAGGTCGGTGTGGCAATAAGGAACATCGAGAAACTGCCCAACCAGATCGCGCTGCTTTTCGCGGGCGCGCTGCGCCTTATCCGGGAGATCGACGAAAACGGCATCAAGGACCCATTCTGGACGTTTGGCGGTGGCACCGTGCTGATGCTGCGCCACGGCCATCGCAAGAGCAAGGACGTCGATATCTTCGTTCCCGACGCGCAGTACTTGGGCTACGTCAACCCGGCGCGCAGCGCGGTAGCCGAGTCGATCAGCCGCGATTACTTTGAGTCGGCCGGCCACGTCAAACTGGTGCTTGCCGGCGGGGAAATCGACTTTGTGGCGGCGCCGAACCTGACCGTGCAACCGTTCGAACTTTGGGACATCGCGGGAATCCCTGTCCGGGTCGAGACGGCGGCCGAGATCGTTGCGAAGAAGATGTTCCATCGTGGTGACAAGGCAACAGCCCGTGACCTCTTCGATCTAGCCATGGTTGCCGAGCTTGCGCCGGAGCAAATTGCGATCGCGGCCCCGCACATGGCTCGGCATGCCGCCGCGTTCATAGAGCAGGTAACCACCAGAAGGCGCGTGCTCGAAACGCAGTTCAACGCCATTGACGTCATCGGCTACAGCCGCAGCTACGACCAGTGCCTGGAAATTGCATTTCGGGCACTGGGTCAATTTCCGCGACAGTCAAAAGCCCCGAATTCGAGGCTGAAGATCTAAGACCACCCCCTATGCGTGCGGCATCCGCAATGCGCAGGCATTTCCTTTGATCCTGCGTTTTTGACTTTAATTCCGCTACCTGCACTAGGAATCGAGGTGACGCGGCCTGCTTCACGGTTCGCTCCGCCGGCTAAAGCGTCACGATCGCATTGGGTGCGATCTCGTCACCCACCGCAAACTTGGCAACTCCGGCGGTGAACATGAAGAGCCATGCGAGCGTTCTCACCGAAGTTGGCATGTCCGCTTGCGAGCAACTTTCGAGCTACCTTGAGATGCCCGGTCATGGGCCGACAGCGGCGCCCGCGGTTATATTTTATCGCTCCGCGGCATCCACTCCCAGAATGCGCAGGCGCGGTGCCATGCGCTTTGACGAGCATCTACGCCGCAATTACCCTGCCACCTTGACACATGCGTTTGTCGCGTTTCCGCAGAAGGCTTCCTGCCTTTGCTTTGCTTCCTCGTCCTCGCGCTTGTTACGCTGTTCCGGCGTCTCCAGTGCAGGGATTACCGAATGGAGAGAGCCGTCCTGGTCGCGGCATTTCGGATATGGCTGATCACCTGTGCGCGCTTGGTCTGCGTTGTTTGTGCACACGGCGCATTGCGGGTCGCGGCTGATCTGGTATCCATTGCGGTCGGTGCAAGGGTTGGTCTCCGCGCGCACCGCATTGCAGAGCAATAGCGATACCAGGACTAACAGGGCGTAATTCCAACGTGCTTCAATCATCCCTACTCCATCTGCAAAGTTTAACGGGGCGAATTTGGAGCAGCGTCAACATGTCATCGTAATCGGACACAGATCCGAATAGCGCAGGGTCACCCGCTTGGAGGCCGCACCACTACGACTGGCGGCTGGCTTGAACTGACTGCCCAAACTAGCGAAATGACCCAGCCAATCACCGACCAACCAAGGAAAAGATTCAAAACGAGAATCGCACCTTTGTTGTGCCGTCCTCGGGCAAACGCAACGATGGTCGGAATGAAGTACAGGGCGAGTAGCAAGAGCACTAGGATTCCCA
>OMSW01000152.1 GCA_900290295.1 Burkholderiales bacterium
CGTGCCGATTATCGTGCTGTCCGCGCGCACCGCGGAAGCCGGGAAAATCGCGGCCCTCGATGCTGGCGCCGACGATTACCTCACCAAACCCTTCGGTGCCGGTGAACTGCTGGCGCGCGTGCGCGCACAGCTGCGGCGCCAATATCGCTCCGGCACGGCGGTGCAAAACGTGTACGAGTTCGGCGCGATTCGACTCGATCTTGGCAAGCGCATGGCCTGGCGCGATGGCGAACCCCTGCACCTGACTCCCATCGAGTATCGCCTGCTTGCCTTCTTGGTCGCGCACCCGGATTGCGTGCTCACGCGACGATACGCATTACGTTCGCATCTACATGGGCCACCTGCGTCGCAAGATCGAAGCCGATCCGGCACGGCCGGCGCACCTGTTGACCGAGTCCGGCG
Organism: Burkholderiales bacterium; assembly: GCA_900290295.1. Classification (GTDB taxonomy): domain Bacteria; phylum Pseudomonadota; class Gammaproteobacteria; order Burkholderiales; family Burkholderiaceae_F; genus GJ-E10. The sequence goes on from OMSW01000152.1 coordinate 403, forward strand.
TGGGCTACCGCTTTGCCCTGTAGCGCGCGGGGGAGTCCGCGTTTACAAAGTTTTTACCGCCGATGCCAAGCTTCTTAGAGCAAGGATATTTTTCGTGCCGTAGGATGGCGGGCTGCGCGGCAGAGCGCGTTCGCGGTGCAGGGTACTGCGGATCGCATCCTCGAGACCGCACCGCAGGGACGGGACTACATGGACTTCATCTACGTACTGGGAATCATTGCCTTCTTTGTCCTGATTGTCGGCCTGGCATTGGGATGCGCGCGGCTGCAAATTCGGAAATGAGCCTGCAACTGGGGCGTTCAGGAGGATAGACCTGTGAGCTGGATGCAAATTCTTAGTGGCGTCGTCGCCGTCGGCCTGCTCGTTTACCTGGTTGTTGCGCTGATCGACGCGGAGAACCTGTAATGACCTTGCACTCTGTAACGCTACTGGTTTTGTTTCTGGTGGCGATAATCGTGCTGGGATATCCGTTGGGTGCCTATATGGCCCAGTGCATGGAGGGGCAGGGTACCGGCGCAGCGGCTGTCGCCCGGAAGATTCTGGCACCCGTCGAAACGGCCATCTACCGGCTGTGCGGAGTGCGCGCCAACGAGGAAATGGCCTGGCCGCAGTACACGCTTGCGATCTTGCTCTTCAGCGTCTTGGGCGCGCTGGTCGTATACGCGCTGCAACGACTCCAGCTCTGGTTGCCGCTGAACCCCCAGGCCTTTGGCAACGTCAGCGCGGATTCCTCCTTCAATACCGCAGTGAGCTTCGTAACCAATACAAACTGGCAGGGATACTCTGGCGAGTCGACGATGAGTTATCTCACGCAGATGTTGGGGCTGGCCGTGCAGAATTTCCTTTCTGCCGCCACCGGCATCGCCGTGGTGATTGCACTGATCCGCGGCATTGCACGGCACAGCGCTGCGAGCATCGGCAATGCATGGGTTGACCTTACCAGGGCCACCCTCTATATATTGCTGCCGCTTGCGCTGCTTTTCGCGATCTTCTCGATCGGTCAGGGAACCATCCAGAATTTCTCATCCTATCCGGATGTGCATACGCTCGAGGTAACGCAATATCAGAACCCCAAGCTCGACGCCTCCGGCCAGCCCGTCAAGGACGCGCAGGGCAATGCCGTCACCGAGGCCGCGCAGACGGCCACGCAGACGCTGCCGATGGGACCGGTCGCCTCTCAGGAGGCGATCAAGATGCTTGGCACCAACGGCGGCGGACTGTTCAATGCCAACTCGGCGCACCCCTTTGAGAACCCGACACCGCTGACGAATTTCCTGCAGATGGTGATGATCTTCCTGATTCCGGCGGCCCTGTGCTTTGCCTTCGGACGCCTGGTCGGTGACCAGCGCCAGGGGTGGGCGATCTTCGTGGCCATGGGCGTGCTCTTCGTCACATCCGCGGTGGTCGCGATCGGCGTCGAGCAGCACGGCAATCCGCTGCTCACACCGCTGGGGGTCGACCAGACAGCCAGTGCTACCCAGGCCGGCGGCAACATGGAGGGCAAGGAGACACGCTTCGGCATCGCTGATTCCGGCCTGTTCGTCGCCATCACGACGGGGGCCTCCTGCGGAGCCGTCAATTCCATGCACGACTCGCTCATGCCCATGGGCGGCTTCATCCCGCTGTGGAACATGATGCTGGGCGAGGTCGTCTTTGGCGGCGTCGGCTCCGGGCTCTACGGGATGCTGGTCTTCGCCCTCATGGCGGTGTTCATCGCCGGCCTGATGATCGGCCGCACTCCCGAATACCTGGGAAAAAAGATCGAATCCTTCGACATGAAAATGGTGTCGATCGCGATATTGGCCACACCGTTGTTCGTGCTCGCGTGCACCTCCATTGCCGTACTAAGTGCCGACGGGCGTGCGGGCATCGCCAATCCCGGGCCGCATGGTTTCAGCGAGATCTTGTATGCCTTCACTTCGGCCGCTAACAATAACGGCAGCGCCTTCGCCGGGCTCTCTGCCAATACACCCTTCTACAACGTGCTGACCGGTGTCGCCATGTGGTTCGGCCGCTTTGCCGTGATCGTGCCGGTGCTCGGAATCGCCGGATCGCTGGCGGCCAAGAAGCGCCTGGCTGCGACAACCGGAACGATGCCGACCCACGGACCGCTTTTCGTGGTGCTGCTGATCGGCACCGTGGTGCTCGTCGGTGCGCTCAACTATGTCCCGGCGCTCGCGCTGGGGCCGGTCGTGGAGCATTTGATGCTGCTCCACGCAAACTGACGCGGAATCAAAACGCGGAATCAAAAAAAAATGACGCGCAAATCCTTTTCCTTGTTCGCCCCCGAACTCGTGCGGCCGGCAGTCGTCGACTCGTTTCGCAAGCTCGACCCGCGCCTGCAGTGGCGCAATCCGGTCATGTTCGTGGTGTTTGTCGGCAGCATCCTGACCACCGTGCTCTGGGCGCAGGCGCTGGCCGGCCA
>OMSW01000243.1:0-22588 GCA_900290295.1 Burkholderiales bacterium
CGCTCCTTGCGGCTTAGAGCCGGTCTAGCGTGCTCTCGTCTGGCGCGCCGCCGAAGAATTTTTGAAGCGCGGCGCGAAAAAGATCTTCCTCCGGCGCGACACTGGCAAACAAGGTCATGCAAGAGTGAAACTTCAGATCGTCGGGCGCGCCGAAGATCTGGCGGATCGAACGGTCTTCGGTGGAAAGTACCCGCCTCGTGCATTCTCGCAGCCTGGGCCCGAGCACCGAATGCCGCAGGTACGCGGCCGCTTCCGCGGCGGAGGAAATTGCAAACCTGCGCGATGTCTGGCTGCGACCCAGGCCCCGCATCTGCGGAAAGATGAACCACATCCAGTGGCCTTGCTTGCGCCCGCTTTGCAGCTCGGCACACGCTTGCTCGTACACGCTTTGCTGCGCGTCCACAAACCGCTGCAGCCGGAACGGATCTTCCATCACTACCTCCACCGGCGCCGGGCAGCGTGGCCGGCGCTCAATCGAGCGGCGCGATCCGGCCCGTTGCGCGCCGCCGGACCTCGCTCTTGTGTCGTGCCGATGAACCGCCTGCCTCAGGACGCGGCGGCGAGCAGCCGGTCGGCCAGCTCGCGCATGCTCCGCCAGTGTGTGCCCTCCCAGAACACGCGCGCGCAGCCGTCGCAGATGCTAAAGCGCTGGTGGCGCTCACGTACGCCCGGCGGCAATTGGGAGGCGATACGCGCCTTCTCGATTGGGCGCAAGAGTGCATTGCAGCTCAGGCAGCGCGAAAAGGGCCTGGCGGCGCGCGCGAGGTCGAGCCGCTTGAAGACCTCGCGCAACTGCTGCTCGGAGCGCAAGGCGTGCACGTAGCAGCCATGGTCGATGCCGCGGCGCTTGAGGAGTTCGCGATCGCGCGTTAGAACGATTCGTCCCTGCTCCCGGGCCAGGGACTCGACCTCGTCGTCGCTGTAGTGGTTGTCATACAGGGTGTCAAATCCGGTCATGCGCAACAGATGCGCCAGCCTTCCCAGGTGCGAGTCGGCGACGAAGCGGATCGCGCGCAGCGGGCGCTCGCGCACGCGCAGCAGCGGTGTGATGTCGAGTGCTTCGAACGTAGGGTAGACGGCTACCCGGTCGCCCTCGTTTAGCAGGCGCCCGAAGCCGACCGACTCGCCGTTGACAAGCACCAGTTCGACCTCGGTGTGCGGCACGCCGAGCGCCTCGATCATGTGCTTGGCAGTGGCCGCGCGGGCGCAGTCACACGCGAAGTCCCGACCTCGCCGCTCTGGGGAGAGAAACTCGTTGAGCTCCTCGTAGAAACGGAACGTCGCCGTGGTCATCGCACGATGCAGTGCAGCGGCGCCGCGGGTCTCAATGGCCCGGTTCGCGGCAGAAGTGTCCGTGACGCGCCGTGCGCATCAGCTCATGGAACTGCTCGTGCGACATGCGCAGCAGGCGTTCGTGATCGCCGCCTTCGATGTACACGAACTCGTTCGCCTCGAGCTCGTCATCGACGACGGTCTCGATGTTCCAGGCCATGCCGATCGCGGGCACCGCGCCCAGGTCGCAGTCGGCGAACAGCGTTGTTTCTATCGGCCGGCACGACCGCCATCACGCACCCGTCATCGTCTTCGACAATGACCGACTTGGCGAGCTGGTGGGCAGGCACACGGGCGGCGCGGGCAGTCTCCGCGCTGCATCGGCTGTGCTCATGCGCGCAGATATCGTAGTGCGCACCACGCTGCTCGAGGTAGTTGGCAAGACGCGAGGGGATGGACATGAAGACCTCCTTGTGCAAAGCGAGCGATGGGAACAAGGAGCGCGGCGATGCCGCGCGAGCCTTTGGCCATTGTGCTCCCGGATAATGCGCAGCGCCAGACGGCGGGGCGCCCTACAAAGCGGCGGCGCGGCAACGCCGGCCGGCCACGTCTGGGCCTAGGATAGCGCTCGCTTGCGCCCGAAGGCGCCGAACCCGAAACGGGGCTTGCAGCGGTGGATCGGCAGTGGGCCGTTGCCGCAAGCGCTCAGGGCGCTGCCTTTCCGGCGGCGGGCACATCGGAGGGCGCCGGTGCGGGCGACTCGGGCGGCGCGAAACGAGACTGGACGGCGACCAGCTGCTCGTCCGTCGTAGCGACCAGCCAGCGGCGCGCGCTCTCGAGCTGGTGCCGGTTGTGGTCACGGAACGGGCCCATCGCCGGCGCTTCCTTCCACAGCAGCGGTGCGCTGCGGATGGTGCGGGCCGAGGGCGTACCCACCAGCAGGCTATACGGACCGAGCGGAAGGGAGACGAACGGCAGCGCCGGCCTGGCGCGCAGACGCCAGTCGATGAACGGCGCATCGCTGATCAGCAACGGTTGCGGAAGGCCGTAGAAGACGGTGAAGTCGTAACGCGCCAGTTGCTCGCGCGTGCCAAGCCACATCCGCCGCACATCGGCAGCGACCGCGGCGCGGATCTCATCCTCGAACATCGGCTCCTGCGCGTAGCGCGCGCGGGCCTGCTCGGCATCGCGCTGATAGGCGCTGACCAGGGCCAGCTCGACGCAGTCCTGGACCGCGCGCTGGACTTCCGCCGGGGAGCCCGCCTCGGCCGGCCGACCGTGCTGGGCGGCGCGCAGCAGCCGAGCCAGACCACCCTCGTGCAGTGCGGGTGCGGCCGGTGCCGCCGGGTCCGCGTCCTTGCGCAACGAGACGTAAACATGGGCCTCGCTGGCGAAATGCGCCTTCTTGCCGTCGTCGAACCGAACCTCGCCCGTGGCACAGTCGAGGTAACGGGTACCGACGCGGCCGTGCTCCCAGACCCAGTTGCGCAGGAACGGACGCAGCGCATGCAGCACTTCGGCTTCAGCCATCGTCGCCTCCGGTGCGCGGCGCGAGCTCCCGGCGCAATGCGTCCGCGCACAGCAGCACCGCGGCGTTAGCTTCGTCGATAACATTACCCATGGTGATGAAGCCGTGGATCTGGCGCTCGAAGCTCACGCAGGTGGCGCGGCTGCCGGCCTCGCTTAAGCGCTGGGAGTAGTCCAGACCCTCGTCGCGCAGCGGGTCGTACCCGGCAGTGAGCACCAGCGCCGGCGGCAGCTGCGACAGGTCCGGGTGCAGCAGCGGCGAGGCGCGCCAATCGAGGTCGTGCGCGGGATCGGCGATGTAGTGGTCATGGAAGTAGCTGATCGTGTCGCGCGTGAGCAGGTAGCCTTCGCCGTTGGTGGTATGCGAGGGCGCGCCGCGCCGCATGTCGGTGGCCGGGTAGATCAGCAGCTGGAAAACGAGCGCCGGCCAGCCGGCGTCGCGCGCGGTGATTGCCACGACCGCCGCGAGATTGCCGCCGGCACTATCGCCACCTACGGCGATGCGGCTCGCGTCCAGGCGCAGCGTCGCGGCATTGCGCTGCAGCCACCGCGTCGCCGCCAGGCAGTCGTCGACCGCGGCCGGGAAGCGGTGCTCGGGTCCCAAGCGGTAGTCGACCGCGGCGATCGCGCACCCGGCACCGTTGGCCAGCTCGCGGCACAGCGTGTCATGGGTGTCCAGATCGCCGATGACCCAGCCGCCACCGTGAAAGTACACCAGCACCGGCAGCAGGCCGGCGCCGGTTGGCGCCGGTTGGAGCGGCCGGTACAAGCGCAGCGCGATCGGCCCGGCGAGACCGGGGACCTGCAGGTCCTGAACCTGGGCGACCGGCGGTGGCTCTGGCTGCGTCAGGGCGCGCCGCTCCCGATATGCCAAGCGGGCCTGTTCGGGGGACAGCGTATGGGTCGGTGGCAGCCCGAGCTGTTCGATCAGGTCAAGCAGCGCACGCGCCTGCGGGTGGAGCATCTGGTCTTCCCGTTCGCTATGGCCTTGCCGGGATCATCGTACCAAGTTCCTCGTGCGATGCCCCAGAGCGGTACGTCATGCCGCTTAGTCGCGCGCGTCCTGCGTCGGCAAAACGGTGAGGATTTCCGTCGGCGCCGAGTCGTCCATGATGACCGTATTGCCCTCGCTCCAAGGGGCATGCTGGTAGTTGAACGGCTTCGCAATGCGCGGCTTGACCACCTCGAAGAACGGCGAGATGTCGAAGTCGCGGGGCACGTACAGACTGTGGTGGCGGATGCGCCACAGTTCGCGCACCTGGTCGGCGCGGCCGGGATTGCCGTCGTGCTTGCGCGAAATGATCGGCAGCACGGGATAGCGGACAGCGCCAAATGCCTGTGCGATCAGCGTTGAGCAGATCGCGCGCGTCGGATCGCCGCTGCCGTAAGAGATCAAGCGGCGCCGCCAGCGCGCCGGCACCGGAAACGGCAGCAGGTAGCGCGCTAGATCCAGTACGTTTTGCAGGTCGTACTGGTAGCCGAGGCGCTCGATTACGTATTGAATCAGCCGTTCACAGTCCGGGGCGGTCAGTTTTACTGGGCGGCAAATGCGAACGCGGAAGTTGGCGTAGCGCGACAGCGCCACGGCGCGCACGCCTTCGAGCACGTCGGCCTCGATCAGCGTCGCCGTTTCGCCGGCCACAGACGGCAGTTCCGGACGCGGTCCGACGTACAGCGCGGCATGCGACCACATGGATTGCGTCAGGTACTTGACCGCTGCGCTCATGCGCGTGTTGCCTTCGACCAGCAGCACGTCGCCGGGAGCCAGCGTTTCGGCTACCAGCTTTGCATCGGCACTGCCACCGCCGGGCTTGCCGACCGGCTTCGACAGATAGGTTGCGATCTCCCGTCCGACGAACTCGAACACGGTGCCTTTCTCGACGATCCAGCAGGACCGCTTCATTGTATCCGGCCGGCAGGCGCAGGTGCACCCGGCCGCCGTGCGCGGGGCCGATCTTGCGGCGCTGCTTGCGCGCGATATCTATAGCGGCGCCAGGGCCTGGAGCAGATCCGTCTCCAGCTGCAGTTGCTCGCGCGCCTGTCCCAGCTTCTGGCCGTCGATCAGGAACACGTCCTCAACGCGCTCGCCCAGCGTCAGGATTTTTGCCGTCAGTACGCTCACGCCGTGGCGGGCCAGCACGCGCGCAACCGCGTAAAGCAGTCCGACGCGGTCGGTCGCAACCAGCGAGAGCATGTAATGGCGGCCGCTTTCATCGGGCTGCAGGTGTACGGTCGGGGCGACCGGAAAATGCCGCGAATGGCGCGATACCCGGCCCGGCGCCGGGGCCGCTGATTCGACCGGGCCACATAGCCATGCCGTCAATTCGGTCTCGACCCCGTCGAGCATGGAACGGAAGTGACCACCGCGCCCGTTATCGCTGACGAGGAACGTATCGAGCGCATATCCATGGCGGGTGGTGTGAATCTTCGCGTCCAGAATGCTCAGCCGCCGGCTTTCAAAGTACCCGCAGACGCGCACGAACAGGTCCTTCTGGTCGCGCGCGTAGACCAGGACCTCGAGTCCCTCGCCCGCGGGCGCCAGGCGGGTGCGGACAATGGGGCGGTCCGTCGTCACATGCACCAGCAAGGAACGCGCGTGCCATGCGATGTCCGAGGCCGAGTGACGCAGGAAGTACACAACGTCCAGTTCCCGCCAGAGCCGCTCGTGCGCCGTGGGCGAAAGGCCGTAGAGTTGCAAAATGCGCAGCGATTCGCGCTTGCGACCCTCGAGTTCGGCGTCGGCGGCCAAGGCCTGGCCACCCAGGCCACGGCGCGTGCGCCGGAACAGATCCTCGAGCAGGCGCGCTTTCCACGCGCTCCACACCTTGGGGCTGGTGCCGCGGATGTCGGCCACCGTCAGCAGGTACAGCGCCACCAGGCGCCGGTCGGACCCCATGAGCTTGCCGAAGCGCTCGATGACCGACGGGTCGGCCAGATCCTGCTTTTGCGCAACCCGGGACATCGTCAGGTGATGTTCCACCAGGAAGGCGACCAGCTCCGTGTCCTCCTGGGTGAGCTGGTGTATGCGGCAAAAGCGCCGAGCCTCCGCGGCTCCGATCTGGCTGTGGTCGCTACCGCGCCCCTTGGCGATGTCGTGAAACAGCGCCGCCACGGTCAGCAGCCAGGGCCGATCGAAATCGGCGATGAGTTGACTGCACAGCGGGTACTCGTGCGCGTATTCGCTCGCGATGAATCGGCGCAGGTTGCGCACCACCATGAGGATGTGCTGGTCGACCGTGTAGACGTGGAACAGGTCGTGCTGCATCTGGCCGACGATGCGGCGAAAGACCGGCAGGTAGCCCCCCAGGACCGACCATTGGTTCATCAAGCGCAGGGTGTGCAGGACACCGCGGCTTTGCTGCAGTATTGCGATGAAATTGGCCCGATTCACCGGCGCGCGTCGGAATGCGGCATTCATGCTGCTGCGTGCATTCCATATGGCGCGCAACAGGCGCGGGGTCATGCCCTTGAGCTCGGGATGGCGCTGCAAGGTCAGGAACGCGCGCAGGATCTCGTTCGGATCTCGTTCGAGCACCTTGTCGTCGACGATGTCGAGGCGTTCGGCCCGGACGCAGAACGCCTCATCGATCGCGGACGCTTCGATCGCGGCGTTCGGGTACAGGCGCTGCTCGACGCTCAACAACACCAGCGTGTTGAGTTGGACGACGATCTTTGCGGCGTGGTAGTAGGTCTGCATGAGCACTTCGCTGGCGCGCCGGGTGGGCGTGCCGCTGATGCCAAAGGCGCCGGCCAGGGCCTGCTGTAGGTCGAAAACCAAGCGGTCTTCGCGCCGCAGCGCCACGATGTGCAGGCGCGCACGTATCTGTTTCAAATGTCGCTGGGTCTGCTTGATCTGGCGGCATTCGGCGGCAGTCAGGAGGCCGTTGCGCGCCATCTCGTCCCAGCTTGCGCCCAGACCGGCCGCCCGCGACACCCAAAGCAGAACCTGCAGATCGCGTAAGCCTCCCGGGCTCTCCTTGCAGTTGGGCTCCAGGGAATAGGGCGTGTCCTCGTACTTGGTGTGACGTTGCTGCTGCTCGAGCAATTTGGCCCGCAGGAAGCTGCGGGCATCCAGGATTTCGTGCAGGACCTGCTGCAAAGAGGTGAAGCCAGCGCGCGGACCGCAGATGCGACGCGATTCGAGCAAGGACGTCATCACGGTGGCATCCTGGCTCGCCTGCTGGGCGCATTCGGGCACTGTGCGAACCGCATGCCCGACGGCCAGTCCCATGTCCCACAGCAATTGGACCAAGGTCGCTATGTGGCTTTGCTGTCGCGCGTCCGGCGCGGCCGGCGCAACGATGAGCAGATCGACGTCGGAGTACGGAAAGAGCTCGCCCCGGCCGTAACCGCCTACCGCTACCAGAGTGGCAAAGTGCGAAACACCGGTATGCTCGGCTGCCTGACGGACGAAACGGTCCGTCATGCCCGATAGGCCCCGCAGCAGACGCACGACCGGTGCGCCCTTTTCGAAGACGCCGATGATCCGTTCGCGCTCGCCCCTGAGCGCCTCGCGCAGGCCAAGGGCAAAATCAACGTTGGTGTTGCTCGCCCAGACTTCCGTGCCGGCGGAAAATCCCATTACACGACTGCGACGCTCGCGGGCTGGACCGCCGAAGGACTCGTCGACTGCGTTACAAACGCCGGCGCTGGCGGGGTTAGCGCCGACACGGTCAGCACTTCAAAACCGGTCGGCGTCACCAAAACGGTGTGTTCCCATTGGGCCGATAGGCTGTGATCCTTGGTGACGATGGTCCAACCGTCGGCCATCTCGCGAATCTCGCGGCGCCCGGCATTGATCATGGGCTCCACGGTGAAAATCATGCCCGCAACCAGCGGCTCCAGCGTCCCGGCCTTGCCGTAATGCAGGACCTGGGGCTCTTCGTGGAAGCGCCGCCCGATGCCGTGGCCGCAGAATTCGCGCACCACGCTGAATCCGTGGCGCTCCGCGTAGGGCTGAATCGCCGCGCCGACATCGCCCAGGTGGCCGCCGGGACGCACCGCCAATATGCCCTTCCACATGCATTCGTACGTCACCTCGCACAGGCGCCGCGCCGCCACCGAAGGCTCGCCGGCGAAGTACATGCGGCTCGTATCCCCGTGCCAGCCGTCCTTGATGACCGTGATGTCCAGATTGACAATGTCGCCGCTCTTCAAAACCCGGGGACCGGGTATTCCATGGCAAACCTGGTGGTTGACCGAGGTGCAGATCGCCTTCGGGTAGGGCTTGTATCCGGGAGGGGCGTAGTTCAGCGGTGCCGGGATGCAACCCTGAACATCGACCATGTACTCATGGCAGAGCCGGTCGAGTTCCCCGGTTGTCACACCCGGCACGACATAGGGCGTAATGAAGTCGAGCACTTCGGCCGCGAGTCTGCCTGCAATGCGCATGCCGTCAATCTCGGCTGGAGTCTTTATGGCGGCGGGCATAGAAAAACCAAGCATTGGGCCGTGGCCCAGCAGGTCCACGGCACTCGGGCGGACGAACCGATCTAGGGTACACGCTACGCGCTATAATACAGAGCTTGTCTAAGAGTGTGGGGCTCTGCACGTGAGTGCCCTGCGATTCTTCGAGGGAATTGCCCCTCACTAAAACGTGGTAAATCGCGCGCACCGCAGCCAAGGTGCCGAGGTCCATGTGGTCCGGACGGGTCTGTGCGAGCTTTTGCACGGCATAGGTCCGTATCCCATAGGCCTGGGACTCGGCGGTTGCGCAGGACCCAACCTTGGAGATTTGAAATGTCCGTAACCATGCGACAAATGCTGGAGGCCGGGGTGCACTTTGGTCACCAGACGCGCTTCTGGAACCCGAAGATGGCTCCCTTCATCTTCGGCCAGCGCAACAGGATTCACATCATCAATCTGGAGCGCACGTTGGAGCAATTCAACGCCGCGACCAAGTTTGTCCGCCAGCTTGCCGCCAATCGCGGAACGGTGTTGTTCGTCGGTACCAAGCGCCAGGCACGGGAAATCATGGTCGAAGAGGCCCGCCGGGCCGGTATGCCGTATGTGGACCAGCGCTGGCTGGGCGGTTTCCTCACCAATTTCAAGACGATCAAGACCTCGATCAAGCGGCTCAAGGAGATGGAGCAGACGGTCGAAGAGGGCGGCTTGGAGCGCATGCCGAAGAAAGAAGCGCTGACGTTTCAGCGCGAGGTCGAAAAGCTCAACAAGTCAATCGGCGGCATCAAGGACATGGCAGGTCTGCCCGAAGCGCTCTTCATCGTTGACGTCGGGTACCACAAGATCGCCGTGGCCGAGGCCGAGAAGCTCGGCATCCCGGTGGTCGGAATCGTCGACACGAATCATTCGCCGGCCGGCATAACTCACATCATTCCGGGCAACGACGATTCGAGCCGGGCGGTGCGCTTGTACGCGCGCGGAATTGCCGACGCGATACTGGAAGGCAAGGCGGCGGGCCTGCAAAATGTCGTTGCCAGCGACAGCGGTGACGAATTTGTGGAGGTCAACGAAGAGGTGTCGCAGGACGCCTGAGTTGTGCCGTCGCGCGCGGTCGCGGCTCGTTGCGGCCTGCTAGGGCATCAACGGTAGGGGGCGTCATGCCCCCTTTTTGCGGCGCAAGAGACAACGGAGATCGAAAGATGGCGGAAGTCACCGCGAGCATGGTCAAGGAACTGCGTGAGAAAACCGACGCGCCAATGATGGAGTGCAAGAGGGCGCTGGCCGAGGCCGGTGGCGATCCGGCCAAGGCCGAGGAAATCCTGCGCGTCAAACTGGGTAGCAAGGCGAGCAAGGCGGCGGCACGCGTGACTGCGGAAGGCATCGTTGCGATCAGCACAGCTGGCAACGGCAAGGCCGCTGCCCTGGTCGAGATCAATTGCGAGACCGATTTCGTCGCCAAGAATGAAGAGTTCCTCGGCTTTGCGCGCAGCGTGGCGCAACTCGTGCTCGAGCACGATCCGGTCGATGTCATCGCGCTGTCGGCCCTGCCCCTGGACGGTGGCACGGTCGACTCCCGCCGTGCATCGCTGGTTGGCAAGATTGGCGAGAACCTGACGATCCGCCGATTCGTGCGCTTGATTGCGCAGGGGCGCATTGCCCAGTACGTGCATGGCGGTTCGCGCATCGGTGTGCTGGTCGATGTCAGCGGCGGCGACGATGCGCTGCGGCCGAGATCCAGTCCAAGATGGTCGAGGGAACGGTGCAGAAATTTCTCAAGGATGTCACCTTGCTCGGTCAGCCGTTCGTCAAGGACGACAAGCTGACGATCGAACAGCTGCTCAAGCAGCGCGGCGCCACGGTCAACGCGTTTGCCATGTTCGTCGTCGGCGAAGGAATTGAGAAGAAGCAGAGCGATTTCGCGGCCGAAGTCGCTGCCCAGGCCGCCGCCGCGCGCGCCTGAGGAATCGACAAACGAGCGACTAGGAGCGTGCGACCGATGACTGTCTACCGACGCGTCCTGCTGAAGCTGTCCGGTGAGGCCCTCATGGGCGAGGACGCCTTTGGCATCAACCCGAGCGCGATCGGGAGCATCGTCGAGGACATCGGCGAGGTTCAGCAAATGGGAGTCCAGCTGGCCATCGTCATCGGCGGGGGCAACATCTTTCGCGGTGTTGCCCTCGGTGCCAGCGGCATGGACCGGGCCACCGCAGATTACATGGGCATGATGGCAACCATCATGAACGCCATGGCGCTGCAGGATGCCATGATCAACGCCGGAATCCAGGCACGCGTCCAGTCGGCGCTCAAGGTCGAACAGGTCGTCGAACCGTATATCCGTCCGAAGGCAATGCGCTACCTGGACGAGGGCAAGATTGTCATTTTTGCGGCGGGCACCGGTAATCCATTTTTTACCACCGATACGGCGGCGGCGCTGCGCGGTTCGGAAATGGGTGCCGAGGTTGTGTTGAAAGCAACCAAGGTTGACGGCGTATATTCGGCCGATCCCAAGAAGGACCCCAAGGCGGTGCGCTATTCGAAGATCAGCTTTGACGATGCCCTGGCACGCAACCTGCAGATCATGGATGCCACGGCGTTTGCCTTGTGCCGGGATCAGGGGCTGCCGATTCGCGTGTTCAGCATTTCACGCCCCGGCGCACTGAAGCGCGCGGTCAGCGGTGAGGATGAGGGCACGCTGGTGCACGCGTAAGAGGGATTAGGGAGAGCTGACGATGGCGATGACGGACGTTCGCAAAGCGACCGAGCAAAAGATGCTCAAGTCGATCGACGCACTCAAGATCGATCTGTCGAAAGTCCGGACCGGACGCGCACACACGGGCCTGCTCGATCACCTCCAGGTGGAATATTACGGCGCGATGGTGCCCATATCCCAGGTGGCCAACATCGGTCTGGCCGATGCGCGCACGATCAGCGTACAACCCTGGGAGAAGAAGCTTCTGCCGGCGGTCGAGAAGGCGATTCGTGAATCGGACCTGGGCCTGAATCCGGCCTCGCAGGGCGATATGCTTCGCGTACCTATGCCCGCACTGACGGAAGAGCGCCGTCGCGAGCTCACGAAGGTGATCAAGCACGAGGGAGAAAGCGCACGCGTGGCTGTCCGCAACCTGCGGCGTGATGCCAATCAGCAGCTCAAGGAGCTACTCAAAAAAAAGGAAATCTCGGAAGACGGCGAGCGCCGCGCCCAGGATGAAATCCAGAAACTTACCGATAAGTTCGTCGCCGATATCGACCGTCTCGTCGGCGAAAAGGAAAAGGAAATCATGACGGTTTGAGGCGGCCCTGGCCGAGCCGAGCGATCGATATCGCACCTTGCCGCCTGCCTTCCCGTTTGCCCCTATGCCCGCTGGAGCGCCCGCCGCGCCACAGATAACCGCTGTTCCCCGACACGTTGCCATCATCATGGATGGCAACGGGCGCTGGGCCAAGGCTCGTCACTTGCCCCGGGTGGCTGGCCATTCCCGCGGGGTCGAGACGGTGCGCACCATCATCGAGGCGAGTATTGCCAACGGTATCGAGTACCTGAGCCTGTTCGCCTTTAGTTCGGAGAACTGGCGGCGGCCGGCCGACGAGGTATCGGTGCTGATGCGCCTGTTTGTTAGCTCCCTGCAAAAGGAGATTGAGGCCCTGATGCGCAACGGGGTGCGGCTGCGCGTCGTGGGCCAGATTCATTCCTTCGAACCGAGCCTGCGCGATCTAATTGCCCAGGCGCAGGAGCGCAGCGCGCACAACACACGGCTGCATCTTACGATCTGCGCCAGCTACGGCGGCCGATGGGATATCGTGCAGGCCGCGCAGCACCTGGCCGCGGAGTTCGCTGCCGGCGGCACGCTGCCCGACGAGGCCAATTTTGCGCGCCACCTGTCGATGTCTTTTGCACCGGATCCCGATCTGTTGATTCGCACGGGCGGAGAGCGGCGCATCAGCAATTTCCTGATCTGGCAGCTCGCTTACGCCGAGTTGTTCTTCACCGACGTTCTTTGGCCCGACTTCCAGGGGGAGCAGTTTGCCGCCGCGCTTAAGTGGTACGCCCAGCGCGAGCGTCGTTTCGGACGTACGAGTGAGCAGCTCCAGCGGATCGAGTGATTCATGCTGCGCACCCGGGTGCTTACCGCATTGGTGCTGCTGCTGATCCTGGCAACCGCGGCCGCGATCTCGCCGCAGGTGCTAATTGCGCTGGCGGCCGTTTTTCTCGGGATCGTGCTGGCCGAGTGGTTGCGTTTGAGCGCTGTTCCGGCGCGGCTCGCGGTTCCTGGCGCTGTTATGCTCGCAGGCGCCGCCCTCGCCCTGGAGATCGGCGGGGTGCGGCCGGCGCCGCGCGTGCTGGCGGGCGCGTGCGTGCTGGCGTGCAGCGCCTGGATGGCGATCGGTTTCATATTGACCATGGCGCAGCGCGGACCGGTGCGGCTGGCACGCTCGCTGCTGGTGGCCGGAGCACTGCTGCTGGCGGGGGTAGCTTGGCTCGCGTTGGTCGAGTTGCTGCAGCGGGGCATCACGTGGACGCTCTCGGTCCTGGCACTGGTGTGGCTCGCTGACATCGCGGCGTATTTCAGTGGTCGCGCATTTGGCGTGCGCAAGCTGGCCTCGCGCATCAGTCCCAGCAAGACCTGGGCCGGTGTCTGGGGAGCCGTGCTCGCGGTGGTTATCGTCGCGGAGGCGGGGCGTTGGCTATGGCCGCAGGGCGCGCTTTGGTCGACGAAGCTGCTGGTTGCGGCTCCGGGGCCGGGAATTGCCATCTTGTTGGTGTTTGTTGCGATGAGCATCATCGGGGACCTCTTCGAGAGCCTGGTCAAGCGGCAGGCCGGGGTCAAGGACAGCGGGACGATCCTGCCCGGCCACGGGGGCGTCTGGGACCGCATCGACGCGACCTTGCCGGTGCTGCCATTGGCAGTGTTGGGCCACTGGTACCTTGTCAATGGGTGGAATCATGCGTGAGCTGGCGGCACGGCAGACCACGGGACCGGCGCCAGTGGGTGTCGCGATACTTGGGGCGACCGGTTCCATTGGCGCGAGCACGCTCGACGTGATCGCGCGACATCCGGCGCAATTTCGCGTCGCTGCACTGACCGCTCAGACGAAGGTCGCGGAGCTCGCCGCGCTGTGCGTGCAGCATCGGCCGCAGCTTGCCGTTATCGGTGACCCGACGCGCGAGGCGGCGTTGCGCGCGGCCCTGGTGCATGCCGGCCTGCCGACTCGGGTTCGCAGCGGCGTGGACGGCCTCCTGGAGGCTGCAAGCTGCGAAGGCGCCGCCGTGGTCGTGGCCGCAATTGTCGGCGCGGCTGGTCTGCTGCCGACGATCGGCGCGGCACGTTGCGGCAAGCGCCTGCTGCTGGCAAACAAGGAGGCGATCGTCTGCGCCGGATCGCTGCTGCTCGACGCGGTGCGCTCGGGCGGCGCCACGCTGCTGCCCTTGGACAGCGAACACAACGCCATCCACCAGTGCCTCGCGGGCGCGGCATCGCACGCTGGCGTACGCCGGCTGATTCTGACGGCCTCGGGAGGTCCTTTCCGCGCCTGCCGAGACTTCTCCGCGGTCACGCCGGAGCAGGCCTGCGCGCACCCGAACTGGCGCATGGGACGCAAGATCTCGGTCGATTCGGCGACCCTGATGAACAAGGGCTTGGAGGTCATCGAAGCGAGTTGGCTGTTCGGGTTTGCCCGCGCGCAGATCGACGTCATCGTGCATCCGCAAAGCGTCGTCCACTCCATGGTGGAGTTCGGCGACGGCTCCGTCCTGGCGCAGCTGGGCACGCCCGACATGCGTACGCCGATTGCCTATGCGCTCGGTTTCCCGGAGCGAATCGAGAGCGGCTCAGAGCGTCTCGACTTCCTGCGTATGTCCGCGTTGACCTTCGAGGAACCGGACCTGACGCGGTTTCCGTGCCTGGGACTCGCCTACCGTGCGCTGGAGGCGGGCCCGACTGCCAGCATCGTACTGAACGCTTCCAATGAATTGGCGGTCGAAGCCTTTTTGGCGCGGCGCTTGCCTTTTACCGCGATCGCCGCGGTCATAGCGGAGGCCCTGAGTGCGCCGTCGCCGGCGGCACCGGGATCGGTCGATGAGGTGCTGGAGATTGATGCCCTGGCCCGTCGCCAAGCAAAATGGGTGATCGCGCGTCTGGCGACTGCCGGCGCGCGCTGACGGCGGCGGCCACGGGAGTAGACCAATGAGATGTGATGAGGCGGTAAACGAACGATGGACCTGATAACGACAATCCTGGCATTTCTGCTGGCCCTGGGGATCTTGATCGTGATCCACGAACTTGGCCATTATTCGATCGCCCGCCAATGTGGTGTGAAGGTGCTGCGCTTCTCGGTGGGCTTCGGGCGGCCGCTGTTTCGATGGGTCAGCGGCCCGGACCGTACCGAATGGGTGGTGTCGGCAATTCCGTATGGCGGCTACGTCAAGATGCTCGACGAGAACGATCCGGACTGTGCGCCGGTGTCCGCAGCGGACCGGCCGCGGGCCTTCAATCGCCAGAGCGTGGGCAAGCGCGCCGCGATCGTGGTCGCCGGCCCCTTTGCCAATTTGCTTTTCGCCATCTTGCTGTATTGGCTGATCAACGTCGTCGGTACGGTCGAGCCGCCCGCGGTTCTCGGACCGCCGCCCCAGGGAAGTCCGGCGGCGCAGGCCGGTCTGGAGGACGGTGATCGCGTGCTCGACTTTGACGGTCGGTCGATTCGTTCCTGGAGCGAACTGCGCTGGGCACTGCTGCAGGGCGGTGTGGCAGGCCTGCCGGTCCGATTGGCCGTGCGTGATCTGCAGGGGCGCGAGCGCACGGTGCGGCTCGATCTGTCCTCCGGGCGCGCGGAGGACGTCGACGACTCGTGGTTTGAACGCCTGGGCGTGGTGCGCGGCGCCGGCAGTGCAGTGATCCGCGGCCTGGTTGCGAACGAGGTCGCGGCCAAGGCCGGACTGGCGGT
This sequence comes from Burkholderiales bacterium, assembly GCA_900290295.1. GTDB lineage: Bacteria > Pseudomonadota > Gammaproteobacteria > Burkholderiales > Burkholderiaceae_F > GJ-E10. The sequence goes on from OMSW01000243.1 coordinate 15,142, forward strand.
CGGCGATCGTATCGTTGCCATCGATGGCGTTGCCGTGCGCACGGCCACCGAAGTGACGCAGCGCGTGCGCGCCAGCGCCGGGCAGACCCAGACCTGGGAGCTGGAGCGCGATGGCGTGGCCCAGCGGCGCACCATCACTCCGGGGCAGGTGACCTTGCCGGACGGGCGCACCATCGGTCGCGTCGGCATCGACTTTCTGGAGCTACAGTCGGTTCGCTATGGACCCATCGAGGCGCTGGAACGAGCGAGCCAGCGCACTTGGGATACCAGCATTTTTTCGCTGCGCATGGTCGGGCGCATGCTCGATGGCCGCGCCTCCTGGCGCAATCTATCGGGTCCGGTGAGCATTGCCGATGTCGCCGGGCAGACCGCCCGCATCGGACTGATCGCGTATCTGAGCTTTCTCGCGCTGGTTTCCATCAGCCTGGGTGTGCTCAACCTGCTGCCGATCCCGGTCCTCGACGGTGGACACTTGCTGTACTATGCGGTCGAAATACTGAAAGGTAGTCCACCATCAGCACACACGGTGGAGGTGGCGCAGCGTATTGGAGTTGGCATGCTGATCCTCCTGACCGCACTTGCCCTGTACAACGACCTGACGCGCTTGCTGTCTTGAGCTCGAGCGCCGCGTCGTCGGTCGAATAGAAAAACGAATAGCAACGGGTTTTGGTTTCATGCGCCGTACTTCCAAAAAGTTCGGCGGTGCGCTGCGTTTGCGTGCCGCAATTCTGGCGGCCTTTGTCGGTAGTGCGAGTTCTGCGCTCGCCGAGGAGTTTGTGATCCGCGATATCCGGGTCGAGGGCGTGCAGCGCACGGAAACCGGTACAGTATTTAGCCACCTGCCGGTGCATGTCGGCGATCGCTACGATCCGGCCAAGGGGATCGCCGCGGTGCGTTCCCTGTACGAGACCGGATTGTTCAAGGACATTCGGATCGAGGCCGATGGCGACGTGCTGGTCGTGATCGTCGAGGAGCGCCCAGCCATCGCGGCGGTGGAACTCTCGGGAATGAAGGAATTCGACAAGGACGCCGTCAAGAAATCCTTAAAGGAGGTCGGGCTTACCGAGGCACGTGTTTATGACCGCTCGCTGCTGGATCGGGCCGAGCAGGAACTCAAGCGCCAATACCTCACCCGTGGACTCTACGGCGTCAAGATCACCACGACCGTTACTCCGGTGGAGCGCAACCGCGTCAACGTCAGCATTGCAATTGATGAAGGAGAATTGGCAAAGATCCGCGTGATCCAGTTTACCGGCAACCACGTGTTCTCGGATTCCACCTTGCGTGAGCAGATGGAGCTCTCTACCCCGGGATGGTTCACCTGGTACACCAACCACGACAAGTACGCGCGCCAGAAGCTGCAGGCCGACGAGGAAACACTGCGATCGTATTACCTGGCACGAGGCTACCTGGATTTCAATATCGAATCGACGCAGGTCACGATCAGCCAGGACAAGAAGGACATCTTCATAACGATCAATTTGGTCGAAGGCGATCGCTATACCATCTCGGGCGTGAAGCTTGCCGGTGAGACGCTCGGCCTCGACGACGAGTTCAGGAAGATGATCGACGTGAAGCCCGGCGACATCTATAGCGGTGAACGAATGACCGCGATCGCCAAGCGCATGACCGATCGATTGAGCGTATTGGGCTATGCGTTTGCCACGGCCAATCCGGTGCCGGAGGCCAACAAGGAAAAGCGCGAGGTCGCTTTTACCTTCCTGATTGATCCGGGCCGGCGCGCCTACGTGCGCCACGTGAACATCATCGGCAACACGCATACGCGCGACGAGGTAATCCGGCGCGAGATCCGCCAGTTCGAATCGTCCTGGTACGACGCTGACAAGGTGCGCCTGTCGCGCGATCGCATCGACCGCCTGGGCTTTTTCGAGAAGGTCGAAGTCGAGACCCCGGCGGTGCCCGCTACCCAGGACCAGATCGACGTCAACTACACGGTCAAGGAGAAGCCCAATGGCACGATCCAGGCCGGCGCCGGTTACAGCAGCACGGAGCACTTGGTCTTGAGCGGCTCCTATACGCAGCAGAACGTCTTCGGGACCGGACACGCAATCGGCATCCAGATCAACACCAGTTACGCGACCCGCACCGTCGTGCTCTCGCACGTCGATCCGTACATGACCGAAGACGGCATCAGCCGCACCGATGAACTCTACCAGCGGTTTTCCAACCTTTCGCGCTTGAACCTCGCGACGGTCGACATCGGCACCAAGGGGTTTTCGGAGCGCTTCGGCATTCCGCTCACCGAATTCGATACGGTGTTCCTCGGACTGGGGGTAGAGGAGACCGATATCACGCTGAGCACCTACAGTCCATCGCGATACATCAACTACGTCAACGAGTTCGGCACCACCGCCGCTGGTCTTATCGCGACGGCCGGCTGGGCCCGCGACAATCGCGACAACGTCATAGCGCCGACGCGCGGCAATTACCAGCGCGCCTTCCTCGAGGTCGGAACACCGTACCTGGACCTGCAGTACTACAAGGCGACGTACCAGTACCAGCAGTTCCAGCCGCTTACGAACCGGTTCACCCTCGCCTTTAATGGCCAGGTCGGTTACGGTGGGACCTACAACGGCGAGACCTTCCCGATTTTCAAGAACTTCTATGCCGGCGGGATCGGCAGCGTGCGCGGCTACCAGGCCGGAACCCTTGGTCCGCGCGACACCAACGGCAATCCGCTGGGCGGCACCAAGGAAGTAAACGGCTCCATCGAGGCGCTGGCGCCATTGCCGGGCGCCGATCGCTCCTTGCGTGCGCTGACGTTCGTCGACGGTGGCGAAGTATGGGGCTCCGACCAGTCGGTCTACTTATCCGATCTGCAATTTTCCTTCGGTGTTGGCATTGCCTGGGTTTCGCCGATCGGCCCGCTCAAGCTCAGCCTCGCCTTCCCATTCCACCGCCAACCCGGCGACCAAATCCAGCGGTTCCAATTCCAGATCGGAACCGGATTCTAGGGCTGGCGCCATGGCCGCCGCCGCTATGGCAGAATTGTCCCCTCAGCCGCAAAAGGGTCATCGATGAGACGTACGATCTGGCTCGCGTCGAGCCTTGTTTTCTGCCTGTTCGTGTCCATCGCCCCGGCTGTGCGCGCGGACGAGCTGAAAATCGGTTTTGTCAGCACCGAGCGCATCATGCGCGAGTCCGTGGCCGCGAAAGCCGCCGAGGCCCGCCTGACCCAGGAGTTTGCCAAGCGGGACAAGGAGCTGCAGGATTTGGGCGCCAAGCTCAAGGCGACCGCCGACAAGCTCGACAAGGACAGTCCGATTCTGTCCGAGGCCGACCGGGCGCGCCAGCAGCGCGATCTGCAGGAAATGGATCGCGAGTTCCAACGCCGCCGTCGCGAGTTCCAGGAGGATCTCAATCAGCGCAAGAACGAGGAGCTTCAGTCCCTGCTGGAGCGTGCGCAGAAGATCGTCCGCCAGATCGCCGAGCAGGAAAAATACGACGTGATTCTTCAGGATGCGGTGTACGTCGGGCCGCGGGCCGATGTCACGGACAAGGTATTGAAGACGCTCGACGGCACGAAGTAAGCCGATGGCCTCGGCGCGCACCGTATCCGACCTGCTCGAGGCGGTCGCGAACCTGGCCGGGGGGCAATTGCCGGCACAGTTGATCGGTGATCGCGCGCTGCCGATCGAGCGGGCTGCCAGTCTCGAAGCCGCACAGGCGGGGGACCTGGCGTTCCTCGCCAATCCGCGCTATCGCCAACAGGCCGTGCACACCGCCGCCGGAGCCCTGGTGCTGGCCGGCGCGCACCGCCAGGAACTTTTTCCGAACGGCCGAGCGCAGGGTGCCCTGGTCGTATGTGATGCCCCGTATGCCTGGTTTGCGTTTGCCGCCCAGGTTCTGGCCCCACGCGACGCCCTCGTTGCCGGGTGTGCGCGCAGCGCGGTGATCGCCCCCGGCGCGCGGGTTGATCCTAGCGCACGGGTGGACGATCAGGTGGTGATCGAGGACGCCGCGGTCGTCGAGGCTGGCGCATGGATCGGGCCCGGCTGCGTGCTTGGCCCCGGGTCGCGGGTGGGCGATGGTACGAGACTGTATGCCGGGGTGCGCGTGTACCACGGATGCCGCATCGGGCGGCGCGGCATTGTCCATGCCGGCGCCGTCATCGGCGCCGACGGCTTTGGGTTTGCCCCGTTCCACGGCCGTTGGATCAAGATTCCGCAAACCGGAATCGTGCAGGTTGGCGACGACGTGGAAATTGGCGCCAATACGACGATCGATCGCGGCTCCGCCGGCGATACGATCATCGGCGACGGGGTAAAGATCGACAATCAAGTGCAGATCGGACACAATTGCCACATCGGCGCGCATACGGCCATTGCCGGATGCGTTGGAATCGCCGGCAGCGCGATCATCGGCCGCAACTGCCAGTTGGGCGGTGCCGCCATGATTCATGGGCATCTCAGCATTGCGGACGGTACGATCGTCGGCGCCGGGACCTTGGTCTCCCGCAGTTTGTCCGAACCCGACTTCTACACCGGCGTTTTCCCGATGATGCGCAACCGTGACTGGGAACGCAACGCCGCGCTGATACGCCACCTGGTGGAATTGCGCGATCGCATTCGACACTTGGAACGGCATTTGGCGGGGCCGGATTCTGCCGGCGCCACCGCGCGCGACAACAATTCGGAACCCAATCCATGATGGACATCCGCGAAATTCTCTCCTTGTTGCCACATCGTTTTCCGATCATCCTGGTCGACCGCGTACTCGAACTCGAGGCCGGCAAGCGCATCGTGGCGATCAAGAACGTATCGGCCAACGAACCGGTCTTCAGCGGGCATTTTCCGCATTACCCGGTCATGCCTGGAGTACTGATCCTGGAGTCGATGGCACAAACGGCGGCAATCCTGTCCTTCGTGAGTGCCGGTCATAAGGCGCAGGCCGACACCCTGTACTACTTTGCCGGAATCGACAAGGCGCGATTCAAGCGTCCGGTGATCCCGGGCGATCAGATGCGCCTCGAGGTCTCGATCGAACGCGAAATGCGTGGCGTGGTCAAATTCGCTGCCCGCGCACTGGTCGATGACCAACTCGCCTGCGAAGCCGAACTGATGTGCGCTTTCCGTTCCATCGACGCGGAGGCGGGCAAGACGAAATCCCCCGGAGCGCGCTGATGGCTAGGGTGCACCCAAGCGCGATCGTCGACTCGAACGCGCAATTGGCCGATGACGTGCGCGTAGGCCCCTACAGCATCGTCGGCGGCGGTGTGCGTATCGGTGGCGGAACCGAAATCGGCGCGCACGTCGTGTTGGCCGGGAATACCTCGATCGGTCGCGACAACCGCATCTTCCCGTATTGCGCCATCGGCAGCGAACCGCAGGACAAGAAATATGCCGGCGAGGACACGCAGCTGCTCATCGGCGACGGCAATACGATCCGTGAGTTCTGCCTGTTCAACACCGGTACGGTCCAAGGCGGAGGGCGCACCCGGATCGGGTCCGACAACTGGATCATGGGCTACACCCACTTCGCACACGATTGCGCGATCGGCGACCATACGATCATCGCCAATTGCGTGCAGCTTGCCGGCCACGTTTGCGTAGGTGACTGGGCCGTCATCGGCGGAACCGCCGCCGTGCACCAGTTCGTGCGCGTGGGCGCGCACGCGATGTGCGGCGGCGGCTCGATCCTGGTCCAGGATCTGCCCCCATACATGATCTGCAGTGGCAGCCCGGCCCAACCCCATGGGATTCATGTCGAGGGCCTCAAGCGGCGCAATTTCAGCGCCGAGAGCATCGCCGCATTGCGACGCGCATATCGTCTCGTGTACCGCGAAAACCTGTCCTTGCTGGAAGCGCGCGCTGCACTGGATTCGCTCATCCGGGATCTGCCCGAGGATACGGCAGCACCGCTGCGCACCTTTGCCGAGTTTCTCGCAGTCCCCGGGCGGGGCATCATTCGTTGACCGACAACGGTGCCTGCATAGCTTTTGTCGCCGGGGAGACATCCGGTGACCTGCTGGCGGCGCCGGTGGTCGAAGCGCTACGGCGGCATGCTCCCTCCTACTGCGCGGAGGGCGTGGCCGGCGACCGGATGATCGCGGCCGGCTGCAATGCCTGGCACCACGTGCGCGAGTTGTCAGTGCGCGGCTACGTCGAGGTCGTGCGCGCGTTGCCGCGCCTATTGCGTTTGCGCCGGAGCCTGGCGCAGCGCCTGGGTCCGGGTTCCTGCAGGGCGCTGGTCGGCGTGGACGCGCCCGACTTTAACCTAGCGCTGGAAGAGGCGGTGCGCCGACGCGGGCTACCCACCATCCACTATGTGAGCCCCTCGATCTGGGCATGGCGGGGCGAGCGCATCGAGCGCATCCGGCGTGCTGCCGACCGGATCCTGCTGGTCTTCCCGTTCGAGCAGGCGATCTATGACCGTGCGGGAATCGCCGCGACCTACGTCGGGCACCCCTTGGCCAGCCTCATTCCGATGCACCCGGATCGGGCTGCGGCGCGCGCCCGGCTGGGGTATGCAGCGGGAGGGCAGCTGATCTGCCTGATGCCGGGAAGCCGGCGCGCCGAGATCGAATGCATCGCTCCAGTGTTTTTCGCCGCGGCCGCCCGCTTGGCGCGCAGTTTGCCGAGCGTGCGCTTCCTGCTCCCCGTGGCCGACGTCGGCTTGCGCCCCTTGCTGACGCAGTCCCAAGATCTCGTTCGAATAGACCTGATCGATGGCCGGTCACACGATTGTCTGGAAGCTTGCGACGGCGTTCTCGTCGCCAGCGGCACCGCGACCCTGGAGGCAGCCCTATACAAGCGGCCGATGGTCATCGCCTATCGGATGCCGGCTGTCTCGGCCTGGGTCATGCGACGCATCGGCGGCTACCTGCCCTGGGTCGGTTTGCCGAATATTTTGGCCGGAGAAGCCCTGGTGCCCGAGCTGCTGCAGGAGCAGGCGACCGCCGAGGCGATTGCGCGCCAAATGCTCGAAGCGCTCGAGGACGTGAGCGGACAGCGGCGCCGGGAAGAGCGTTTTTGCGCAATTCACGAGTCGCTGCGGCGCGATACCCCGTTGCTGGCTACCGAGGCCATCTTGCACACCATTGCACAGGCCGGATCGCCGTGAGCATGGACGAGCGTCAAACCGAGCTCTTTGGCTTGGCAGCAGGCCGGTCAAGGCGCATTGCCGGCGTCGATGAGGCCGGACGGGGTCCGCTTGCCGGCCCGGTGATTGCTGCCGCGGTCATTCTCGATCCGCGGCGCCGCGTTGCCGGCGCACGCGACTCCAAGCGCTTGTCTGCAGCGCAACGGGAACGGATCGCGCGCGAGGTGCGCGAGTGCGCGCTGGCCTGGGCCGTTGCCAGTGCCAGCGTGCAGGAAATCGACGCACTCAATATTCTCCAGGCGAGCCTGCTGGCCATGCGCCGCGCGCTCGATGCCCTGTCACCGGCGGCCGATTTTGCACTGATCGACGGCAACCGCCTGCCGGT
>OMSW01000243.1:22598-24362 GCA_900290295.1 Burkholderiales bacterium
TCGTGCGCATCCATCCTTGCCAAGACGCACCGCGATGCGCTCATGCGCGAGATCGACGGCCAGTACCCCGGGTACGGGTTCGCCGTGCACTTCGGCTACCCGACCCCCTTGCACCGCGAGCGGCTGCAAACGCTAGGGCCGTGTCCGATTCACCGACAATCCTACGCTCCGGTGCGCGCAGCCATGCAGCGCTCCGGGAACCTGTCGCGGTGAAGACCATCTCCTCCGACGCCAACCCGGCGTTTCGCCGTTGGCTGCGCATTGCGAGCACGCCGCGCGCGGCCAGGGAGTCGGGTCAAACGCTGGCCGAGGGAATTCACCTGGCGCAAGCGGTCATTGCCTGCCCGGCGCGCGTCGATGCGATCCTGATCCGGCGCCGCGCCGCACATCCGCAGCTCGAATCCCTTTTGGGGCAGTTTGCCGGCGACATCCCGCGTTTTGAACTTTCTGCGGCCCTGTATGACCGGATCGCACCGGTCGAACAGGGCGTCGGGCTTCTGCTCGTGCTGCCGATCCCGGAGCATCCGCTGCCGCGCCAGGTCGGCCAGGACCTGGTATATCTCGACGGCGTACAGGACCCCGGCAACGTCGGCGCGGTGATCCGGACGGCCGCCGCGGCAGGAGTCGGTCACGTGCTTGCCTCGGCGGGAACGGCGGCGCTGTGGGCCCCGAAAGTGCTGCGTGCGGCGATGGGGGCGCATTTTCGCATCGGCCTGCATGAGCGCGTCGCGATTGGGCAGCTGCCCATGACATTGGACGGGGACTGGGTCGCGGCGGTTGCGCACCAAGCACCCTCGCTATGGCAACACGAATTTTCGCCTCGTGCGCTCGGCTGGGTCTTCGGTGCGGAAGGCAGCGGGCCATCGGCCGAGGCCCTCGCACTTTGCGCTCATCGGGTGTGTATTCCGACCAGCAATGCGGTCGAATCGCTCAACGTTGCCGCTGCCGCCGCCGTATGCCTTTTCGAGCGTCGGCGTCGCAAGTGATGCGCGTGCAAGCGCGCTGACCGGCGCCAAAGCCGTTCAGCCGTACGCAGCGGCGAAGCCGGCGAGGAACTTGCACAGCTGCGCAACCGCCGGTTCGCCGATGGCGTTGTACAGCGATGCGCGGATTCCGCCGAGCGCGCGATGGCCGGCAAGGCCGGCGAAACCGGCGCTGGCCGCCTCCTCGAGGAACAGCGCGTTGAGCCGCTCATCGCGAAACCGGAAAGTGACATTCATAGTGGAGCGAAACGGCGTATCGGCATGCGCCTGCAGCACCTCGCCCAAGCGGTCCAGGCTGCCGTACAGCAGGTCCGCTTTGGTGCGGTTGATTCGCGCCATCTGAGGTACGCCGCCGATGGTGTCGCGCAGCCATCGGGTCACCAGCGTCAAGACGTAGATGCCGAAGACGGGCGGCGTGTTGTAATTCGAGCGGTGCTGCAGATGCGTGCGGTAGTCGAGCATCGGCGGCAGCCCGCCCGGAACGCGATCCAGCAGCGTCCGGTCGATCACGCACACGGTAACGCCCGCCGGGCCAAGGTTCTTCTGCGCGTGGGCGTAGACCATCGCGTGCTTGTGAAAATCGATCGGCTGGGACAGGAAGTCGGACGACATGTCGGCGATCAAGGCGAGACCTTGCCGCTCGGGCGCGTGCGCAAATTGCACCCCCTCGACGGTCTCGTTGGAGACGTAGTGCAGGTACGGCGCGGCGGCGTCGGCGGCCAGGTCCGCGGCTGCGGGCAGACGCCGGTATCCGTGCGCAGCGCCGTCCCATGCCAGGTGC
>OMSW01000243.1:24372-25518 GCA_900290295.1 Burkholderiales bacterium
CCAAGAGTTCTTCGAACCAGGCGCTGCGGTGGCTCATGCCAAGCACGGACAACCCGGTTTCCGGCAGTGCGATCACCGCCTCCTGAGTCTGCCGCAGCACCTCGAGGGGCAAGGCGCCGGGCCCGGCGGAAAAGTTCAGCGGGTTGGAAAGGCCGACGCGGGGCGCGGCGTGCACCGCGCGCGGCGCCGGCTGGGCGCCCGGGGATTCACGGGGCAGGGCCTTGGCCAGCAACATTTGCCGCACGGCTGCGTCGATGCGTTCGACCGCGGCACGGCGGTAGTCCCAGCGTGGGTCGCGCTCCGGAGGGTAGACGACCATCGTTGCGTTGGCCTCGAACACCACGATGTCGCGCTCCGGGCTCAGGGCAAAATCGATACCGGCGTAATCGAGTCCGAGCCGGGCCTGGATCTGGGCAAGTGCGTTCATCGCCCGCGCACCGAGGACCTCGGCCATGTTGCCGAGGAATCGCTCGTCCTCCAAACGGTGCTCGGGATGCTGCGCCATGTCGGCGCTGAAATAGTGCACCTTCCAATTGTGGGCGACCGCCAGGTGCAGGGGATACAGTTCGCCGCCGATCATCATCACGCGGTACTTGCGCGTCTTGCCGTCGGCTCCCCGCGTATCGAGCAGCTCTATCGCGATCAGTTCGCGTCCCGGCAGCTGTCGCACTGCCGCCGCCAGCTCATCGCGGCCCTGGACCAGCAAAAAATGCTCGCCGGTGTGAAAACCCGGCGTTCGCAGCAGCAGCGGGAAGGCCAGCCCGCATTCTCGCAGCCTTGTCTCCACGTCCGGAGCTGCGAGTGCTTCGCGCGGCAAGGTGCTGGCGCGCGGAGTGATGACGCCCGGGATGCCGGCAAGTCGCCGCCAGTTTTCGCAGCGGCCGGTTGCGGCGATCGATGACGGTGGATTGATCACGGGCGCCGAGGTGAGGGCGAGCATGGATTGTGCGGCCCGAAGCGCCTGCGGGGCCGCGTCGACGTCGCCAATGGCGTTAATGACCAGTCGATGAGCCGGAAGCGGCACCGTGGCGTCGTAAAACTCCGGCGCCACGATCCAGGTCTGAAAGATCCGATCGTCGAGAAATCTTTCCAAGGGGGCGTTGCCATTGTTGGTGGAACCGAGCAGGAGAACGGGCAGCGGCTCGC
>OMSW01000243.1:25528-35522 GCA_900290295.1 Burkholderiales bacterium
CGGTGCGAAGCGGCGCGCAGTTCCTCCCCGAGCTTGTTCAGTACGAATGACATTCCGGCGTGCGCCTGGGGATTGGCAGGAGCGATCTGCAGCGCCTTTTCGAACAGGGCGCGGGCCCTTGCCAGCTCGTTGGACTGGTACAGCAACGTGCCCAGATTGACGTGACTTGCCAGGTCGGTGGGGTGGACGGCGACGGCCCTTTCGAACAGCAGGCGTGCCGCCTCGCGAAATCCGGACAGGGCAAGGTTGCGGCCGAGGTTGCACAAGGCGCCCAGATGGTCCGGATTGCGCCGCAAGATCTCGACATACGCGGCCCGTGCCTCGAGGTCGCGGCCCAGCAGCTGCAGCGTGCTGGCGCGCATGTGCAGTAGATCCAAGGATTGCGGCTGGCCAATCAGGGCAAGCTCCACATCGTGCAAAGTCTGCTCCAGTTTGCGCCGTGGTGCCCATTTCGTCGGTTGCGGTCCCGTCGACGGCACCGGCACGCGAGCCGAGCGGGTTGCCGGTTGCGTTAGCTGCGTCACTGGTCGCTTTCCACTGGAGCCGATCTGCTGCTCACGCTTCGAGCAAGCGCGCCCAAATCATCATCCCGGACCGCCGCGTGGCCGTAGGCGCCGCTGGCGTGCAACAGCTTGCGCAACTGTTCAAAGTTAAACGGCTTGGCCATATATCCGTCGGCCCCTGCGGCGATGCATTTATCGGCATCACCGGGCATCGCGTTGGCGGTCAGCGAATAGATCGGGATACGCTCCTGGCCCTGTCCCGTTTCGTGGGCGCGAATTCTTCGTATCGCTTCGAGACCGTCCATCTCCGGCAACTGCCAGTCCATCAGCACAAGATCGAACCGGCGCGACGTCGCGCACGCCACCGCCGTATTTCCGGTATCGGCCTGGCTGACGTCGCAGCCGAGCTGCCGCAACATTTCGGTTGCGACGATCTGGTTGATCGGATTGTCTTCGACGAGCAGCACCGCGGGCCGATACTCCGGTGCTGGCGTGCTGTCGTCCGTTGTTGGGTGCGGCGCACTCTCGGCTGGGAGGTCGCTGGCAGCAGGCTCGGCACGGCCGACGTCGACTTGCACCGTCACCGTCGTTCCCACCCCTTCCTGACTGCTGACCTCGATCGTTCCATCCATGAGTTCGACAAGCCGGCGTACGATGGCCAGGCCCAGTCCGGAGCCACCGTAGCGCCGCGACATCGAGGTATCCGCTTGCTCGAACGGTTCGAACAAGCGTTCGATCGTCGACGCCGGCATGCCGATCCCGGTGTCCTGTACCAGGATCTGCAGTCGTCGCAAATTCTTGTCCGCCGGGAGTTCTGCCCAGTCCAGACCGATGACAACCGTCCCCTGCGAGGTGAACTTGACGGCGTTCGAGACGAGATTTAATACGATTTGCCGCATGCGGTGAGCGTCACCCAGCACGCGCTCGTCGGCGTCGATGCTGCAGCGACCGGTGAGCAGAACGCCCTTGGCGGAAGCGCTGTCGGCAAACAGGGCCACGATATCGTCGATCAGGCGCCGCGGCGGGAACGCGGTAAGTTCGAGCTTGAGTCGGCCCGATTCGATGCGCGAGAAGTCCAGCACATCATCGATGATGTGCATCAGTGCCTGTGCCGATTGATCCACCGTTTCGGCATAGCGGCGCGTGCGGCCGTCGATATCGCTGCGCAGCAGCAGTTGCGTCATGCCGATGACGCCGTTCATAGGTGTGCGGATTTCGTGGCTCATTGTCGCCAGAAAACGCGACTTGGACTCGCTCGCCGCTTCGGCGCGCTCCTTTGCGTCGCGCAGCTCCGCCGTGCGGTGCTCCACCTGCAGCTCGAGCGACTCGCGGTACAGGGCAAGTTCGTCATCGCGCTTTTCGATTTGCTCGAGCATGCGGTTGAAGTCTTGAACGAGTTGACCAATGTCGTCGTCGGACTGACCCGGCACGCGCATGTGATAGTCAGCGCTCAGGCCGACGCGCTTGGTCGCCTCCGCTAGGTTTGCGATCGGACGCGCAATAAGCTGTGCCAGCTGTCCGCCAATGACGACGGCCAAAAGCAGCCCCACTCCGGCGGCACTGAGCAGTACCAGCGAGGTCCGTGCGGCGGTACCCAGGAAGTCGACATCGGCCGCTTGGAGCCACAGCAGGCCGTTCAGTTCGCCGTCCGACATGATCGGGCTCGAGTACGTGCAGGTCGGGGTGTATCGGGCGTCGGCTACGGGGTCGGGGGCTGCGTGCCAGGTCGCGAACATGTCGCTGCCGTCCTTGCGATCCACCTCGGCCGAACGGATCCGTGGGTTGGCATGCAGGCCCTCGATGATTTCCCGGGTGCCATCGCGATTCTCGAAGGCGACCGCCGCCCGCAGGTTCTGCGCAAGTACCGCGGAGGTGCCTTTGACCTCGCTGCAGAGCGTCTCCTGCGCCTCACGATATTTGTACACGATCAGCGCGACCGTGCTGGTGAGTAGCGCCATGCTGGCGGTCGCCAAGGCCACGGCGATCACCTTGGTGCGAATCGAGGAATGGCCGATCATGCGTTGGAGGGCGCTCTTCATGGAAGAACCTCCGCAGCCGCATGCAGCATCTGGGGCGAGAAATTTAGCGCGGCCTGGCGAGCTGAACTGAGCTTGACCACGAATGCCAGGTGCCGATCCACGCTGCGCAGCGCGATCATCCCGCCATGGTCGAGTATCGCTTCACTTTCGCCGACGATCAGCACGGGGCGTTTGCCGATCGCCTCGCGTGCACCCGGTACCTGGCGAAGTTCGCTATCGGGGACGTAGAGCAGGTGACAGGCGGCCGCGTGCTCGGTCGCGACATTGCCGTGAACGTTGATCTTTCGACCGCCCGCAGTCGAGCCTTGCAACTCGCCGAGCGCGCCTTGAAATGGGTCGCTCATCCCGAGCACGCAAACTTCAATGGGTGGCGCGTCGGCAGGCGCGCTCGCAGTACTGGGCCATTCCGTGAATCGCAGGAAATTGAGCAGGAAGCGGGCGCGCAACGGTGCGTCCGAGGGACTCTGCGCCTGGGCTTCCTTGCCGGCAGGCAAGACGATGGCGATCGCCAAAAGGAATGTCGCTACGCCATGCCAGCAGCGTTTGGCAATCGATTTGCGGCGCGCGTTCATCGGCGATGGGAAACCGCGTCAGGAAGGCTGACCAAGGCTCGCACGTAGGACTCGCTCGGACTGGTTCACGCTAGCGCCGCCCGCCGTGCGGCCGGACATCGTTGCAGTCGAGAATATGGAACACCGTCAGGGTAAGGTCGGCTCCTGCGGCATGCGCGGTGCCGCAGGGCGAAGCGTTGGCGAGCAGCAAGGGGCTCCGACCGGTGTCGTCGGCGGCACGGCGCTGCTCAAGCGCTGGACCGAGCGCCCGAGGCTGGGGCGAGGAGGCGCTTTGGTACCGGAAGGTATCGAGCGCCGCGGTGACCACGACCTGTGCGATCCGGTCCAATTCGATCATCTCGTGGATGCCGATCAGTGCCCGCGCGCTTGGCCAAGGCGCGCGCCGGGAGCGTGCGCGCCCGGTAGGCACGAAGCGTGAGGCCGAGCTGCTTGCTGCCATTGTTTGGTTGTCCCGGGACCGCCCGCCCGCCGACCGCACGCGGCCGACGGCAGCGGCCCATATCAGCGCAGCGTAGGCCGCCGGCGGTGCGCGGCATTGGGCGATTTACCGGGGAAAACCTCGGCATTCCGAGCCGATTTGGCGCCCCGGCGCGACCCGGACGGGGCCCGGTAACGGCCACCAGGCAGGCGCTGGCTAACCGGGCCGCTCAGCGAGAAAATCCTGCAATACCGTGGCGGCGATTTCCTCGATGGACTTGGTGGTGGTGGACAGCCAGCGCAGACCGCCCAGGCGCATCAGGCGCTCGGCCTCCTCGACCTCGTAGCGACAGTTATCGAGCGAAGAATAGCGGCTGTTCGGGCGCCGCTCGTTGCGGACCTCGGCAAGGCGCTCGGGAGCGATCGACAGGCCGAAGAGCTTTTGCCGGTAGGAGCCGAGCACGCCGGGAAGTGCACCGCGCTCGAAGTCCTCCGGAACCAGCGGGTAGTTCGCCGCCTTCACCCCGTATTGCATCGCCAGGTACAGGCTGGTCGGCGTCTTGCCGCAGCGGGACACGCCGATGAGGATGACTTCGGCGCGCTGCAATTCCGATACCGATTGGCCATCGTCGTGCGCCAATGCGAAATTGATCGCCTCGATGCGATTCGAATAGGTGTGCGAGTCGGAGATATTGTGCGAGCGCCCGATCGTGTGGGTGGATTTGCAGCCCAGTTCCTGCTCCAGCGGGACTACGAACGTCGCGAACAGATCGAGGATCAGTGCGTTGGCGCTATTCAATATTGCGTTGATCGAAGGATTGACCAGCGTCGAGAAGACGATGGGCCGCCGTCCATGACGGTGGAAGGACTCGTTGATGCGTTCGATCGCATCGAACGCCTTCTCGCGGGTATCGACAAATGACATGCGGTGCTGGTGTACCCGCAAGGTGTCGAACTGGGTGAGGACGCTGTGGCCCAGCGTCTCGGACGTGATGCCGGTGCCGTCGGAGACGAAAAATACGTCCCGGATCTGCGGCGGCGAGGAATTCGAAGTCATATATAAGACTTGCGCGATCGGGGTAGAATGCGCGGATTTTGGCACACGCGCTTGCGCGCATCGTCCCGGCAGGCTTGCCGGTAAGCTACCGCCGAACCGAACATATCGCAGCAAGACCGGGCTCGGACGTCCGGCAAAACAGCGCGGGCTGGGAGGTCACATGAATACCGAGGATCTGGTCCTCCCGTTGCGCAGTCTGCGGATGACCGACGTCGAGCGGGTCGGCGGCAAGAACGCGTCCTTGGGCGAGATGCTCAGCCAGCTCGGTGTGCACGGCATCCGCGTCCCGGACGGCTTTGCCACCACCGCACACGCGTACCGCGAATTTGTGCGCGCCAATGGCCTGCGCGAGCGCATTGCGGCACGCCTGGCCCGGATCGATGTCGACGATGTTCGCGCCTTGTCCGAGGCGGGCGCGGAAATCCGCCAATGGGTTGCCGCCGCGCAAATTCCGCCGGCACTGGAGGCCGCGGTCCGGGCGCACTATCGCGCGCTCGTCGGCGCCGAGACGGCGATCTCGGTCGCGGTGCGTTCGAGCGCGACGGCCGAGGATCTGCCCGAAGCCTCATTTGCCGGCCAACAGGAGACGTTTCTCAACGTCGTCGGCGTGGATGCCGTGTTGGCGCGCATGCGCGAAGTCTTCGCCTCGCTGTATAACGACCGAGCGATATCCTACCGCGTGCACCAGGGATTTAGCCACGACCAGGTCGCGTTGTCGGCGAGCGTGCAACGCATGGTTCGCAGTGACCTGGGCTCGGCTGGCGTGATGTTCACGCTCGATACCGAATCAGGATTCAAGGACGTCGTGCTCATCACGTCCAACTACGGGCTGGGCGAAACCGTGGTGCAAGGTGTGGTCAATCCGGACGAATTCTATGTTCACAAGCCGATGCTCGCAGCGGGGAGGTTCTCCATCGTGCGGCGCAGCCTTGGTTCAAAGCTGGTGAAGATGGTCTACGACGCGGCGCAGCGCGGGGCGGGCGGGGACGACGTGCGCCGGGTGGCGACGGTGGATGTCGACGACGCTCAGCGCCACCGTTTCTCGCTCGAGGACGCCGAAGTGCTGGAGCTGGCACGCTGTGCCATGAGCATCGAGCAGCATTACGGCCGTCCCATGGATATCGAGTGGGGCAAGGATGGGGTTGACGGGCGCCTATACATCCTGCAGGCGCGGCCAGAGACGGTCAAATCCCGCTCCCCGCAGCAGCAGACGCAGCTGCGCTACCGCCTGAAGGTGGCCAAAGGGGCTTCGCCCACGGTTTTGACGTCGGGCCGGGCGATCGGCCAGAAAATCGGCGTGGGCAGGGTTCGCATCGTTCGCGATGCCGGGCAAATGGACCAGGTCCAGGCCGGCGATATCTTGGTCACCCAAATGACGGATCCGAACTGGGAGCCGGTGATGAAGCGCGCTGCTGCCATTGTCACCGACCGCGGCGGGCGAACTTGCCATGCCGCCATTATTGCGCGCGAGCTGGGAATCCCGGCCGTGGTCGGATGCAGCGACGCGACGCTGCGCCTGGCCGATGGCATGGCGGTGACCGTGAGCTGCGCTGAGGGTGATACGGGCCTGGTCTACCAAGGCTGCTTGGAAACGGAAGTGGAGACCGTGCAGCGTGGGGCGCTCCCGGAAATCGGCGTGAAAATCACGCTCAACGTGGGCAACCCGCAACTGGCATTCGATTTCCAGTCCCTGCCCAATGCCGGCGTAGGCTTGGCACGGCTCGAATTCATCATCAACAATCACATCGGCGTGCACCCCAAGGCTGTCCTCGACTACCCCAATCTCGATGCCGCGCTCAAGCTGGCGGTCGAGAAACTGTCCTACGGCTATCCCAACCCGCGCGAGTTTTTCCTGGGCCGGCTCACAGAAGGGGTGGCGATGATTGCCAGCGCCTTCTGGCCCAAGCCGGTCATCGTGCGCCTGTCGGATTTCAAGAGCAACGAGTACAAGAAGCTCATCGGCGGGAACCGCTACGAGCCCGACGAGGAGAACCCGATGCTGGGCTTTCGCGGTGCCTCCCGATTCATCGCGCCCGGTTTCGCCGAATGCTTCGAGCTCGAGTGCGCGGCTTTGCGCCGCGTCCGCGACACCATGGGCCTTACCAACGTCGAACTCATGGTGCCGTTCGTGCGCACGCTGAGCGAGGCCCGGAAGGTGACGGACCTGCTGGCGGCGCACGGTCTGCGTCGCGGCGAAAATGGCCTGCGCGTCGTCATGATGTGCGAGGTGCCGTCAAACGCCCTGCTGGCCGACGAGTTTCTCGAGTACTTCGACGGTTTTTCCATCGGTTCCAACGATCTGACACAGCTCACCTTAGGCCTGGATCGGGATTCGGGACTGGTCGCGGAATCGTTCGACGAGCGCGATCCGGCCGTCAAGGCGCTCATTGCGCGCGCAATTGCGGCCTGCCGCAGCAAGGGCAAGTACGTCGGGATCTGCGGTCAGGGTCCTTCGGACCACATCGATTTTGCCTTGTGGCTGGTGGATCAGGGAATCGATTCGATCTCGCTTAATCCGGATTCCGTCGTCGACACCTGGCGGCGTATCGCCGCGGCCCGGCAGCGGTAGGTCCCGCACAGCTGCACACACGGTCGGGCTACTTCGACCGCTGCTTGAGCAAACGGCTTTGTTCGCGCTTCCAGTCGCGTTCCTGCTCGGCGGCGCGCTTTTCAAACTGGCGCTTGCCCTTGGCCAGTCCCAGCGCCAGCTTGACCCGTCCACGCGAGAAATGCAGGTCCAGCGGTACGAGGGCGTAGCCTGCACGTTCGACCTTGCCAATCAGCCTGCGGATTTCCTCGGCCTTGAGCAGTAGCTTACGGGTGCGGGTCGGGTCCGCAAGCACGTGGGTCGAGGTGGTCGGGAGCGTGCCGATATGCGCATTGATGAGAAAGAGCTCGGCGCCGCGAACGATGACGTAGGCCTCGTTCATCTGTGCCCTTCCAGCACGGATGCTCTTGACCTCCCAGCCTTCCAGAACCAGACCCGCCTCGAAGCGCTCCTCGATGTGGTATTCGTGGCCTGCCTTGCGATTTTGGGTGATCGACATGGGGTCGCGCATTGCTCGTTGTTTTCGCGCCGGCGTTGGCGTGGCCATGCCCGTGCCGACGGGCGCCGGGCGGGCCTAATCGGGGGCAACCGAAGAGGCCGATAGAATTCGAGTGTAACAACCGACCGCCATGCACCGCGTACACCGTTCCGTCATTGTCCCCTACAGCAGCGCGCAGATGTTCGCGCTGGTGCAGGACGTTGCGCAGTACCCGCGGTTTCTACCGTGGTGCGCCGCCAGTCAGGTTCGCCCGCAAGCGGGCAACGTCGTCGAGGCCCGCGTCGAGATTGCCTACCTGGGCGTACGCAGTTACTTCACGACACGCAACGTGCACCGGTTCCCCGAAGCGATCGACCTGAACCTGATCGATGGTCCCTTTCGCGAACTTCGCGGAGAATGGAACTTCCGCGCTCTGCGCGAAGACGCCTGCAAAGTCAGCTTGGAGCTCCAGTATCGCTTCGCCGCAGGTCTGCTTGGGCGCGCCATCGCGCCGGTCTTTGAACGGCTTGCCAATTCTCTGGTGGATGCGTTTGCCGCGCGGGCGCAGGACCTATACGGAGACATCGACGGACATGGCGACGATTGAGCCGATCCGCGCCACCGTCGTGTACGCATTGCCGGAGCGCCAGTGGGCGGTGTCCGTCGAGCTCGAATCTGGAGCATCGGTCAAAACGGCCATCGATCGCTCCGGGCTGCTCGAGGAGCTGCCGGAGCTGCGTGCCCGGGTGCTCGAGGTCGGCGTTTGCCATCGGCGCTGCACTCTGGAGGCGCAGGTGCAAGATGGCGACTGCATCGAAATCTATCGACCCTTGCAGATCGACCCGAAGGAGGCTCGCCGCTTGCGCGGCTCCGGCAAGCAGGTTCATGCGCGCGTGCGTCCGGAGCAGGGCTGATGAGCTGTACGCCGTCCGACGAGAGCATCCACGATTTTTGCGCTGTTTGCCTGGATCGAGGTCAATGGCCAGCGGGCGCATTCGATCTTCTTGCTTTGCCGGGGCAGCTTGCCCGCGTTGGCCGGCGCCCAATCGAGCCATTTCACCGCGCTCCAGCTCGATCGCAGGGGCCGACCGGTGCGCCGCTTCGGATCGGTTTCCCGGCCGCGTCCGATGGGCCCGCCGTTGGCGCCGTGTCTGGCCCGCGCGCCGTCGAGGCACGATGCGGCGGCGCAAGGCGCTGGAACCGACCATGAGCAAATCGGCAACCGCGCGCATGCCGCGCGGTATCCCGTTCATCATCGCCAACGAATTTGCCGAGCGCTTCTGCTTTTACGGTATAAATGCCATCCTGGCCTTGTACCTGGTGCAATCGATGCAATTCGGGGAGGCCCGGGCGACGATCTGGGTCTCGCTGTTCAAGTCGGGAGCCTATTTCTTTCCTCTGCTTGGCGCCGTTGTTTCGGACGTCTTCTGGGGCAAATTTCGCACGGTCATTGCGTTTTCGCTCGCCTATTGCGCCGGCTGCATTGTGCTGGCGCTGGGCCGAGACCCATTCATGATCTCGATAGGCCTGTTCCTGATCGCTTTTGGCACCGGAGGCATAAAGCCCTGCGTGGCCACCAATGTTGGCGACCAGTTCACCAGCGCCAACCAGCAGCTGATCGAACGGGCCTTCAGCTGGTTTTACCTGGCAATCAATGCCGGTTCGACGATTTCCATCCTGCTGTGTCCCTTGCTGCTTTCCGCATATGGGCCGACATTCGCCTTCGGGGTGCCGGCGGCCATGATGTTCCTCGCGACGATTGTGTTCTGGGCCGGCCGGCGCCGCTTTGCGGTTGTCGCGCCGGCGGGCCGGATCTGGCTGCGCGACATTTTCTCGGCCGGCGGTATTGCAACCATCATGCGTTTGCTTGCGGTCTACCTTTTCATCGCGTTTTTCTGGTCGCTCTGGGACCAGAGCAACGGCACGACCTGGTCCCTGCAGGCACGCTCGCAGCTGATGGACAAGAACCTGGGCTTCGGCATTACCTTGTTGCCTGCGCAGATCCAGGCGGTCAACGCGGTGCTGATACTGATCCTCGTGCCCATCTTCACCTACGGCATTTATCCCTTGCTCGGGCGTTTTGTTGCAGTGACACCGCTGCGCAAGATCGGCGCCGGACTCTTCGTGACGGCCGGTTCGTTTCTCATCATCGCCTGGATCGAATCGCGCATCCAGGCCGGGATCATCGTGAGCGTCTGGTGGCAGATACTGGCCTACGTGGTCCTGACCGCGGGGGAGGTGCTGGTGTCGATCACCGGGCTGGAGTATTCCTACAAGCAGGCACCGCTATCGATGAAAAGCTTCATCATGGCGCTGTTCCTGCTGTCCGTTAGTGCCGGCAACCTGTTCACGGCTGCCGTCAACCACTACATGGTGCGTC
>OMSW01000243.1:35532-40571 GCA_900290295.1 Burkholderiales bacterium
CCGTAACGCGCCAATCGCTGGTCACCCGCGGAACGTTCGACGCTGGCAAGGCGAATGTCTCCACGTATGCCCTCGTTGGTCCGGGATATTTCACGTTCTTCGCCGCGACCATGGGGGCGGTCGGCGTGCTTTTCGTATTTGTCGCCGTCTTGGTTCCGGAAGCGACGCACCTGCGCGGTGAGGCGGGCAGTGCAGCCGCGGCCTAGGACGCCAGCAGGGAAGCAGGGAAACGGGGCCAAGGCCGCGAGAGGCCGGTCCTAGCAGTTCTTGGCGATGACGTCCTGGGTCTTCTGGACTTCCGCGGCGCGCTGGTCATCGTCGAGGAAATTGCGGTTGCCCTCGGCGTCGGGGCGAAGCAGGCGCGTTCCTTCCTCGAGCATCTGCAGGTAGGTCTTGGCCTGATTGCAGGCGGCGTTGCGCTGCGTTGCCTTTGTCTCGTCCTCGGCCTCCTTTTGCTCTGCCTTTTCCCGTTCTGCCAAGCGCTTGCGAAAATCGGCCTCCTGCTCGGCCGGCGTCTTGGCGCCCGCAGGGGGCTTGTTTGCCTGGTCGGTCGGGGCCGCCGCCGGGGCCGGCGCGGACCCATCGGCGCGCAAGTTGGCCGAGGGCGCGCTGGAGGCGTCGGAGCGGTTGGACGAAGCGGGGGTGTTGGAATTTGTGTCGGTGCTGCTTTCCACGGTCGGCTGCCGCAAAATGTTCGAGGGCGCGACACCGGCCGGCGGTGGCGAGTCGGAAAAGGTGGTGTTGCCACTTGCATCACGCCAGACCCATTGCGCCTGGGCACTGCCGACAAAGGCAAGGGCACACAGGAACAGCGCCAGGCGGGCGTTGCTGCGCACCGGCGGCCAAGGCATGGTTCTCATGAACGCTCCGACATTTCGGGACATGGTACGGTCGACAAGTCTCAGTATTGGTGCAGGCGCCGAAGCGGCCGGCCGCCCCGGCACCCCCGGTTAGTACTCGCGCAATTGTAGGGGGCATTTGCTGGCTGCGAAACCCGAAAAAAGGACGAGTTTCCGCGAGCTGGGCACGGACCGCGAGCGTCTATAATCCGCTTTTGCGTCATGAGGATGGGCATGCGTTTTCGCGAAAAGGCGCTGACTTTCGATGACGTGCTCCTGGTACCGGCATATTCGACCGTACTGCCGCGGGAGACCGACCTGACCACGCGGCTGACCCGCCGCATCCCGTTGAAGCTTCCGCTGGTGTCGGCTGCCATGGACACCGTGACGGACGCTCGCCTGGCGATCGCCCTGGCGCAGGAGGGCGGCATCGGCATCATTCACAAGAACTTCTCGCCCAGCCAGCAAGCGGCCGAGGTGCTCAAAGTCAAGCGGCATGAGGCCGGCGTGCTGCGCGACCCGATCACGATACCGCCGGACATGCGCGTAGGCGAGGTGATCGAGCTCACTCGCGCGCACAAGTTCTCCGGCCTGCCGGTGATCGATGCGACCGGCCACGTCGTGGGCATCGTTACCAACCGCGACCTGCGGTTTGAGACCCGCCTGGACATTCCCGTCAAGGAAATCATGACACCGCGCGAGCGCCTCGTCACCGTATCCGAAGGGGCGACGCTCGAGGAAGCCAAGGCCTTGATGCATCGCCATCGCCTCGAACGGGTGGTGGTGGTCAACGACGATTTCGTCTTGCGCGGCTTGGTGACGGTCAAGGACATCACGCGGACCACCGAACATCCGTTGGCAGCCAAGGACGAACTCGGCAAGCTGCGGGTCGGGGCCGCGGTCGGCACCGGCGAGGACGATGAAGGGCGGGTTGCGGCCCTCGTTCAGGCCGGCGTCGACGTGGTCATAGTCGACACCGCCCACGGGCATACCAAGGGCGTGCTCGACCGGGTGCGCTGGATCAAGCGCACGTTTCCCGGCGTTGACGTGATCGGCGGCAACATCGCTACCGGTGCGGCCGCGTTGGCGCTGGTTGAACACGGCGCCGATGCGGTCAAAGTCGGTATCGGCCCGGGATCCATCTGTACCACCCGCATCGTGTCCGGCGTGGGCGTACCACAGATCAGCGCGATCGACAGCGTCGCGCGCGCACTCGAAGGCACGGGAGTGCCGGTCGTCGCCGATGGCGGCATACGCTATTCCGGCGATATCGCCAAGGCCCTGGCGGCCGGGGCCTCCACCGTCATGATGGGCGGCATATTTGCGGGGACCGAGGAGGCGCCGGGCGAACTAGTCCTGTACGAGGGGCGTTCCTACAAGACCTATCGTGGCATGGGCAGCCTGGGCGCGATGAAGCGCGGTGCGGCCGAGCGCTACTTTCAGGACAATGAAGCCAATGTCGACAAGCTCGTGCCCGAAGGAATCGAGGGCATGGTGCCGTTCAAGGGCAGCGTGGTCGCGATCATTTTCCAGCTTGCCGGCGGGGTGCGTTCGAGCATGGGCTACTGCGGCTGCCGGACCATCGATGAGATGCGCAATCGCGCTGAATTCGTCGAGATCACCAGCGCGGGTATGCGCGAATCTCACGTGCACGACGTGCGCATCACCAAGGAGGCGCCCAACTACCGGGTCGAGTAGCTTTGGAATCCCACCTGGCCCTCGTCGCCTCGAAGCGAGATAGCGCGGCTCCATGCAGCACGATTGCATCCTGATTCTGGATTTTGGCTCGCAGGTAACCCAGCTGATCGCGCGCCGCGTTCGCGAGGCGGCCGTGTATTGCGAAATCCATCCCTGTGACATGAGCGCGGAGTCCATCCGCGCGTGCGCGCCACGCGGCGTGATCCTGTCGGGCAGCCACCAGTCCGCCTACGAGCAGAGCACCGACAAGGCGCCGCCGGTCGTGTTCGATCTAGGCGTGCCGGTCCTGGGGATCTGCTACGGCATGCAGACCATGGCCCAGCAATTGGGTGGCCGGGTGCAAATGGGCGCCAAGCGCGAGTTCGGCTTTGCCCAGGTGCGCGCACGAGGCCATACGCGCCTGCTCGAGGGGCTGCAGGATGCGACCGGACCGCGCGGCGAAGGCTTGCTCGACGTCTGGATGAGCCATGGCGACAAGGTGGAGCAAATGCCGCCGGGATTCACGCTCATGGCGTCGACCGACAGTTGCCCGATCGCGGGTATGGCGGACGAATCGCGCGGCTTCTACGCACTGCAGTTCCACCCCGAAGTGACCCAAACCCGTCAAGGCCAGGCGATCCTGACGCGTTTTGTGCGCGATATCTGTGGCTGCCGCGGCGACTGGAACATGCCCGACTACCTAGGCGAGGCGGTGGCGGGCATCCGCGAGCAGGTCGGCGGCGACGAGGTCATATTGGGCCTGTCCGGTGGGGTGGATTCCTCGGTGGCCGCGGTCCTGATTCACCGCGCGATCGGCGGCCAACTCACCTGCGTATTCGTCGACAACGGCCTGCTGCGGCTCGATGAGGCCCAGCAGGTGACGGAAACATTCGATCGTCATCTGGGGCTGCATCTTATCCACGTCGATGCCTCGGAACGCTTCTTGGGCAAACTGGCGGGGGTCAGCGATCCGGAGGCCAAGCGAAAGATCATCGGGCGCGAATTCGTCGAGGTGTTCCAGGAACAGGCGGCCAAGCGCAGCAAGGCCAAGTGGCTCGCCCAGGGAACCATCTATCCGGACGTGATCGAGTCGGCCGGGGCGACGTCGAAGAAGGCTGTGACGATCAAATCGCATCACAACGTCGGCGGCTTGCCCGAATCCCTGCACCTCAAGCTGCTCGAACCCCTGCGGGAGCTCTTCAAGGACGAGGTGCGCGCGCTGGGCATCGCGCTCGGGTTGCCGGCCGAATTGGTGCACCGCCATCCCTTCCCGGGCCCGGGACTGGGCGTGCGCATCCTGGGTGAAATCAAGCGTGAATATGCCGATCTGCTGCGCCGGGCCGACGCTATCTTCATCGAGGAACTGCATGTCAGCGGCTGGTATGAGCGCACCAGCCAGGCCTTCGTGGTTTTTCTGCCGGTGCGCAGCGTTGGCGTGATGGGTGATGGGCGCAGCTACGAATGGGTCGTGGCACTGCGTGCCGTGCAGACGCAGGATTTCATGACTGCGCACTGGGCACCGCTGCCGCACGAACTGCTCGGGCGCGTATCCAATCGCATCACCAACGAGGTGCGCGGCATCAACCGCGTCGTTTACGATATCTCGGGCAAGCCGCCGGCGACGATCGAGTGGGAGTGATTATAGGTGAAAAACTATTTTCCATCACAGCCGAAGAACTTCGAACCCGATACCTAAAATCTGTTGCCGAACTCGTTTCGGGAAATCAAATCAGCGTTGGCAGAGAATGAAACATCAAGACCCATATCAAGCACTACGTTGAATTTGTCGGCAAAGCGGCAAAGATTCAAAACATTGACAAAAAATTCTTTCAAGGCTACCGACAGTTTCGCCAATCAATGAAGCAGGACATCACCATGACCGCGGTGGTGAATGAAACAATCAGCATCAAGCAAATGTACCGATGGGCTGCCGAGGAGGGCTTGATTTCTGCAACTTACATCCCGAATTTTGGTCGCATCAATGTTCGAAAAAACGAAGTAAGGCGTGAGAGTTTCTCCATAGAGGACTACACGCGCCTGACTACGGTTGGTGGCAAATGGTATCTAAAAGTGCCGAAGGATCATCCGAACCGAGACGAGGAAATCTACTATCGGAGGCTGATTCAGGATTTTGTTGTGCTGATGGGAAATTTTGGCTTCAGAACAAGCGAACTACTTCTGCTGAAATTTTCTGACGTAGAAATCCACGACAACGATACCGCAACTGTCCCTATTCGAGCCGAAACGTTTGCGCCATTTTTGGATCACGCTCCACTTGCTTGCAGGGCTAGTAGATGTGTACAAAATTGCCCGTTACGCTGGAACAAGCCTGAATCAAATACAAAAGCACTACGACAACGTGAAAGATTCGCAGGTGTCCAAGGAAGTCTTATCGGTCAAACTGCGGTTCGACAAAAACGATGCAATCGTGTTGGAACGTGATGGTGCGGATGCGTGAATCCCTTTCGCATGTGTACCAGATGCACCAGGACGCGTTCTAAAGGCGTTCTGAAACTACAAGTA
>OMSW01000186.1 GCA_900290295.1 Burkholderiales bacterium
ATCGCGGGGCACCCTGCTGCAGCCGTTTCCTCCGAGGTGCGGACCACGGTCGAGCACGTGGCGGGTGAACTTGCCCGCGCCGGATGCAAGGTAAAGGACCACGGCGCGCAGCTGCCCGATCTGGGTGCCGCACACGAGGGCTTCGTCAAGACCATGATGACCATCGTTTCGCGCGGCACGCCCGGTGCCAAGCCGCCGATCTCCTCGCACGAGTGGCTGGGCCTGCTCGACCGACGCCAGCTGCTGCGTCAACAATGGCACGAGCTCTTCCAGGACTTCGACATCGTGCTTGCGCCGGCTTTGGGCGTGGCGGCCTTCGAACATATGGAAGAAGTGGACTGGAAGGCGCGCAGGCTGATCGTCGACGGGCAAGCGACGCCCTTTGCCGCGCAGCTGTTCTGGGCTGGCATCGCCACGTTCCCCGGACTGCCCGCGACCGTGGCCCCAGCCGGCCGCACGAGCACGGGACTGCCGATTGGCGTGCAACTCATCGGGCCGTATCTGGAGGATCGCACGAGCATCGCGGTTGCGCGCTGGATTGAAACCCTGGCGGCAGCCTGAGGAGCCCGTTACTGCGACCCGCGGCTCGAATACCGGAAAAAATGTCCCGCTTGATCGTTCCCGAAATTGCCGCCAGAACATGAAATCGCTGCTCATCGTCACGGCGGTACTAGAAGCGGCCACCGGGGTCGCTCTGTTGGCTGCGCCGGCGTTGATCGTCTCGATCCTTCTTGCCAGTGCACTGGATGCGCCTGCGAGCATCTTTGCGGCGCGGCTTGCGGGGGCGGCGCTGCTTTCGCTGGGCATTGCATGCTGGCTTGCGAGCAGGGACACAAAAAGTCGTGCAGGCCGGGGCGTAGTCACGGCGATGTTGAGCTACAACGTCTTGGCCGTCGCCTTGCTCGTTTACGCGGGCCTAGGCGCGGGCATGGCCGGTATAGGCCTGTGGCCTGCCGTGCTGGTGCACCTTGGGCTCGCCGCTTGGTGCGCCACCGGTTTGCTGCGGCAAGACGTCTCATAGGCAGTGCCGGCACGCCCAGCAAATCCACCCGCACCGGGGCGTTCCGGCGCGACGGACCCAAGCCGTAAATGCAGCGCGCAGGCGGTGCGAGGGATCGTCTCGTTCGGGACGGATTCGCGGCAAGGCTAGCGCATGCGGGATGCAATTTGGATGGTTCGGCCGGCAACCATGAACTTGCCGTAGCCAAGATGATGGATGGTGCGGGGATTTTTCCTTTTCGGATCGATCCAGGCCTTTTGCACTTGCCATACCAGGATCTCGTAGCGCTTGGCCGTACGGGAGTCTTCGAGCTTGCACTCGAGGTTGGCATAGCACTCGGCAATTAACGGTGCGCCGACCGTCGAGGCGGCAACCGGCGTTAGGCCGATCGCGGAGAACTTGGCAACGTCACGCCCCGAGCAGTTGCCACAGGCGACCACCTTTTTCGCGATCTCTACGGTGGGAATCGCGATCACGCATTCGCGCGTGGCACAGACGGTGTCGAAGGTGTAGTTCCGGTTGCTGATGACACAGGCGATCAACGGTGGCTCGAAATCCACCATCATGTGCCAGGACATCGGCATGAGGTTTGGAACGCCGTGCCGGGAACTGCTGACGAGCACGACCGGCCCGGGCTCGAGGAGCCCATACACTTTGGACAAGGAAAGTACTCGCTTCATCTGCGCAGCGTCCCCAGCCGATCCACCTACGAGCACGCACGTCAAGCCTGCGAAAGCGACCTCACGGTAGAACGATCGCGACGCGAGCGCTTGATCCTTCGCAAAAGACCTCTTGCCGGCTGCTTGCGCTCGGCCCTGGCGCGCGGCGGCGCCCGAGTAGGATAGTTCATGCGCAAGCGCTGTCCCGCGGCAAGTCTCCGCGGCAGCCCAAGG
>OMSW01000118.1 GCA_900290295.1 Burkholderiales bacterium
TCGATCAGCATCGAATGCCCGAAGGTTGCGCGGCCATTTTCATGTCGACCGCCCTGCGCGGAAGCCAGGACGTAGCACAGGTTTTCGATTGCACGCGCGCGCAGCAACGCCTCCCAGTGCGCTTGGCCGGTGGTCGCCGTGAAAGCGGCGGGAACCACGATCAGGTCGGCCCCCAGCAGGCGCCGGTACAGTTCGGGAAAGCGCAGGTCATAGCATACCGATAGACCGACGCGCAGCGTGGTCTCGCCGACGCTGCAGTCGAAGGCGACAGGCTCGCGCCCGGGCGATATCGTGCGCGCCTCGTCATAGGCTTCCTCCCCCTGGCGGAAGGAAAAAAGATGGATCTTGTCGTAGCGCGCCACGCGCCGCCCCTGCGGGTCGAATACCAGTACCGAATTGAAGACCCGGTCCGGCTCCGGGGCCGCCAGCGGCAGAGTCCCGCCTACCAGCCAGATGCGCCGGCCCGAGGCCTGCGCGGCAAGAAACTCCTGGATCGGGCCACTGCCATCGGCCTCGCGCAGTGCCAGCTTGTCTCGGTCGCGCACGCCCATGAGGCAAAAGTACTCGGGCAAAACGACGAGGCCGGCACCTTGGCGCGCGGACTCTGCGATGAGTTCCTCGGCGGCGCGCAGATTTTGCTCCAGCCTCGTGGTCGAGACCATTTGCACAGCAGCAACACGGACGCAGGCGCTAGGGCGGCTCATACCGGGCCAATTATGCGGCAAGGCGGCGCGGATGGATCAAACGGCCGGTAGGGTCATCGGGCCAAGCCGTGCAGACGGACAAATTTCCCAACACCGCATCACTGTGCGCTATGGCAGCGAGCTGGCGTTGGACGCGCTCGATTCGGACTTGACACGCTCCACCTTTGGATCGGACCAGGAGCCGGTTACCGTATAGACCTGGGTGAACGCCGCCGATAGCGGTTTTTTCAGCAGGAAATTGCCCACGAATGCCGCCAGGCCGATGGGCCACGACGCCGGGTTCAAGAGCGCGTAGGCCAGGGGAGCGCTGCTGGCGTTGATCTCGGGGATATAAACGATCTCCAGATTCTGCGTCTCCGCGGCCAGATCGACACGGCCGTCCGCGCGCACGACGGCGCTCAGCCCTTTCATGATGAAATCGTCTGTCCTCAGCGTTCCATTGGCGATGTTTGCGCTTGCCACAAGGGTATCGAAAGCGAAGCCCTCCGAGAATTCGTTGCGAAAATCTCCCGTGACGTGGTTCGCGAGCGATTGCAGGGACAGCACGCCCAGCAAACGCGCGGCGCCCGCGTTGAGCTTGAGGAACTGCCCTTTTTCCGCATCCAGATGCAGGTTTCCGGCAAGGCTCGGGTAGTCGATCGCAAACGGCGCACCGCGCCAGGACAACTCGCCATCGAGTTTGCCGCTGGCGTTGCGGATCGTACCGGGGAATCCAAAGCGGCCGAGCAGGTTGCCGGCATCGGAATAGATCAAGGAGAATTTGACCGACATCTTGCGTGCAGCCGAGCCGCTGACGCGCTGCCACTGACCGCTACCGGTCAATTTGCCATCGGGATTGCTGAGTATGAGCTTTTGCAAAATCCAGTCATCCGTGTGTCCGCCACCGACGTTTTGCGCCAAGACCTCGAGGCGCCCAAGCTTGCCCGGCCCCAATTCGAACTGCTCTGCGACGATGTCCAGCTCCGGCAGTTCCGTGGGAGGTGTATCGAGCAGCTCGGTAACCTCCTGCTTATCGCGCTCGGGTATCGTGAGCTTTGCCAGGCGCGCGCTCAGCCGGCTGGGAGCCGGTGGCTGCGCTTCGATCCAGCGCACGGAACCCGACGCCTGGTCCGAGTCGATGTCTGCGTACCAACTCTGATCGGGGTCGCGCCTGGCGCTCAGAGAAACATTCGTCATCGATTTGCCGTATACCGTCAGCTGCCCGGCATGCACCGCGATGAAATTCATCCGTTGGAAATCGGATGGATTCCCCGCTGTGCCCGCTGCCGTTATTGGGCCCGTGCGGGTGCCGGGCTCCGGGCCCGCCGGCAGCGCCGATGCATTTGCCGCTGGCGCATTCGCGGCGGACCCCAGCAGCTTCTGCCAACGGTCCAGATCAAGGTGGGCCTGGTCGATGAACAAGAGCATCCCGGCATCGGGAAGGTTGGCGTGCCCGCCGACGCTGACCGCTCCGCGCTCGATGGACATCGTGTCGTTGGGGCCGGCAACGCGGTGCAATTCGATCGACAACGCGTTGCCCACGGTGGCGCGCAGCGTGTCGCGTACGGGAGACGAGCCCGCCACCGGGACGTTTTCCAGATGCAAGGGCAGGGCCTCGCCGGCGGTCTTGCGAAAAGGCTCCGGCAGGTCTGCGGCCAGGCCCACCAGATCGGAATCGATACGCAGACCGTAGCTTCCCTCATGCACGGTGAGCGAGGCGCTGTAACGCACCGTGCCGCGCGTGTGATCGAGCACGCGTCGCAGCGCCGCCAGCTCGATCTGGCGCTTGGCCCCCTGCGGCGTCGCGCTGCCATTGCCCTGCACGAGCACCGTACCATCGGCTTGCGTGTCAGCGCTCAAACGGATCTCGCCGCCGAGAAATCCAGCGTCAACTCCCGAAAGCCGGATTCCCCGCTGCGTGAAGTCAAGCTGTCCGCTCAGCTCTGAGAAGGGCGCAATGCCCGCACGCAGGACGACATCGTCGCGTTCGAAGTTCACAGTGCCGGCAACGGTGGAATCGGCGGCATGAGCCAGCGGGATAACGAGCGTCATCCGCAGGCGTGCCGGCCCGCTGGCGTCTACCGCTCCCAGCCAGCCGCCGGTCCAGGCATTTACCGGGCTCGCGCCGATATAGTGAATGATCTCGGCAAGCGGCCCGGACCCCTGACCATCGACCAGCAAGTGCTGATCGGGCCGGTCGAGCTGTGCCACGCGCGCCGTCACATTCGACAGGTCGTAGCCGTAGGCCTTGGCGCGGTGCCCGCTGACGGTGAGCCGGTTACGATCAAATACGACATCGGCGTCGATGCCGCTCAGAAGCGGCCAAACCGGATGGCGGGAGGAATCGGGCGCCGCATTGGGTGGCTCCGGCCGAGACGGCGCGACGTCGATCGTGCCATCTTGCACATGCACCGCGGCGTGAAAATCGCCGCTCCTGGCATCGCTGAACGGGAATTGTTTTGGGTCGCCGCGCGCGTAGAACGAGCCTTCCGTGATCCGTCCGTCGAGCAGCGCGCCGCGTAACCAGGATGCCGTGGCCGGATCGGTGAATCTGGGCAGGTAGTGCTGCACCGCGTTGACCTTGCCGCGCGCGAGGCGGCCGTTGACATCGAGTCGTGCCGGCTCGGCGCCAGCGCTGCGATACGAACCCGAGAAATTCAGGCCAAGGTCTTCGTTGGCCGCGGCCAGCGAATCCACGTCGATCATCACGTGGTTGTCTTGGTCGCGGCTCCAGCGAATCCGGGTGGAGAACGTGTCGAACGCCAGCGCCTCGTCAAAGACCACCGGAATGCGCGCGCGAACCTTGCTAGTGTCGACGCGCAGCGAGCCGGAGTTCTGGTTCAAGTCGACGGTTCCGGCCAGATTCTCGAACTCGTACGGCCGCGCAGGGGGCGTGCTGCTCCCGTCGGCGCTCCCGGAGCCCTCCGCAGCCGGCGTCGGAGCGGTGCCGCCCAGGGAAAAGCCCAGGCCGGTGAAGCGCGCGTGCAGCGAGTAGACGCGGGCGGGCTTTGCCGGTCCATCCCAGGCGGCACGCAGATCGTCGATCGTCCCACGGGCCGCCGTGCGCTGGATCATCGAGAGCCATTCGGCGGGCAACGGAATTTGCTCGGCCAGCCGGCTCCAATCGCTGAGCACAATGTGGCTTGCCTCCAATTGCGACTGCTCGGGCATGGCAGCATCGCTGGGTCGCCGGGAGCGGGCCGTGCGAAAGAGCAGATCGGTTTCGGGCAAATGCAGCTTCTCCGGTCCGTCCAGGCGCAGGCCCGTCAGGGAGACGTCCTCGAAGTCGCTATCACCGTCGTTCCAAACCGTCTGCGTTATTCTTGCCTGCATGCTGTCTAACTTCAGCGGCTGCAGATCCGGGCGCAGCTGGGCCGCCACGCCCGTGAGTGCTACATCGGCGCGCAGACGCGTTATGCGCGCCGCCGAAAAATCAATCCACACGCGCAGCGCGCCCTTGGCCTGATCGAGGCGCGCAGGTTCTGGCAGCAGATGCGCCAGCGTATTGACGCGCGCCAGATCGGCGAAATCGAACTGCGCAAAGACCTTTCCACTCCAGGACGTCATGCGCGCCGTCGGTTCGGTCCATGAATGCTGGAACTGGCCGCGCAGATCGACCAGCCCGGCCAGCTGCGAAGGCGGACGCAATCTGAGCGCGAAGTGATGACCGGTCAGGCTGCGAGTCAGCAGGAAGTTGACGTCCGTGAAGTCAATCTGCTGAACCGCCGTTGCGGCCGCCTGGGGTACGGCGGCGCCTGCAAGACTGCCGGCCTTGCCCTCCGCGGACTGGCCGGCCGCAGCATCGGGGTCGGACGCGGGCGTCGAATCAAGCTCATCGACAAAATGCACGCGTGCGTCGCGCACGCTGATGTGCTGCTGCGCCAGGACCCAATCGATGAACGTCGTATCGGTTTGCGCTGCCTGCGGGTCGACGATGATGCCGGCAATGGCGAATCGATGGTCGCGCAAGCGCTTGACCCCGATTTCCGGTGTCCGCACCGTCAAGGAGTCCATGCGCGGCTGCCCGGCCAGCAGTGTGGTCCAGGACAGCACCAGGTCGACCTGCGGCAGAGCCAGCACGGTGCCGCCGTCGGCGCCC
>OMSW01000153.1 GCA_900290295.1 Burkholderiales bacterium
ACCACGCAAGGTGGCTATGACATCGCGACGACATTCTTTCATCCGACCGGTGAGCCCAGGGCGGTCGTGATGATCGTTCCGGCGATGGGAATCGGCCAGCGGTTCTACGCGCGCTTTGCCGCATGGCTGGCCGCTGAGGGTTTTCTGGTTGGCACCTTTGATTACTTCGGCATTGGACTTTCGCGCCAGTCGGGCATTCGGGCTTTGAAGATCAACATTACGGATTGGGCGCGGTTCGATTGCGAGGCCATGATCCATGCGTCGACCCAGGACGCGGCAGGCAAGCCTCTGTATTGGCTTGGACATAGTCTGGGCGGGCAAATCCTGGGTTTTGTGCCCAGTCGCGATCGCATTGCGAAGGTGGTGACGATTGCCTGCGGGAGCGGATATTGGGTAGAAAACACGCCAAGCGCGAAATGGAGGGTGTGGTGGTTGTGGCACGTCGCGGCGCCGGTCTTCACGCGCCTATTTGGATACTTTCCTGGAAAGCGACTGCGTAAGGTCGGCGACTTGCCTCGCGGGGTCATTGAGCAATGGCGCCGATGGTGTCTGAATCCCGATTACGCTGTTGGTGCGGAGGGGCCAGGGGCGAAGGCGCAATTTGCTGCTGTGAACACCCCGATTACTTCACTTTCCTTCGTCGATGATGAATTCATGTCGGCCCGAAACAC
Source organism: Burkholderiales bacterium (assembly GCA_900290295.1). GTDB lineage: Bacteria > Pseudomonadota > Gammaproteobacteria > Burkholderiales > Burkholderiaceae_F > GJ-E10. Next base: position 672 of record OMSW01000153.1, read on the forward strand.
CGAATCGCTGCATGGTTTTTACGTGCGCGCGCCACAGACGATGAAGCGAATCTCGCCAGAGGACATTGGTGAACAGCGCATTGGGCACTTCGGCTTTTTCAATGTCCGATTCCAGGAATGTCTCTGGCGGGCATACTTGCTGCCCGAGTTACGTTAAAAGTGCCGGGTTGAAGAGGCGCCAGGCATCGGAATTCGCCTGTCGGCCCGATTGCAGTCGTTCACGATGGTGCCATTACCGCTTTCGTTCGTATGCTGCAGCGGTTGGGGCCGACAGTTCCCGTTCGTTTGATACCTGGTTCTCGGTTAGAAACGGGCGAATCAGCATCCAACTTCCCTTTTGTCACTGTCACCAGTTTGCATGGCCATCTTGTCGAACGACCTAATTTCACCGAATGCGCAAGTCGATCTTCCGGCCGTGAATCGCTACCGGGCCCGCGAGCGATCGCGGCGCTGCACCCGTTCCGGCAAATTGGGCCCGCCGCGATCCGATTGCGTGCGCTCGACGCAAGATTGAACGGGCGTGCGTTCGCTTCGCCGCAGCCGCGCCTCCCGCCGGGCCACCATCGGCATTGCTCGCACAAAATCGAGCATCTCACGAGCCAGATTCTGGTCCTCGTGTTCCTCGGAGCGCGATAGTGCGCCAGCGACCTGGCGCCAGGCGTTGAGCACATTTGCTTCCGTTGCGGCAGCGCGGGCGCTCGGGCGCAATGCCCAGGCTTTGCGCGCAAGCCCCTGCACGCGATGATCCCAAAGCGTCTTCGGGGGTTGCAGTTCGCCTCGCGTCTGGCGTCGCGTCGCGCACGCTGCGATCCCACGTTCGATAAGCCGGTCGGCAAATACCTGCCGCCACCGGGCAAGATCCGCCTTACTTGGCTTTAAACGCTCCCCATCCCAGCCCTGCGCCCGCACGACGAGGTGCACATGCGCACGCGTGGACCGCGGATCGGACCCTGGCTCGTGCAGAACCATCGCGAACTTGTGCTGCGCAAATTCTGCGCTCGCGAAATCGCGCGCCGCCGATAGGACCGCGCCAGCGTCGGTGTCCGGTGGCATGGACAGCATGAGGTGAAAGGCCTCGCGCCGGTGCGACTTCGCCGGAATCTCGGCGCCAGCAAGGCGCCACTCTTCGGCCAGGCCCTCAAGAGCGTCCCGGCCCAGGCTCTTTTCCCCCCGCTCGTCCTCGATCTCCAGCTTGCCGCAGCGGCTGATATAGAGTAAATGAGCCCGGATTGGCCTCATGCCTCGGCCACCCCCGGAAACCCTAACCATGACTTCCGGCGCCCGGCGAACGAGCGCCCGCAGCTTTGCGCGCACATCCGCGCCGTAGGCTAGGCCAGTCGACCAAACACCCGGATTTTTCCCGGCTTGCCCGTATGTCCTTACCCCCGGGTAAAGCAGCTGCCCCGCCCACACGGCCAATGACTTTTCGACCTGTGCTCGATTCATTCGCTTTCC
>OMSW01000155.1 GCA_900290295.1 Burkholderiales bacterium
GGAGCATGAACCGGCTCGGGCGCGGTAGCGCCATAGCGCGTGGCGGGCAAGCCGGTCGGAGCGCGCGCGGTTTCGGCGGGAAAATAGCCACGGAATTCGCTACGCATCGAGCGCATTTCGGCCGCGCCCTCAAATCGGGCTCGCGTCACAGGATCGCGATAGGGCACGCCGCCTCGATGCGCCGGATCGTGCTGCCACGGCCCTGTTCGCATCGGCGGGAACCTTCCCCCAGTCGCGGCGCCGGCGCCACCGACGATGTTCAATCCATGTTGGTTCCAATTCCAGTGGTTCCATCCCCAGAACGGGACCACGATGGAAAAACCAATGTAGCTGCCAATCGGATACCCGGGAACATCGAAGTAATACGGCAGGTAGTCCGGATACGGCCAGTCGCCGTAGATCACATCCGGGTCGTAAACTGGTACATAAACCGCGTCCGGTCCGGCAGGCGCTATCTCGATCGCCTGATCGTTGTTCGCCACCGTCTGTTGAGGCGTGGATACCAGCGTTCGGGCGGCTTGCGCGCGGCCGCGCAGCCGCTGCACGCTGTCCATGACATCGGCCTGCTGGGCAAGGAAGGCATCACCCAGCTGTTCCGTCCAATCCAGATTGCCATCCATCACGCTCAGGATCTGCGGATATGCAACCAGCGACTTGACGCTGGCGTCCCACGGCTCCTGCTGCAGAGCTTGCGCCAGCGGCATGCCGCGCAAGGACGCATTCGTTGGATTCTGCAGCCAGCGATCGGCTTGAACGATTTCCAGCGGATAGGTTGAGGCCATCAGGATCTGTCCGAGCAGGTCGTCCGGATACAAGGCGATCGGTGCGAGCATCTGATCGAGCTGCATCGACGAATATACGGGCTGGCTCTGCGGGCCGGGTGCCGCTGGACTTTGCCCGTATGCTTGCGCTGCCAGCAAGACCCAGCCGAACGCGGCCGCACCCAGGAGAACGATGACGCGGGCGAATCTTGCCCGACCCGCCGGGGCCTGTGGCAGGACATACGGCAAGAAACATGGATGGAAGATCTGCACGATTCTGTCCCTGCCTGCGTCCTTCCCCTCGATGATCGCCGATTTGATCCCGGTTCGGGGAAAGCTACTGCGTGCAATCTCCGTGGCCTCGATGCGTCACAAATGTTCAGTTTAGCGCTTTAACGACGCCGCCTCGCCGCCATAAAAAGTTGACCATCACATTGCGAGCATGGCAGTACCCCTGCAACAAGCGGGCGTCGTGGCAAGTGCCGCAAGGCGCCGCGCGGTGCCGCGTGAGGTCGGGCGCCGTCGTACTTAGAGATAGGGCAACATCAAGCGTGCGGCACTGTCGCGCAGCAATACCGGGAGCGAGCGCTTGGCGAGTGCGTCCGCCGTTATACGGGTTTCCTGCCGATCGACGATCCTGCGGTTGACTTGCTGGACGAGGCCGGCGTGATAGACCTCCAGATCCAGCTCGAAGTTCAGCCGGAAGCTGCGTATGTCCCAGTTCGCGCTGCCGATCAAACACCAGAGGCCATCGACGGTCATGAGCTTCGAGTGGTCGAATGGTGGCGGGTGAGTCCAGACGCGGCAGCCGGCTGCGAGCAGCGGGCCGATCTGCACGCGGGTGGCCCAATCCACCGCCGGATGATTGCTGCGTTCCGGCAGTACCACGTCGACCTCGACGCCCCGTAACGAGGCCAACGCCAGCGCCGTGATGATCCGCTCATCGGGTAAAAAGTAGGGGGTCATGATCTTGACGGATGTTCGCGCGCACGCAATGGCCTCCAGGATCATCAACTCGATCTTTTCGATATCCTGGTCAGGTCCCGAGGTCACCGCTCGCGCCACGCTGTCGCCGGCCGACTCCATTGGCGGAAACCACCCGTCCCCCGCTAACTGTTGGCCGGTCGCGAAGAACCAGTCGTCCGCGAACACGTCGATCAGCTGCGCAACGACCGGTCCCTCGAACAGGAAGTGGGTATCGAACACCGGCCGGCGTGGCTGGCGGCGCGTCAGGTTCTCCGCGCCGATATTCAATCCGCCGGTAAAGGCAATCCGGCCGTCGACGCCAAGGACCTTCTTGTGCGTACGCAGGTTCAGAAATGGCATGCGCCACGGCAGCGGCGAATGCAGAAACCGCGCGACCGGTACGCCCGCGCGTCGCAGCCGCCGATACGTGGCGGACCGGAAGTACCCACCACCGAAGCCGTCGATCAGGACGCGCACGTCAAGACCGCGCTTCATTGCGCCGCTCAAGGCGTCGATGAACTTGATCCCGGCTACGTCGGCTCGAAAGATATAACTGGAAAGCGCGACGCTTCGCCGCGCTGCTTCGATTGCCGCGATCATCCTGGGATAGGCTTCGTCGCCGTTGCGCAAAATCGTGATCGCGTTGCCGCTTTCCAGCGGCCGCTGCGTGATGCTCAGGCCGGCGCAAGCGAGTGGAGCGAGGTGGTCATCGCGCGGTCCCGCTCGGGCCTGCTCGACCACGCGGACGGCCAGCCGGTTGCTTCGCAAGCTCATTGCGCGGCGCCGAACGCGGTTGATACCCAGGAGCAGGTACAGCACACTGCCAAGAATCGGCGCGAGCCATGCGAGGCCGATCCAGGCCATGGCCGAGCCGGCGTCGCGCTTGTGGACGAGCGCGTGTGCGGTGACGCCGGCGGCCAGCAACAAGTGTATGAAGGTGACGACGGCCGGGTTGGTCGCGCTCGTCAGATCAGCCTCGCGAAAACTGTTGGAGTCGGTCGAATTGCTGAAGGATGTTTCCCAACTCGACATCCTCGGTTGCAGCCCCAAGCTTGCTCAGAATTGCGCGGCCGTCGGCGTGCTGGAAAAGGCTGGCGAACACCCTGAGGCCGGTCAGGCTCGGTTTGAGTTCGCCGAAATTCAAGACACCAGGGGTGCCGTACTTTCTTTCTATCGCCGTCACAAGGTTGACCATTGCTTGTTTGAGCGCTTCTGTTTCGACGAAATCCTCGTCGATCGTCAGGGCCGGTTCCACGTGTCCGAGCACTGCGTTGTATTGCGCGAGGCTGTTGTTGCCGACCTCGAAGTTGGAGCACCGCTGAAATTCGGATGCGCCGGGTGCGAGAAGGAAGGATTCGATGCGCCAAATGTCCGAAGTCTGCCATAGCGCCACGACAATGACGGCCGGCTGCATGGCAAATGGTATTGGCACCTCGTAAATCTTGTAGGCCATCCCAACCGCTCCCTTCGCACCGAAAAATTTTAGATTCAAAGCATTCTTGGTGCCCCGCGCAGCATACGCTGGGACCCCGGCAACACGGCCTGCGTTGCTGGGCTTGGTGAAAATGTGCGACTTGGCTCCCCCTTGCGATGGGGCCGAAATCGCGTACTGGCACACTCCTTGCCTGTCGTACATTCGCAGGCAATCTTGTGTTTTCGCATCCAAGCTCCCGGATTTGACCAGCCGCCGTGCGGCGTTGCTCTTGGTTCGTAGTCTGGGCGTGTGGGGACGCAGTTTGGACCTGAACGGCTGGACAAAATCCGAGCTTGTCGATGACAGCGGCATCGTTTCGTTGCAAGCGCGTTCGCACGGGAATCGCGTCGAAGCGGCCGTGCAAGGCGAGCGCGACGCGGGCGCAAGCTGGAGCGATCTCGGCGCCTTGCCGCAAGCACGCCTTGGGACGGCGTTGCCAGGCTTCAAGCCATCGTCAGACCTCGACAAATGCGTTCCCAACACGTTTTGAGCGGCTGCTTGCAGGCGCAAGAACACGAACTGCGGGTCGCGCACACTGTTACGGTTGTTTCCATCCTTTCATGAAATTTTTCTAGCCTGGCCTAGCGCCGCCGGCCTAGACT
>OMSW01000039.1 GCA_900290295.1 Burkholderiales bacterium
ACCACCGTGTCCATCGACGAGCGCTCTTGGGCACGGGTTGCGAGTTCGGCGATCCAGTTGTCGCCCTCGGGCAGTTCCTGTCCGCGCGCGGCGCGCACGATGCGCTCGATCATGGCATCGGCGCGCTGCTCGAACTGCGGATCCGACTGCGGATACCCGTCGGAGCCGGTCTCCAGCAGCAGCAGCGCGGTGGCCAATTCCATGCCCAGGCCCTCGCGCACCTCCGCAGTCGCTGCCGCCAGCCCTGCAGTCACCTCGCTAATGCAGCCCAGCACGCGCGCCGGTGCCGGTGCGCCGAGGCGCAGCGCACTGGCTTGGGCGCGTCCGACCTCGGCGCGAAAGCGCGTCGGGTCCGGAGGACTGCTGGCGACCAGCTGTCCCAACAGCAGTTTGCATTGGCTCAAGGATTCCTTCAGCGCCGTCAGCGCTTCGGAATCGATCGTAGTGAGCGTGGCCCGATCAAAATCGGGCGGGATGAGCGACGCCAGGCCGTAGAGTTGCTTGACCTGTGCAACGCGCTCGATCCTGTCGTCGGCTCGACCCACGTGATAGAGCGCATCGATCATCAGGCGCTCGGCGACGGCCGGGCCGCCTTCGATCTGCCGCCGGAATTGCTGATTGAGCCGGGCGAGGAAGCGCTTTAGATCTGCATCGACCGGGAGCTGGAACGAATCGAGCGCGTCAAACAAGGCTCGTGCGACCCACCAAAAGCTGCGCGCGAGACCACGCTGGGGCAGTCCTTCGAGCTCGAAGACCGCGTCGCGCATGCGCGCGCGCGCATGCGCATTTTCCGGATCGCGCAGAAAACGCAGCAGGCCTTCCTCGTATAGCACCCGGCGCACGCGCAGTTCGTCGGCGCTGAGCGGGCGCACTTCCATCTTGTGAAAGGACGGGCGGCGCGTGAGGTCCGGGAAAATCAGATCTGCCGGGTGCACGCGCGGCGCCCGTAGCAGGACGAGGATTTCGCGGTAATAGGGGTACAGGCGGATCGGCGGGTTCACGCGCCCGCTCAGCGTCGCCTCTAGGTAGTTGCGTACCGCGCCCAGCGTGGCGTCCACGGCGCGTACCGCCGCCGGCAGACACTGGGCCGGGTCCGACTCCCAGTTGGAAAAAAGTTCCTCCACCGCCTCGGTGACGAGGGTAACGCCGCGCAGGTCGAGCAGCTGCATGGCGCCGCTTACCTGGTGCACGTGTTCGTTGGCACTGCGCAGGCGATCGATATCGGCCTTGTTGGCGAGGAACGCCTTGATTGACGTGATGGCCTCGGACAGCGAGGCGCGAACCTCGTCGATTACCCAGGCCAGCGGGGCCACGTCCTGTGCCGGAGCGGGTGCGGGCACCGCGTCCTCTGCGAGATCGAGCGTTTGCGTCATTGCCGGTTTACGGTCCTGGCGTGCTGGGGTTCGTTGTTACGTTGCCTGGCGCGCGTCAGGCAACGCGGAAGCGCGCCACCGAGGCTTTGAGTTCACGCGCCAGCGTTGCCAGCTGCCCGATCGACTGCGCGGCTTGGCGCGTCCCCTGGGTTGTTTGTTCCGTGACTGTAAGAATGTGACCTATGGACTTGGATACGTCGCCGGCCGAATGGGCCTGCGCCGACGTGGCTTGGGCGATGCGCTCGATGAGTTCGGTCAGCTGGCGCGAGACCCGCCCGATCTCGGCCAGTGCGGTTCCGGCAGCATCGGACAGCCGCGTACCCTCCACCACCCCCTGGGTGCTCTTCTCCATGGCAATCACGGCATCCTGGGTATCGGTTTGAATCGCGCGCACCAATGCACCGATCTGCTTGGCGGCTTCGCCGGAGCGGTCGGCAAGGCGTTGTACTTCCTCGGCGACGACGGCAAACCCGCGTCCGGACTCGCCGGCGGAGGCCGCCTGTATGGCCGCATTGAGCGCCAGCACGTTGGTCTGTTCGGTGATGTCGGAAATGAGCTCGACGATTTCACCGATCTCCTGCGACGATTCCCCCAGGCGCTTGATGCGTTTGGAGGTCTCTTGGATCTGTTCGCGAATCTCGTTCATGCCCGAGATTTGGTTGTACACCGCGCGTTGGCCGCGCTCGGCGGCCTCGAGCGAGGCGCGCGCGACCTTGGCCGAATCGCCTGCGCCGGCCGACACCTCGCTGATCTGGTTGGCCATTCCCAGCACCCGCTCACCGGTGTCGCGGATTTCCCGGCTTTGCGCGTCGGAGGCGCTCAGCAGGCGTGTGGCGATATCGCGCGACTGCCCGGAGGCATCGCTCACGAGCTCGGCGGTCTGGTTGATCCGGCCCACCAGGGAGCGCAATTCCTCTACCGTGTAGTTGATGGAATCGGCAATCGCCCCGGTGATGTCCTCGGTTACCGTGGCGGCAACCGTCAGATTGCCGTCCGCGACTTCCTGCAGTTCGTTCATCAGGCGCAAAATCGCCGCCTGGTTCTGGTCGTTGCGCCGCTTGGCCTGCTCTTCTAGTCGCTGGGCCTCGATGCGCCCGGCTTCGGCCTCCGCAGCCCGGCGCCGGGAATCGGCCAGCAGTATGCGCGCCACCGCTGCCGCCGAACCGAGGGCAAGGAGGGCGAAAACGCTTGCCAGTGCATAGTAAAACCAGTGCGAATGCTGCTGCGCCTCGAACCGCTTGCCCAAGTCGACGCTTTCAAAGCGCAGCGGTTCGGCTTCGGCGACGATAGTGATCTGGGCATTGCGCGCCTCTGCCAGCGCCTGTGGGTTCATCACCACGTTGGTGAGCGAGGCCAGTATGCTCCGGTACTCGCGCAGCACCTCCTGCAGCTTGGTGCGCACTTCGCCGTCGCTGGTGGCAAGCAGCGATTGGGCCAGATCCGGAAACGCCTCGATATCGCGACTGAGAATGGCCACGTCCTCGGCATGCGCCGATTGATTCGAATTGATGAGATTGGCGTTCTTCGTGATGCGCTGGTGCAGCGACACCAGTTGCTCCGCCGTTGCCACTTCCCGGGTCGAGGCGCCGTGCCGCAGCTTTTCGGCGGCAATACTCTCGGTCAGCTCCGCCAGGCGCGGACTGGCTTCGTTGATCTTGCGCGCGATCGCGCCGAAGTCGAACAGCGCCTTGCGATTGCTGGCGATTACCGAGGCTGCGGAATAGGTGTCCTGCCAGCGAACCGTCAGGGTGTGCAGAAAGACCGCGAGCGGTCCTGCGATCGGCGCCATGGAGTTGCTGGAGTCGCCATTTTGCAGCAAGCCAATGTCGGTGTTGACCTGGTCGCGGCTTTCAATCATTTGGTCCATTTCGTCCGGCGCGCCCTGAACCGCGCCCGGGGCCGCCTTCGCGAGCCGTTGGGTGTGCATGAGCACGTCGCCGATCACGGCGATCTGCCGCTCCAGGGAGGTCGCGTCATGCGCGCTGAGCCAAACGAGCAGTGCGGTACAGGCGAAGAAGAACAGGCCGGCGCCGGCGATCGCCTGCACCAGCTTGCGGCTCGTCTGCGTACCGGCGGAGATCTTGGCGTCGGCGGGCGCTGCGGGCGCCGCGGGCTTGGCCGGTGCGCTGGTCACCGGTACATCGATCGCGAAGGGCGAGTCGATGCGATATGTCGGCGGCACGTCGTTGTAGCGCTTTGGGGCACGCCGCTCGGAGACCTCTCGGCTGCGCTTTGTCCTGCTACTGAAAACTCCAAAATCGAGAGCCATCGCAACTCCGGCAGCTACAAGCCGATACTCATGAATTCCTCGTGCGAAATCAGCCCTTTGAGGTCGATCTCCACCAGGCGCGAACCGTCCACATCACGAAAGGCCTTCGCTTCCCACGGGCGCGAGCGTTCCCGCACCGGCCCCAAGGATTCAAGGTCCTTGATATTGCGCAGGCCGAAGGCGCGCGTGATGAGTAGCCCCACGTTGAATTTCAGGGTTTCATTGAACACGATCAGTTGCTGCGCGTCGTCCGGGGTAATGGCTACGCCGCCCGCAAGACAAATCAAGTCGACGACGCCCACCAGGCGGCCGCGGACGTTGGCCAGGCCCCGGAACCAGGGCTTGGTCCACGGCACCGGTGTCACCGGCGGTGCTGGCACGATCTCGCCCGCGCTGCTCATGTCGAGCAGGAACGCGGAGGTTCCGATGCGAACGGCGAGCCGCGCCGGCTCGGCCATGGGACTGGGCGCAGCCTGCAGGCGCGCTGCCAATTGCGCGGAAAAGTCGCGCAGCTTGCCGGATTGTCTGGTTTCGTCCAAGCCGTTACCCGTCAGCGAATCGTCTCGATTGTCCATCTGCGGATCAGCGCAAATCCGATTGCAGGACCGTTCATCCGATTGCGCATCTCATCTCCGTGGCCGTGTCGCAATTTGGCTCCTCGTCTTAGCCCAGTGCCGCGATTTTGCCCAGCAGTTCATCGGCCTTGACGGGCTTGGTGATGTAATCACGGGCGCCCTGGCGCAATCCCCAGATCCGGTCCGTCTGCTGATTCTTGCTGGTGCACATGATCACCGGGATGCCCTGCGTTACCGGGTCCTTGGAAAGATGGCGCGTGAACTGGAAGCCGTTTAAGCCCGGCATCACGACGTCCATGAGGATCAGGTCGGGCAACTGGGCCTGCAGATTCGTCATCGCTTCTTCGGCGCTCTCCACGGCGGTCACGGAAAAACCATGCTTGGACAGCAACTCGTTCAAGAAGTAACGCTCGGTCGGCGAATCGTCGACGATCAGGATTTTGCGTATCGGCATGCTTGCGGTCTCCGGCCTTTCTGGTTGCTCGCTGCGGCGAGGGCGCTCCGAGCAGGACTTGGTTGGAATGCTCAATTCATGAATTCATCGAATGCTGGCGTACCACCGTCAGCAGGCTTTCCTTGGTAAAGGGCTTCGTCAGATATTCCACCGATCCCACCATCCGCCCGCGGGCGCGATCGAACAGTCCGTCCTTTGACGAAAGCATCACGATCGGCGTCTCGTGGAAACGCGGACTGCGCTTGATCAGAGCGCAGGTCTGGTAGCCGTCGAGGCGGGGCATGAGGATGTCGCAGAAAATGATGCTGGGCTGATGGTCGTTCACTTTGGATAGAGCCTCGAATCCGTTTTGCGCGAGGATCACCTGGCAACCGGCCTGTGTGAGAAAGATTTCAGCGCTGCGGCGGATCGTGTTCGAGTCATCGATCACCATCACCTTTTTGCCGCGGATATCAATGGCCTCCAATTGCGCGGACATCCATCAGCCTCCTGGGCCCATTGCGATCTGCAGGCCCGGACCGTCGCCCCCGCAACTGCCGCTGGCTATCCGAGAAGCGGGTCCAAAAGCCCAAAACGTAAGGGTTGCTGGGTTAGCAATCACACACTGACCAATTCGCTCTGTCAATCCCGGGGTATTCATTTCGCTGTTTCCGCCGGACTCAAACCTCGATCAATTCAAAGTCTTCCTTGCGCGCCCCACACTCCGGACATACCCAGTTCGGCGGAATGTCTTCCCAGCGCGTCCCGGCAGCGATTCCGTCCTCGGGTAAGCCGGCTGCTTCGTCATAAATCCATCCGCAAATCAAGCACATCCACGTGCGCGTCGCAACCGTTGTCGTCATCGTTCTGGGGCCCGATAGGTTTTCGCTACCATACTGCGTTCGCGATGATAGCCTGTGGCCGCGGGCCAGGTCCGCTTTGTCGGGGGCGAATTGGGTAGCGAATCAAGGCTTTGGAAGGCAATTGCGCGAATTCGCGCTAACGTAGGACGAAAGACAGGGTAAGGCCATGACGCATCCGCGTATGGGGCGCAACGAGGAGTTGTTCGCGCGCGCCCAGCGCTGCATCCCCGGCGGGGTGAATTCGCCCGTGCGCGCGTTCCGCTCGGTCGGTGGTACGCCGCGATTCATTGCCCGAGCGCAGGGTCCCTATATTTGGGACGCCGATGGGCGCCGCTATATCGATCTGGTGGGCTCCTGGGGCCCGATGATCGTCGGCCACGCCCATCCGGCCGTGCTCGAAGCGGTCAATCGTGCGGCCCGCGACGGGTTGTCCTTCGGCGCGCCGACGGAAGCCGAAGTCGAATTCGCCGAACGGCTCCTGCGCATGTTGCCCTCGATAGAGCAGGTGCGCCTGGTGTCCTCCGGCACCGAGGCGACGATGAGCGCGATCCGGCTGGCGCGCGGCGCCACGGGGCGCGCCAAGCTGATCAAGTTCGAAGGCTGCTACCACGGCCATGCCGACGCCTTGCTGGTCAAGGCCGGCTCCGGGGCGCTGACCTTCGGCAATCCCAGTTCGGCTGGCGTGCCGCCGGAGACGACACAACACACGATCGTGCTCGACTACAACGACTGTGAGCAGCTCAAGGACGCCTTTGATCGCATGGGCGCACATATCGCCTGCGTGATCGTCGAGCCGATCGCCGGCAACATGAACCTGGTTCGCGCAAGCGAGGAATTCCTGCAGACGATGCGCCAGCTGTGCTCCCGCCATGGTGCCTTGTTGATCTTCGACGAGGTCATGACCGGGTTCCGGGTGGCGCGCGGCGGCGCGCAGTCCTTGTACGCCATCGTGCCCGATCTCACCACGCTGGGAAAAGTGATCGGCGGCGGAATGCCCTTGGCCGCATTCGGTGGCCGCCGCGACGTCATGGCGCAACTGGCGCCGCTGGGACCGGTCTATCAGGCAGGAACGCTCTCCGGCAATCCGGTGGCGGTTGCCTGCGGGCGGGCGACCCTGGAACTGGTTGAGCAGCCCGGCTTTTACGAGACGCTGGCCGCGCGCACGCAAAGCCTGGTCAATGGCCTGGTGCAGGAGGCCAAGGAACACCGGCAGGCATTTACCGCCGACAGCGTCGGCTCCATGTTCGGTCTGTACAGCTCTTTGCAGGTGCCGCGCAGCTTTGCCCAGGTCATGGCCTGCGACAAGGAGCGCTTCAATCGCTTTTTCCACGCCATGCTCGAGCGCGGCGTCTATCTCGCGCCATCGGCTTTCGAGGCCGGATTCGTATCGATCCAGCACGATGAGGCGGTGCTGGCCCAGGTCGTGCAGGCCGCGCACGAAGCCTTCAGCGAAATCTCGCGCTAGGGCCCTGGTGCAAGGCGCCTGCG
>OMSW01000169.1 GCA_900290295.1 Burkholderiales bacterium
GCAACGCCTAGCATCGAGCGATGCAGGTCGCGGCCGAATCGCTCGCGTTGCAACGCACGAGCTAACACCACTGGCAAAACGAACATCTTGCGGTTGCTGATTGTGGGGCGCAACTAACCGACCAGTGATCGGGCTGGGGAACGCTGGCGCTGAAGCTGAGCCGGAGGACGCCGTGTAGCTGTTTGTTGCGCTCGACGGCGTCTGGCGGAATACCTCGATCGCGCCGGCGGTTGTAGGCGCCGTCCAGGTCAGGATTGATTTGTGTCTGTATCAGGGATTGGCCTAGCTAAAACCCCGAGGCGAGCGGCGGGCAGGTCTGCGGTGTCAGTGCGGCCCGATACGGCCTGAAAATAGCGCTGCCATTAAATTTGGATTGATGACACCCGACCCTAGGGATTGGGACTAGGATGCCTTTTGCCACAATTACTGAATCGATCTTATCGATTCAATCGACTGGACCGCTTCGTTAGGCGGCTAACTTCCGTCTGGAGGACATCAATGACCACTCGTACACCACAGCAAATCTTTCAGCATCATGGCGAGGCGTTGGGAGCCGAAGATCTCGAATCAATCGTGTCGGACTACAGCGATGACGCATTCTTCATGTCGCCCGCGGGCGTGTTGCGGGGAAAGGCAGGCATTCGTCAGGCCTTCACCAAACTGCTCTCCGACGTCCCGAAAGCCAAATGGAAACTGAAGACGCTCTTCGAAAACGACATCCTGTTCCTCGAGTGGACGGCCGATTCTGCCAAGACTAAGGTCGACGACGGCATAGACACGTTCGTCTTCAAGGATGGTCTTATCCGCGTCCAGACCGTGCGCTACACGCTTCAGAAGAAGTAGCCTCTATGAAAGCAGTCCGCCTGCACGCTTACGGCAAGCGACCCACTCTCGAAGAAGTGGCCGACCCCAAGATTACCGGGCCACACGATGTAGTTGTGCGCATCGGTGGCGCCGGCCTTTGCCGAACCGACCTGCACATCGTTGAAGGCCAGTGGAAGGAAAAAAGCCACGTCAAACTGCCGTACACGCTAGGCCATGAGAATGCGGGTTGGGTGCACGCGGTCGGCGCCGCCGTCGAGCACGTCGCCGTCGGCGACACTGTTATCGTTCATCCGCTGATATCTTGTGGGTTCTGCCGGCATTGCCGCTCCGGCGACGACATGCATTGCAGCCGCGGCGCCTTCCCGGGCATCGACACTGACGGAGGCTTTGCCGAGTTTCTCAAAACCGGCGCCAGGGCGGTCGTGAAGCTCGATCCCAAGATCCGGCCGCAGGACGTGGCGGCCCTTGCCGATGCGGGGCTTACGGCCTACCACGCGGTGAAAAAGGCTATTCCGCTGCTGTATCCCGGAACGCATGCTGTGGTGATCGGTGGCGGCGGGGGCCTCGGGCACATCGGCATCCAATCGCTCAAGGCGTTGACGGCTGCCGATGTGATCGTCGTCGACAAGTCGGAAGGCGCGCTTGAGCTGGCGAAGAAATGCGGAGCAGATCACGCCGTGCTAGCCAACGGCAACCAGGTGGCGAAGGTCAAGGAGATCACCGGCGGCGCGGGATGCGAGGCGGTCATCGACTTTGTCGGCGAGGGCGGTGCCATCGCTGACGGCATCGCCATGTTGCGCCGCGCTGGCTCATACTACGTTATCGGCTACGGCGGCATGATCGATGTGTCGGCCATCGACATGATCTCGCAGGAGATCAACTTCGTTGGCAATCTTGTCGGTACCTATAATGACCTCTCCGAGTTGATGACGCTCGCCGCCGAGGGGCGGGTGAGGCTTGAGACCCGTATCTATCCACTCGCCGCGTTTAACGACGCGATGGACGAACTTGAGCATGGCAAGCTGCACGGACGCGGCATTTTCGTGCCGGCGACCGCGCGGTGATCGGCAACGGACCAGTAACTCGATTTACCGGTAGCAATCGACGAGCCATTGCAGGATGGCCGGGTCCGTCGTCTGCGTGAAACCGAGCTCGAGCCTCTGTGACCCGCGCGGTCTGAGAGAGTGTCCTTTCGGTGCCCATTGTTTCATGCGAGCTTCCAAGGCCTAACCACCACGCATCACCATTTGCACACCATTTAAGCCGTTGCTGGATATCTGTTGCACTGGCGATTCAGAACGTCCGACCTACCGATTACGAATCAGTTGCTTGGTACCTATTTTTCCCTCTAGAAACCCAATTTTCTATCGCAAAGCGAAAACGCAGGGATACTACGCAAAGGGGGGAGATCATGAGCAAGCAAACCCGTGCCAGCCACCCCATATATAACCTTCTACCCACGGAAATCGAGGGGTTCAATACCCTTGCCGAGCTGGCCCTGGATATGCGCTGGTCGTGGAACCACGCGACCGACGAAGTGTGGCGGCAGCTTGATCCCGAACTGTGGGAAATCACGCATAACCCGTGGGCTGTCCTGCAGACGGTCTCGCGCGATCAGATCGAGCGCGTGTTGGGCGATTCCGTTTTTCGCAAAAACGTTGATGACCTGGTGCAGA
>OMSW01000246.1:0-617 GCA_900290295.1 Burkholderiales bacterium
CGCGACGACGCCGACCAGGCCGGCTTCGTGGTCGAGCAAGTGCTGGCGCGCCGCGAGGAAGGCGTCAAATTGAAATCCCAGGCCGTGCTGTTCCGCGCCGCGCATCACAGCGCGCGCCTGGAACTCGAGCTCACGCGGCGCAACATCCCCTTCGTCAAGTTCGGCGGACTCAAGTTCCTCGAAGCCACTCACGTCAAGGACGTGCTCGCGCTGCTGCGCTGGGCGCAGAACCCGCGCGACCGGGTATCCGGGTTTCGCACGATCCAGTTGCTCGCCGGCATCGGCCCGAAGATCGCTGCACGTGTGCTCGACCATGTGGCGGCCGCGCCGCCCGGCTGCGCCCTGCTCACCGAGCAGCCGATGCCGCCGGCCGCCGAAGCCTCCTGGCGGGAATTCGTCGCGCTGATCGAGTCGCTGTCCCGCGCCCGCGCGGCCTGGCCGGCCCCGTTCGAGCAGGCCTGTGGCTGGTACGAGATGCAAATGGAGCGCCTGTTCGATGATGCGCGCATCCGCCTCGCCGATATCCAGCAGCTCGCCCGCATCGCAGCGACCTACCCGAGCCTCGAGCGCTTCCTGACCGAATTGACGCTCGAGCCGCCGGAGGCCACCAGCGACGA
>OMSW01000246.1:627-1461 GCA_900290295.1 Burkholderiales bacterium
TGCTCTATGTTGCGATGACGCGCGCGCGCGACCAGCTCGATATCCTCGTGCCGCAGCGCTTCCACGTTGGCCAGCCGTCCGGTCTCGGCGCGCGCCACGTCTACGCGAGCCGCTCGCGCTTCCTACCGGCAGCCACGCTCGCCCACTTCGAGCTGCTGTCGTGGCCCGCTGCGGCAACGAGTGATGCAGCGGCGATGGCGCCAGCGCGCGCCCCGGTCGATCTTGCGGCGCAGATGCGCGCGATGTGGCGCTGAGCTACGAGGGCGGCCGCGAACTCGAGCTCAGGTGAAGGACGCCAAGTCGCGCTTGAGTTCGCGCGCGATGCGTTCGCGATCCTTGATGAAATCGTTCTTGCGCGCCTCGACGCCCAGGTAGGCATCCAGGTCGCCGTGCTGGCCTTGCAGTTGTGGCACCAGCTCCAGAAACAGGTCCGTGAGCTCCGGATCGAAGTGTTTGCCGCGTAGCCGGGCCATCTCCCGCAACGCATCCTCCACCGACCACGCTTCCTTGTAGCAGCGCCGGTGGGTCAGCGCGTCGAACACGTCGGCCAGAGCGGCGACGCGCGCCGCCAGGGGGATCATGTTGCCCTGGCGACGGTTCGGATAGCCGGTGCCGTCCCAGCGCTCGTGGTGGTTGAGCGCGATCTCCTGCGCGACGAAGAGCTGCTTCAATCCGCCCTCGCCGATCAGCTCCCAGCCGTGCTCGCAGTGCTTACCCATGATCGCGCGCTCTTCGGCGTTGAAGCGGCCGGGCTTGAGCAGGATCGAATCGGGTACGCGCAACTTGCCGATGTCGTGTAGGCGCGCCGACAGGTCGATCAACGTGCACATCTCC
>OMSW01000246.1:1471-3301 GCA_900290295.1 Burkholderiales bacterium
TCGTGCAATTCCGCCGCGACCGAGTTCTTTTCGAGCACGAGCATGCACTCGCGCAGCACGTCCATCGACAGGCGTTGGAAGCGTAGGCCCTCCTTCTGCTGTTCGATCACCACTTGGGCCCGGCGGTCCAGATGGCGGCTAATCTTGGTCAGGTGCAGATGGTGGTGCTGCAGGACGCTGCGCACCCGGCTGTCGCCATTGATCTGTATCACCTCGTGCAGGTATACGAGCGCCGCGTTGGGCTGACCGGCGGCCTCATAGCCGCGCACGATCATGGACAGCGCCTCGCGCAGCGCGCTCGGCGCACCTTTACGGCTCTCGTTGACCGCCCGTTGCAGGCGCGACAGGCCGATGTCGCGGGAAGCCGGGTCATAAACTTCGACCAGGCCCTGCGTCATGTCGGCAAACAATTGCGACAAGGCGGTGGCACCGCTGGCGAACTTGCGTGCCAGGGCAGCGCGTTCGCGTGCCCGCGGCAAGTTGCGCACCTCCAGCAGCAGCCGCGCGTAACAGCACTCGGCCATGGTTCGTACCGCCTTTTCGTACGCATTGGACGGCGCATCGAGGTCTTGGATGGCTCGCTCAGCAGCGGCCAGTCCGGGCGCGAAGTCCCGCAGCTGCAGGCACGCCACCGCCAAATTGCAAAGAGCCGTAGTGCGAACAACCACAGAGGCAATTCCCGCCGCGTCCGCAAGTTCCACGGCGCGCTCGTAGCACGGGACTGCACCGCTGTAATGTCCCGCATATTGGTGCGCAATACCCAGGTTCGAAAGGATGTCGACTTCCTGCGTCCGATCGGCAGCCGCGCGCGCGGCCACTAGAGCCGCAGTCAAAGTGCTGACGGTGTCCGGATAGGAGCCGGTTTCCGAATACAGGGCACCGAGCATCTTGAGGGCCTTGGCGCGCAGCGCCGCATCGCCGAGGCGATTGGCCAGAGCAACGGCTTGGCTCGCAGGCTCAAGTCCCGCATATGCATTACCAGCGTAGTAGGCATGCCGGCTAACGAATAGCAGACACATCACGTGATCAGCGCTGACAGGCTCGTCCGGCAATTCCGCCAGTGCCGCAGACGCCTTTTCGAACAAGGCCTTGCCTTCCTGCGTCATCGGTGCATCGCGCAGGCTAGCGGCTAGGCGCGTCATCCGTTCAGACAGGTCAATAGCGTCTTTAAAAGGCAATAGAGACGTGAAGTCGGTAATTGACGCTTCCCGCAACGACATCTACTTTCCTTCCGGCCATAACGCAGGAGAGATTGATCCCCTGGTCAACAGGCCAATTGACCGATACGCGGCGAACTGTAGGCCAATTCGAATATTTTTCCTAATTCTTTTTTTGGAGCGGCGCAATGGAACAAATTGTCGAGATCTCGGATGACCGTGTCGAACTGGTCGAAGACCAACCGGTAGTTGCACTGCCGGTCGATGCAATGGAAATGCTGCGCGGCGGTTGCGTCGCGGGCTTGTACTTCTAAGCAACTTCGGCATCGTTACGGAGGCAAGCATGGAACAGATAATCGAGATCTCGGATGAGCGTGTTGAAGCGGTCGAAGACCAACAACTCGTTGAACTGCCGGTTGACCTTCTGGACAAGGTCGGCGGTGGTGTCATACCCGGCATGTTTTTGTAAACGGATTCGACATCGTGTGTAACCCGGGTCCGCCAGCACGCGGGCCCCGTTAGCAAGCTGCATCCAACACGACAGTGGTCGCTCCGCTGTCTATGTACCTCGTCAGCTCGCGCAGCGCCGTTGCCGGTTCGGCCTACGCGGGCTGTTGCACGGCGTGACTTTGATCTGGCCATTTCGGCAGCATTGCGGTCGCAAGCACCTTCC
>OMSW01000246.1:3311-6231 GCA_900290295.1 Burkholderiales bacterium
GCTCCCCCTAGTAACAGCGTCGGAGCGCGCAGCTCGATGCTTGCTCTGTTGGATGCAATTGGCAAGCTCATCGGTGTGTCAGCGACATGTTGCGCTCCTCGGGTACTTAGTGCGCTGCAAAAAAAACTACGCTAAGCAAGGTAAGCACTATCACAATAAACAGGAAGAACCGGATGCTGCGCCAGACGTCCATGTTCTTCTCCTTTCCGGGAATGGTTCGTCACGCTGGTGACGTTACGCCGATGGTGCGCGAATATCCAATGTCTTTCGTTGTGGCATTGCAGCGATCGAAGGCGCGCCAATAGCCGCCGGGAACCGTGATAATCCGGAGTACCTATGGCACCAGCGCTTTGCCCTTGATTGTGGCTACGCCAGAGCGACGATGAGACAACCGGTCGGAACGACGCAACAGCGCAGCGTCGCCATTTGGCTGATTGCCTGCGCGGCACTCGTCTACGCGGTTCTGATCGTGGGCGGAATCACGCGACTCACGCACTCCGGTTTATCGATCGTCCAATGGCAGCCGCTGGCCGGGGTGCTGCCACCGCTGTCCGACCAGGCCTGGGCCACGCTGTTCGACCAATATCGCGCGACGCCCGAATACCGGCTCGTGAACTTCGACATCACGCTCGAGGGATTCCAGCGCATCTTCTGGCTGGAGTACGTGCACCGCCTGATGGGGCGCCTGGCGGGCCTTGCCTTCCTGCTGCCGTTGCTGTGGTTCCTCCGGTCCCGGATCATCGCCCCTCGCCTCGCCTGGCGCCTGGCGGCAATCTTCGCGCTCGGGGCACTGCAGGGGACGCTCGGCTGGTACATGGTCGCGAGCGGCCTGGTCCAGGCTCCCCACGTCAGCCCGATCCTGCTCACCGCACACCTGGCGCTCGCCTTGCTGATCATCGGGACCATGCTGTGGACCGCGTGGGGCCTGCGGCTGGCCGGGCGGCGGCGGGTGCCCGGGCTCGCCGCCGCGGCGGTCGCGGTCGTGTTCGCGATGGCGCTGAGCGGAGGGCTCGTGGCCGGAACCAGGGCGGGCTACGCCTACAACACGTTTCCCCTAATGGACGGATACATCGTGCCGCCGGATCTGATGCGGATCAGCCCGTGGTATCTGAATTTCCTCGACAACCTTGCGACGGTCCAGTTCGTGCACCGCGTGTTCGCCTGGACCTTGGTCTTGCTCGTGCCGGCGCTGTGGTGGTGGATTCGCGGGCTAGCGCCCGCCCCGCTGGCGCGCGTCGCGTCCAACTGGATGCTGGCCGCGCTCGCCTTGCAGCTCGCACTGGGCATCGCAACGCTGCTGTCGGGCGTCGCCTTGCCACTGGCCGTCGCGCACCAGGCGGGTACGGTCCTGTTGTACGCGGCCGGCCTGTGGACTGCCCACGCACTGGGCATCGAGCACCCAGCCAGTGCCGACGGCGCATCGGCCGCAGATCTGCACAGCGATCCGGCGC
The DNA here is from genome assembly GCA_900290295.1 of Burkholderiales bacterium. Taxonomy (GTDB): domain Bacteria; phylum Pseudomonadota; class Gammaproteobacteria; order Burkholderiales; family Burkholderiaceae_F; genus GJ-E10. The sequence continues at coordinate 4,763 of OMSW01000246.1, forward strand.
TGATTGCAAACGGTCGGTAACGCGCGCAGCGCCGCAGCCGGTCGGTACCGAAGAGGGAGCTTGCGTGCTTGGCGCCGCCGTACCGGCCTGCCAAGCGCTCACCGGGTCATAACATCGAACAGCGACAGAACGATTAAGATAATGATCCCGAAAAATCCTATCGTCGCGATGATTCTCATCAATGGATGCGCGGAGCGCAAATGCATCGAAAACAGCATCACCAGCGCGGCCTGCGTCACGGTGATCGCCAGGTTCAGCGCCGTGTTCGCCCAGCCTAGCGGCAGATAGGCGCTGCCCACCGTCAGGGCCAGCAGGGCAAGCAGCGTCAACCAGACGATCACATAGGTCCTGGGCGTCGCATAAACGTGGTTCGTCATGATCGCGATACCAGATAGAGAATCGGAAACACGAACAGCCAGATGATGTCGACCAGGTGCCAATACAGGCCGGTGACGTCGACCGGCGTGAAATACGATGCACTGAAGGCGCCGCGCGAGGCCATGACGGCAATTACTGCGATGCAGCCGATGCCGATCAGCACATGCAGGGCATGCACGCCGGTTATCAAGAAGTACAGATAGAAGAACAGTTCGACCTGATCGGCTTGGGGCGCCGGATAGACGAAATCGACCGACGGCACCAGGTGCTCGAGATAATCGAATCGGTATTCGACCGCTTTGATGGCAAGAAATCCGACACCGAGCGCCACTGTCAGGCATAGCCAAGCGACCAGCGCTCGGCGTGCCCCTTCCTTGGCCGCATGCACGCCGAGCGCCATCGTCAGGCTGCTGGTGAGCAGCACCGCGGTGTTGATGCCGGCCAGGGTGATATTGGTCAGCCGGCTGCCCGCGGCAAATGCCTCCGGGTACCGGACCCGCGTTATGGCGTAGGCGGCGAACAGCACGCCGAAAAACAGCACCTCGGTTGCCAGGAAGATCCAGATGCCCAGGTTCGACGCCGAGCGCTGCTGCTCGGCGTCGTCGAATTGCGGCGCAATCGCTGCGACGCCACTAGCCATGGGTCGACTCCGTAGCCGGGTAAGCGTAGGCATCCTCGGTGACGATCGGTGTGGAATGGAAGTTCTCCGCGGGCGGCGGCGACGAGGTCTCCCACTCCAGGCCTTTGGCCTGCCATGGATTTGCCGGCGCGCGCGCGCCGTATCGCAGCGACCACAGCAGGTAGACCAATGGCAACACGTAACCGAAAACCAAAATCGAAGCCCCTGCCGACGAAAGCACGTTCCAGACTTGGAACTCCGGCGGATATTCCGGATAGCGGCGCGGCATACCCAGGTAGCCGACGATGAATTGCGGAAAAAAAGTCAGGTTAAATCCCACGAAGGTCAACACTGCCGAAAAGCGCGCCAAGCCCTCGGGATACATACGCCCGGTGATCTTGGGCCACCAGAAATGCATTCCCCCGAAAAATGCCATCACGGAGCCGCCCACCATGATGTAGTGGAAATGGGC
>OMSW01000006.1 GCA_900290295.1 Burkholderiales bacterium
CTCCTGAATATTGACAGACTTGTTGCTGATTTTCTTCAGCATTTAGGTAAATTGGTTAAGGCTACCAATCAAGCGTGAAGATTTCGATGGGCGCCTGGGGACAGACCATGAAGGACTATTACCGAATCCATCCCATCGTATAGGCGGCGGGAAGCCCCAGTACAAGGAGATACATAATCACGCTCATCCCCAACCACATCTTATCTATTGGGTTCATTCATTCCCCTTTCATACCTTTCGGTAGTGATGCAAGGTTACCCAGCCGAAATTTCCGATTTGATGGCTGGAGAATTTCGGAAGGCATTTGAACAGCTCATCAATAGCGTTAAACACAAGCTCGGGATGCCATGAATAGCGAGAACTTTCCGCCGCAAATACCCTTTTGGGAGCGACCCCCGCCACAATGGGATGGCGATGAATTCAGCGAACCAATTTTCCTAGGGGTTGGAATTGCTCTTAGCAAATGGGAGATTGTCGAAACTTTCTTCGCAATGATTTTCAAACATCTCATAGAAAGTCGAAGCAACGCTGCTGGGCGCGTGTTCTACCGATTGGTCATGTCCAGTTGTGGCAAACTCGATACAGGGTCGATAGGGCGTGGAGGTTAAGACGTTGATTGGGCTGAGCTGCTAGTCATGGGCATCGATTGTTTCTGGGTTTCCAAATGGAAATAGCCAGTTACGCGAGAAGATCGAGCAAAAGGCGGTCCGCTTTTCAACAAAGTCTCTACGAACCCGTAAAAAACGTAATGTAAACAAGCAATTACGTTTTATCGATCACTGAGTGGGAGTATCCTAAATCATATGCAAAACAATTGATTTATTGTAGAGTTTCGCGTATGGTACGGCATGGCCTCCCTCGATTCCTATCTCGACGATCACCTTGCTCGTGGTCGCGCCTACTTTTCCCGCGGTGAGGCTCTCGCTGCGCTTGGCCTGAAGCCAGCGGCACTCGCCGCGGCGATCACGCGCTCGATCAAGAAGCGCCGCTTGGCGAATCCTCGGCACGGCTTCTATCTCATCCTGCGCCCGGAAGACCAGATCGCCGGCGCGCCGGACCCGGTGAAGTGGATCGACCCGTTGATGAAACATCAGGGGATCGACTACCGCATTTCGTTGCTGCGCGCAGCGGCATTCCACGGCTCGTCGCATCAGGCCAGCATGGTCTTCCAAGTCGTCGTGCCGAGGCAATTGCGTGACTTCGACCTGGGTCGTCACCGCATCCAGTTCCTCTATCAGAGGCCCGAGGCATTCGCTCAAGTTAATAAACCCGAGCTGGTCGTTCCGATGAAGAGCGAGGCCGGCTTCGCCAGGGTAGCCGGCGTCGAGCTGACGCTACTCGACTGTGTGCGCTACTTCCACAAGGCGGCCGGCATCAATGGAGTGGCGCAGATCGTCAAGGATATTGGCGCCAAAGCCAACCCGCGCACGCTGGTAATGGGGGCGGCTGCATACGAAAACTCGGCGATACGTCGGCTCGGCTATTTGCTCGATCAGACGGGCCACGGTCGCCAAGCCCGTGCGTTGGAGCCGTTCGTCAAGCAAGCCAAAGCGATGCAGCAACTGGATCCCGCCGTGAAACCCATCGTGGCAGCACTGGCGCAGGCTCACGAGAGAAATGCGAAATGGAAGCTCATGATCAATGAAACGGTGGAGGTCGCAGAATGATTCCCACCGCGTTCCTGCAGGCGTGGAGTGTCAAGGCGCCTTGGCCAGACTTGAGGCAGGTCGAGCAGGACCTGATCATCAGTCGCGCGCTGTGCGACCTGTTCAATGCGCCGGCGCTGAAGGACAAGATAGCGTTCCGGGGCGGAACGGCAATCCACAAACTGCTGTTCAAGCAGCCGCTGCGCTATTCCGAAGACATCGATCTCGTGCAAGTAAAGGCCGAGCCCATCGGTGCGACGGTCGACGCGATCCGCGAAGCATTATCGTGGCTTGGAAGATGTCAGCGAGAGCAGGCAGGTCACTCGATGCATCTGGTGTTCAAGTTCACGCCCGAGGTCGATTCCCAGGCAACGCTCAAGCTCAAGGTCGAGATCAACACCCGGGAACACATGAACCTGCTCGGTATCAAGCGGTATCCCTTTGCATTAGAAAACGACTGGTACCGAGGACAGGTCAAGATCGCGTCTTTCGAAGCCGAGGAACTGTTCGGCACGAAGCTGCGCGCGCTGCTGCAGCGACGTGCGAGCCGCGACCTGTTCGATTTGCATGAGGGCTTGAAGCAACTCACGCTGGCGCCGGAAAAGGTCATTGCATGCTTTGACCACTATCTGGCACTGGAAGGCAAGCCGATCACTCGTGCGATCGCCGAGCAGCGCATGTTGGAAAAGCTCACCCGGAGCCTGACCGAGGACATCACGCCGTTGCTGCCAGTGGGGATCCAATTTGGAGAATTAGCTGCGATCCATGCCTTCGAGCGGGTTTGGATAGAGCTGATCGCGAGGATGGGTGGGGAGGGGTGGAAGCTCGCGGAGCCGGTTCTCGAAGAATTGCGCGTGAAGCGATTCCCGGGTCTGCTGATGTCACGGAATCAGTGACGGCCTGTGTGACAGCATGGACGACTTGAACACAGGGTACGAATTTCATGGTTGAACGCGATTTCTCGGCCGAATTGAAGACCGAAAACGCCCGTCTGATCGCCTTGCTGGAAGCGAGTAGCATTCAATGGCGCATGCAGCCGGTGCCCGTACAGCCAGCTTCAAGGCCAGAGTCCTCACGGATTTCCACCGATGAGAAGGTGGCGCTGTTTCGCAGGTTGTTCCGCGGACGCACGGATGTCTACCCGATCCGTTGGGAGAGCAAGACTACGGCTAAAGCCGGTTACTCGCCGGCCTGCGCCAACGAGTGGCGTGCCGGTGTCTGCGAAAAGCCCCGCATCAAGTGCGGGGACTGTAGCAACCGACTTCTAATCCCGCTCTCGGACACGGTCATCTTCGACCATCTGGCCGGTGAGCACACGGTCGGCGTCTATCCCCTACTGGAGGACGACAGGTGCTGTTTCCTCGCCATCGATTTCGATGAAGCCGAGTGGCAAGAGGATGCCCGCGCTTTCGTGCAGTCGTGTGGCGAACTTGGCGTGCCCGTTGCTCTCGAGATTTCGCGCTCCGGAAATGGGGCGCACGCCTGGGTGTTTTTCGCTGGAAGGGTGCCGGCTCGCGACGCCCGCCGCCTGGGCACGGCCATCATCAGCCATACCTGCTCGCGCACCCGGCAATTGAAGCTTGCGTCTTACGACCGCCTGTTTCCCAATCAGGACACGATGCCCAAGGGTGGTTTCGGCAACCTAATTGCGCTGCCACTGCAAAAGCTGCCTCGCGAGAGCGGTTGCAGCGTTTTCGTTGATGCGGAACTGCACCCGTTCCACGATCAATGGGCATTCCTCGCCTCAATCGAACCGATGACACCCCATGACATCGAGCCGACCATTCTGAGTGCCACGGGCAGGGCGCATCCACTGGATGTCACATTCATCGATGAAGAAGACTTTGCGACACCGTGGAAGCGCGCGGTACCGTCGTCGGGGAGCCTGCCGGGCGTCATGCCGAAGTCGCTGACCTTGACCTTGGCCAATCTCGTGTATTTCGAGAAGGCAAAGCTTCCTCAACCGCTGGCCAATCGCCTGATTCGTCTCGCCGCGTTTCAGAACCCGGAGTTCTACAGAGCACAGGCAATGCGGATGTCAGTATGGGACAAGCCGCGCGTAATCGGTTGTGCCGAAAACTTTCCGCAACACATTGCCTTGCCGCGGGGTTGCCTGGATAGCGTCCAGCAGTTGCTGAGCGAGAACGGCATTCGTTGCGACTTGCGTGATGAGCGAAATCGCGGCGAGCAAATCGACGTGGCTTTCGTTGGAACTCTCCGGCCCGACCAGGAAGCGGCCGTGGTCGCAATCTTGCCGCATGACGCCGGGGTGCTGTGTGCGCCGACAGCCTTCGGCAAGACGGTCACGGCGGCGGCGTTGATCGCCCGACGCAGCGTCAATACGCTGGTTCTGGTGCATCGAACGGAACTGCTCAAGCAGTGGCAGGAGCGCCTGCAAATCTTCCTCGGCGTCGGCAAAGGCGTGGTCGGCACCATCGGAGGCGGCAAGGCCAGGCCCAGCGGCAGGATCGACATTGCCGTGATGCAATCGCTGTCCCGACAGGGCGATGTGGATCCCCTGGTCGAGGACTACGGTCACGTCATCGTGGATGAATGCCACCACGTCGGTGCCGTGTCGTTCGACGCCATCCTGAAGCGAATCAAGGCGAAGTTCGTACTTGGCTTGACCGCTACGCCGTTCCGCCGCGATGGCCAACAGCCGATCATATTCATGCAGTGCGGGCCGATCCGCCACACGGCAGCGAGGCAGGCGGACGCCCCTAACGATCTGGCAGTAGTTGCACGCTCGCTTGGCGCGCATATCGCACTGCCGGCTGAAGCCGGGATTCAAGACGTGTTCCGGCACTTGGCTGATGACAGAGCCCGAACGCAAGCGATAGCGTCGGAGGTTCAGCGTGCCTTCCACCAGGGGCGCAAAGTGTTGGTGCTAACGGAGCGCACCGGGCATCTCGATGCGATTTCGCTCGCCTTGGTCGGACAGATGCCTCCGCCGTTCATCTTGCATGGTCGGATGTCCAGGAAACAGCGCGCTGCGCTGATCGCGGAACTCGACGCATTGTCGCCGGATTCCCCACGCGTCCTGCTCGCGACGGGTAGACTGATCGGGGAAGGTTTTGACCATCCTCCGCTGAACACGTTGGTACTTGCCATGCCAGTATCGTGGAAGGGTACTTTGCAGCAGTACGCAGGTCGACTGCACCGGGAACATGCGACCAAGACCGACGTGCGGATTATCGATTTCGTGGACGTGGGGCACCCGGCACTGCTGCGGATGTGGGAAAAGCGCCAACGCGGATATCGGGCGATGGGTTACGCCATCGGTGGCACGGGCGACGAAGGCCAACTCGACGTTCAGTGGTACGCGGGCGAATGAGACTGGCGATACTGGGTTCGCATGTCCTTTCTCCGGTGCCACCGAACGGTAAGAATCATTCCCGGGGAAGGTATCCATGACTACCAGGTCGCGTAGCGCCAAATCGACCATCAAGTCGATCAAGGGACCGAAGCTGTCCCGCACTCACGCTCCGGCGGACCTTTCGACAATCGACTGGCAGCGCGCATTGCGTCGTCAGTTCGGCCGCGAACAGGCCTTCGGGCTGGAGAATATCGGCGCGGAGCCATTCTTTTCCGAGTTCCGCGTCAGCAACCCGCAATCAAAGAGCGCCTATCGTGTGGCCATTCGCGGCAAGCAGCCGGGCGACAACTATTGCGCCTGCGCAGATTTCGCCACCAACGAACTGGGGACCTGCAAGCACATCGAGTTTGTTCTCGCCGCCCTGGAGAGGAAGCGCGGCGCCAAGACAGCGTTCGCGCGCGGTTACGAATCGCCGTTCTCCGAGCTGTACTTGCGAAACGACAGCACGCGAACTTTGCATTTCCGCGCCGGCACGGACTGCCCTCCCGCGGTTCGCAAGGCGGCGGCGCGATTGTTCGATGAGGCGAGAGATGGCTTGCTGCGGGACGGGCGGTTTGAAGAACTGGGGCGGTTTATCGCCGCAGTTGCCGATCGTGGCCACGAGATGCGCACCTACGACGATGCGCTCGAATTCGTCGCGCGCTGGCGCGATGCGCAAAGGCGGGACGTCATGCTCCACGGCATGTTCCCGCGTGGCGCGGCCGATCCCGCGCTGAAGAAGCTCCTCAAGGTGCCGCTCTATCCCTACCAGGCGGAGGGCGTCCTCTTTGCCGTGCGTGCTGGCCGTGCGTTGATCGCCGACGAAATGGGATTGGGCAAAACCATCCAGGCCATTGCCGCGGCAGAAATCCTGGCCCGGCATTTTGGCGTCTCCAAGGTGCTTGTCATCTGCCCGACGTCGCTCAAGTACCAGTGGCAGAGCGAGATTGCACGGTTCGCCGGACGCGAGGCGCGCGTGCTTGCAGGTGGCCGGGCGCACAGGCAAAAGGACTACGCGTCGGACGACTTCTGCAAGATCACCAACTACGAGAAACTCAAACCGGACCTCGATCTGATCGCCGCCTGGGAGCCGGAGCTGGTAATCGTGGACGAGGCGCAACGGGTCAAGAACTGGAACACCATCGCCGCACGCGCGTTGAAGCGCATCGACAGCCCCTACGCGGTGGTGCTCACCGGTACACCCATGGAAAACAAGCTGGAGGAACTGATTTCCATCGTCCAGTTCGTGGACCAGCGTCGCCTTGGCCCGACGTGGAAGCTGCTGAACGAGCATCAGGTCAAGGACGAAGTCGGGCGCGTTACCGGCTACACCGGGCTGGAGAAAATAGGTCAGACGCTGGCGCCGATCATGATCCGCCGACGCAAGTCCGAGGTGCTGCGCCAATTGCCGGAGCGTACCGACCAGAACCTGCTGGTGCCGATGACCGAGATGCAGATGACCTACCACCAGGAAAATGCCGATGTCGTGGCAAAAATCGTGAAGCGCTGGCGCAAGACCAGATTCCTCTCGGACATCGACCAGCGACGCCTCACCTGCGCATTGCAGAACATGCGCATGTCCTGCAACAGCACCTATCTGCTCGACAAGGAAACCGATCACGGCGTCAAGGCCGACGAAGTGGTGGCGTTGCTCGACGAGCTGTTCGACCAACCGGCGTCGAAGGCGGTGGTATTTTCGCAATGGACGCGCAGCCACGAGATCGTGATCCGCCGTCTGGAAGCCCGCGGCATCGGCTACGTCAGCTTTCACGGCGGGGTTCCATCGGAAAAGCGGCCGGCACTCGTGGAGCGCTTCCGGGACGATCCGGACTGCCGCGTGTTCCTGTCCACCGATGCGGGCAGCACGGGCCTGAACCTGCAGCACGCATCGACCCTGATCAACATGGACTTGCCGTGGAACCCGGCGATTCTTGAACAGCGCATCTCGCGCATCCATCGCATGGGGCAGCAACGACCGGTGCAGATCGTCAATTTCGTGGCAAAAGGCACGATCGAGGAAGGCATGCTTTCGGTGCTGGCGTTCAAGCGCTCGCTGTCGGCCGGAATACTCGACGGCGGTACAGGCGAGATATCGCTCGGCGGCTCGCGTCTGAACCGCTTCATGAAGGACGTTGAAAACGTCACCGGACGCATGGGCGACAGTGTGGCCGTGACGCCGGCCGAGGAAGCGGGGATCGTGGCCACGGCGGATGAAGCCGCGCCCTTGCAGGGAGAAGATGCGGCCATGATGGTTGGCGTCGGCGAGGCGGCGAAGACGGGGTCGGAGTGCTCGGAAGCACCTCGGCACGACACAAGTGTCGATCCGTGGCAATACTTGGCGCAGGTCGGCGCGCAACTGGTCTCCGCTCTGACAGCGGCCAACGGTCCTGCCGCTGCGGCGCATCCATGGATCGAGTTCGATCCAATCACCGGAGGGCGGAACCTCAGGGTGCCGCTGCCATCGCCGGAAACAGGGAGGCGGCTTGCCGAGGCGCTCGCGGCGCTTGCGGACGCCTTGCGAGGCAAGGTTCGGTGATTGACGGTACTGTACTTGCGGCCTTGCTGAGAATAGCCCGTGCGGTTGCTGTGGTCGCCAGCAAATCGGGTTGCGCTGGTGGCGCGAGACGATCAATTCCGATGCATGGAGCATCGTCGGAGCCGATAGACTGCGATAGATCTCGAAAGGTGCTTTTTTGAAAATCGCTCGGAAACCCGCGAGAATGCTGGTGCCTTACAGATTGACGGTACATCTGACGGTAAAAATCGCAGGGTCCGCGTGCGACGCTATATGGATCAAGAGCTTAGAAGGCTCATTGATGATCGAGTGGCAGTGATTCGCGGGCCTTCACAGGCTTGGAATGGGACAGGGCGAGGGTTCTCGCATGACGAGCGCAGATCGACGCTATTCTTTGACGGTGTTGCGAACAAAAACATCTCCCGTTCACAGAGCCATTGATAATCGAGTGGAGTCAGGCAGCTTGCACCGCCTGCCCCGGCCATGCGCGCTAAGCTTCCGATGGCGGTCGTACCCGAGTCAAACGCGCGGCACCGATCCCGGTTAAGCGACGCCGGCCGGCGCTGGCAGCGTAGTGGGCCGATGTGAGCAACGAGCAGCATCGGCCGAAAATCCCGTCGCGCGCGAAACCGGTTCCGACACCGCGAAAACAGCGAGAACTCTGACCAAGAGCCAGGCCCATAGACGCGTTCATGACACCAAGCGCAAGCGTTGTGCGCCCATTGCCCAGGCATCCGCGAGTGGCCGCACTGGGCCGAAACGAGCGGCGCTCAGGCGATTGCGAAAGCGCTTGCCGCCGGTTGACGCAAGGCGAATCACGGCATCCCGAAAAATCAAAAGCGGCACTTGGACGACGGTAAAGTCGACGATCAATCGTTTTCCCGCCTTCGGAAATCTCAGAATTAACAAGCGCTTAGGTGAGCCGAAAACAATTGAGTGGGACTAGCCCGAATCATATGCAAGAGCATCGACTATACGGCTAGTTTTGCGTATCTCATGGCATGGCTACACTGGACCCTTACCACGAGGATCTGCTGGCTCGCGGCCGCGCCGATTTCTCCCGGGAGGAGGCCCTCGCGGCGCCCAGGAAGGTAGCGCCCTGTCATGACGACTGCTAGGCATGCTGTCGACTGTCAAAAGGACTTACCGTGAAGGACTACTATCGAATTCTCGGTGTCATGGAGGACGCCGAAGACGTGGTGATCCAAGCCGCGAACAAGGCACTCGCCCAAAGATATCACCCGGACCAATGGACCGGTGACCGGGTGGAAGCAAATCGTCGCATGGCAGAAATTAACGAGGCGCATGCGGTTCTCTCCGACCCAATAAAAAGAAAGGAATACGACTCGACAAGAGAGAAGGGTGCGTATCAAGAGGAGCCGGATGAAACCGATGAACTGTTGGCGACAATAGAAAAGGACTGGAATAAGGCGGCGGAATATTTGCCCGACCTGAAGAGCATTGCGCAACAGCTCGCAAGGACCTCCAAGTCGCTTGAATTCGAATACAAAATCATTCTGCTCGACACCAAGTCGTTCAATGAGCGGGCTGCCTTGGCAAGCAAATTGGAAGCCAACTATCTGTCGAAGTACTTTGGAACAAACGAAACCGTCATCGCTTATGCAAAGCAACTGCTCGCCGCGGGAAGAAGGAATGCGGCAAAAGAGCTGAACGTCGCGGTTGGTCTTCTTGGTTCAAGCGTTGATCCCTCCGTAATTTTAAAAAGACTCGACGAAAAGTTTGGTCTTTCGCTCTACGAAGATGCCAGCAAGAAAAATCGCTAGGAAATTCGGGCAAACGTCGCGACAGAAACAATGTAAGGCGTTGGCGTAGCAAAACCAACAGCCGGAAACTTTCGGGAGCTGGCCACACCGAGGGATCCGATAAATGGCATGCATGGCGAAGCCTGACCGAAAACCAAAAGAGCGGCACGCGCATCCAGACCGGGAGCGCGTCGATAACCCCCCAGTTATCTGATTGCGCACGAACAGGATCGAAAAGACGTCGATGCGGCCAAGAGGCGACGATCACGAAGATGGCGAAGTCTCCTCCAAAGACGCCCGTAACCGTAACGATTGGTCACTAGGAGCAACCTTATGCCCCAGCCCCTCCTTACCTATCGAGGCACCGTCTATCCATGGCATTGCGATCACGTCGGCCATATGAACGTCATGTGGTACGTCGGCAAGTTCGACGAAGCAACGTGGCAGCTCTTTAACGCCTTGGGGCTTTCTCCCTCGTACCTACGCTCCTCGAATCGAGGCATGGCCGCTGTCGATCAGCACATTTCGTACATGCAAGAACTACACGCTGGCGACGTCGTGACGGTGCGATCAACGCTCCTTGAACTCAAGGAAAAGAGCTTGCGGTTCGTCCACGAGATGAGCAATGATGAGACCGCCGAAGTGGTCGCGCGAACGACCCTCAAAGCGGTTCATATGGACACCATCGCGAGAAAATCCTGCGCTTTTGCGCAGGCGATCGTGACCAAGGCCAATTCCGTTTTGGCCAGTGCGTAGGCCAACGCGCATCCAGCCAGGACGGTCGGTTGATATCCAGACGAATGGAAGCCTAGCAAAATCGAAATCGGCCATGTGCGAAGGCCAGTGAAAGGGGCGGTCGTGACCAAATGGGCTCCAGGCGTACGGCGGTAAACTTGATGCAAGGCGGCGTTGCCTGACGTCCCCGGACGCAAATCGTTGGCGAAATGCCTGAGGCGAAATACAGCACACCGGATGAATTGCTTGCCGAGGCTCGATCGCTAGCCGCTCTGCCTGCGGGTGCGGTCGAGTCGAGGTTGGAGCTGCTCCGGCTGCGGTATCGCGAGGCGCCGTTGCTATTTACGCAGGACACACTTCGGCTGCTGCGCCAGGCCGCAGAGCGGGCGAAGCAGGCGCGGGCGGGCGCTTGTGACGAGCGCGCGCTGGCGGCGCTGAAGGATGTGTTCGGGTATCCGACGTTCCGGGCGGGGCAACTGGAAATCATCCGCGCGACAATGGCGGGGCGCGATTGCCTCGGGGTTATGCCAACGGGCGCTGGCAAATCGGTGACGTACCAGATACCGGCGCGGTTGATGGGCGGGGTGACCCTGGTTGTGTCGCCGCTGATTTCGCTCATGAAGGACCAGGTCGACGCGATGGGCGAAGTCGGGATCCGCGCGACGTTCCTGAACTCGTCGCTCGATCCGGCGGAGCGGTCGCGGCGCGCGGCGCGGTTGCGAGCGGGCGAGTTCGAGATGCTCTACGCTGCGCCGGAGGGCATCGACGCGTCGGTCGGCCGCCTCCTAGACTCGCTCGACCTGAAACTGGTGGCGGTCGACGAGGCGCATTGCATCAGCGAATGGGGACACGATTTTCGGCCGTCGTACCGCAATCTTGCCGGCCTGAAACAGCGCTTTAAGGGAATCCCCGTCCTCGCCCTGACAGCGACCGCGACGCCGCGCGTGAAGAACGACATCGTCGAGCAGCTCGCGCTGCAGGATCCGCTCGAGGTCCGGGGCTCGTTCTTCCGCCCGAACCTGCGACTGTTCGCTGTGAAAAAAGGTCAGGGCGACGGCGTGCGCGAAATGATCCTGCGCCTCGTCCGCGCGCGCCGCGGCCAATCCGGAATCGTCTATTGCCTGTCGCGCAGGGCGGCTGAGGCCACGGCACAGTTCCTTGAGGCAAAAGGCGTGCGCGCGGCGGCCTACCACGCGGGGATCACGCCGGAGCAGCGGGCGCAGACCCAGGACGAGTTCAGCCGAGACGATATCGACGTCGTGTGCGCGACGATCGCTTTCGGCATGGGAATCGACAAATCGAACGTGCGCTTCGTCCTGCACCGCGACATGCCGCGCTCGATCGAGGGCTACTACCAGGAGATCGGCCGTGCCGGGCGCGACGGCGCTCCCGCCGACTGCGTCCTTTTTTACTCGTGGGCCGACGTCATGTCGCTCGAACGCCTCCTCGAGAACTCCGAGGTCCAGGACCCCGAGATCGCCGGTCAGCAGCGCCGCGCCGTGCGCCGAATGTTCGATCTCGCCGACGACCCCGCATGCCTCTGGCGCCACCTCGCTGGCCATTTCGCGGAAGTCATCACGGCCTGCGGCACGTCCTGCGGGAGTTGCCTGCAGCGCAACGTCGTCGCGGATGCGCGCTCGGTCGTCGGACCGCCGGGGAGCAAGGTCCGCAAGGCGAACCGACTGGCGCTCGCGGGGGCGTCGGGGCTGCGGGAGGAATTTGTTGCGCACGCCGACGAGACCGAGCGCGAAGCGCCGGAGCCGATGGAGACGACCCCGGATCCGGGGCTGTTCGAACGGCTGCGCGCGCTGCGCAAAAAACTGGCGGATGAGCGCAAGGTGCCGGCTTTCGTGGTCTTCGGCGACCGGGCGCTGCAGGACATGGCCGCCCGCAGGCCGCGGACACGCGAGGAATTCCTCGGCGTGCACGGGGTGGGGCAGAAGAAACTCGAGGAATACGGGGATGCCTTCCTCGAGGAAATCCTTCGGGACTATTGAGCACCGCCGCCGCTCCCGGCATCGCCGGGATCCGCGCTCGGGGCCGCGTGCGTGGTTGCAAGCCAGGGGCGCCTCCTGCGGCCGGTGATGGCAAGCCGTTGGCAATGGGGCCGCGAAACCGGTTGGCCGTATCATCATGATGAGTCGGTGCGAACGTGCAGCCGGCGTGGCGATTCGGGACCGGGCCGCGTGAGCGCGCGCACCGTCGCAATGGATGAACGATGCGTCTTGCCAAGCTTGTCACCCCCATACCGCTCCTGCTGTGCGCCTGCAGCACCGTCCAACTGGGCCGGGATTTTGATCTTTCGGCCTTCGATGCGAAGGTGCAGCGCGGCGTTAC
>OMSW01000170.1 GCA_900290295.1 Burkholderiales bacterium
TTCGCAACGACCCAAAAGCCCAGCGCGACCACAGCGGCGGCCAGCGCGCCGGGCAGCAATCGCTTGTTCCACGGTCTCGATCTCATCGTTCGGCTACCGCTGGCATGGGCCGGTCCAGAACACGGTCGAAATCGTCACACAGGGACAGCACGCCGGCCGATTCCGGATCGCGGGCACCGTAAACGCTGAGTTGCCAGACGCCGACCAGCCGGGAAAAGAACGCACCCGCATCGGTCTGCAGCCGGCCCTGCGCCAGTTGCAGGCACTCGGCTTCCGTGTAGGCCGCCCGGATGGGAATCGAGTGGACATGGATCAGTCGCGACAGGGCGCCGCGGTACAGCAAGGACAGGGCGGTGCGGCCTTCGCCGCGCAGCCACAGTGCGCGGGCCTCGGCGCCGATGCGAGCAGGCAGTGTTTGCGGGCGCACGTCGAGCGCACCGACCCGGATCGGCGGCGCCAAGCCGGCTGGCGCGGTGGCCTGGGAACGCCTGCCGATCAAACGCCGAATCGACACGATGGCCAGCGCCAGTAGCAGCGCGCCCAGCAGCCACATCAGCCAGCGGGTCGCTTCGGCGACCGCGCCAAAGCCGTCGCGGATCCACTGCAGCAGGCGCGTGAACCAGGAGGGATTTACTTGCTTGGCGTTCGGGCCCTCCAGCCCGGCGTTCTTCCAGCGCAGGACCTTGGTGCTTTGCGTGTCCTTCAAATCCGGATCGGCGCGCAAGACAGCCACGATCGCGCTAACCTGGGCGCGCGAGGGCGCTTGCGCCGAACTGGCTGGCTCCGCGCTGCCCAGGCCAAGAAGCGCCGTGAGCAAAAGCGCCGGCATCGTGACGCGCCGCCCGAGCCTCCGGTACCTGGTCGACGGCGTGGTCAGCACCAGAGCCTTAGGCGAAGGTGCGGCGAAATTCCTGCTCGACATCCCAGGCCTCGAGTTGAACGCGACGATTCAGATACATCGCAAAACCGGCTGCAACAAAGAACGGCTCGACCAGGAGCACCACGCCGGCATAAGAGAGCGCCATCATGGATGCCGCGAGTGTCGAATCGTCGCGAGACAACCAGCCGATCGCATCGGTCGGGTGGCCCGGCGGCGCGAACCACGCGGTGGCCGCCAGTATTCCGGCAATGAACGCCAATTCCAGGTTGCCGAATGCGAACTGCATGGCGAGGGCGCTGCCGTGCTGACCATTCAAGATGGTCCTGGTGCGGGCGCGGCGCGCAGCCCCGAGCTGGCCTTCCAACTGCTCGATCGGCTGCGTAAACGAGCGCCAGGGCGAGAGTCTTCGCAGGCTCAGCGTCGCCGCCAAGTGGGGCCACCACACAGCCCTTCTTGCCATCCAAAGGTCCATAAACGTGGTCGATTGGCCGAAGACCGCCCGCGATAGTGCGAAAAGAAGGCTGCGATCGAGCCATGGTTTGAGCCAGAAGATCGCCATTGCTGGAAGCCATGGCGCGATATCGACGGTCGAAAGGGCCAGCGCAACCACGACTGCATACACGGGCACGAAGCTGCGCCAAACCGACTGCGCGTTCGCCTGAACCATGCGCACGCCCAGGTCCGCGGCCTCGGTCATCGACCGGGGGCGCAATTCGACGGCAAGCGCATCAACCTGCATGCGGCTGCCCGCGCGCTGCGACGGAGCTTGCCGGTTGTGGCTTGCCCCGCCAGGCCAGATAAGCGATCACGATTGCCCAGGCCGACGCCCCGACGGCAAACTTCGCTTGCGGCAGGACCCACGGCGCCGCGGACCAGAACGCCTCGATCGCCGCGGCAATGAGCAACAT
>OMSW01000245.1 GCA_900290295.1 Burkholderiales bacterium
GCCGGAACTCGAAAAAACCCATGTCCGATACGGCCCGGGATAGACTGCGATTGCTCGCCATACCGCGCACGTTCAAGTCCTCGATGCCGATGACGCTGAACCGACGCGTAAGATCCGTGGTCAGTTGATGGTGCGCGTCACTGCGGACGTTCGCGATCCTGGCGTGCAGCGTGGCTAGTTTCATCTGCGCCTTCTTGCGGTTGGCCGATCCTTTGACCTTGCGCGAGAGCGAGCGCGACAAGCGACGTAGTCGGCCGAGGAGGGCCTTGTGGGCCTTCGGGCCGACGACCTTCTCTCCCGTGGACAAAGCCGCCAACGTCCTGACGCCCAGATCGACTCCGACCGCGCCTTGGTTTTCGGCCTGCGGTAGAGGCTCTGGAGTGTCGATAGCGATGCTGACGAACCAACGATCGGCCACACGGGAGACGGTAGCCGACAAAATCTTGCCCGAGAAGCGCAACTTCTCGCGCATCCGAACCCATCCGAGGATCGGTATCCGAATGCGATTACCGTCGATGTCGAACTGATCGTTCGTAATCGTGAAGCGATCGCGGACGCCCTTCTTGCGGAACTTTGGATATTGGGCGCGACCGGCGAAAAAGTTCTTGAACGCGACGCCGAGTTGGCGGATCGCCATCTGCGGGGCGTTCTTCGTGACCTCGGTCATCCATGGGAACTGATCGCGCTTGATCGCGTTGAGTTGGCGGCGTAATGCGCACTCCGACGGTCGAGGCAGCGTCGGGTCCAGCTTGTGCGCCTCGTATTGTCGCCCCCACTCGGCGAGCGCCCAGTTGTAAGTGAATCGAGCCGTGCCCGCCGCGCGGGCGAAGTCGGTCGCCTGCACGTTGTTTGGATCGAGCGCGATTTTGTGGGCCGTGATCATGATGCTTCGACGGCCTTCCTCACGTTTTCGAGCAATCTCTGATTTTTGCGCGACCGACTGCCATACCTTTCTTGTAGTAATTCATTCCCTAGCCGAGGTCGGAGTTATCTCGAACGTCCAGCCGCGCAATAGTGTTCGGGGACTGGTATCTATCCATGCTGGCGAGGTAGGGTTCGGATTTGCACAGATTGTTATCGTACTGCCCGAAACCCCCGACAGTCGATGTGCTTAACGCGTTGCGACCGCGGTCCCCTCCGGCCCGATTAACGTCCCCGCAATATAGCGCTCGAGCCAGTAGGCACCGACGATCGTCTTGACGTCCGATACGGTCCCGGCCGCAATCCAGTCGAGCAACTGGCGCCAGGCAACGGTGAAAACCTCCAGCACCTCGCCGGCCTGCGTCGATGTGCCGACATAATCGAGCTCGCGCGCGAGGTACACCTCGATTTTCTCGTCCGAATAGCCGATGGCATTGTGAAAGGCGCCAAGACGGTCCCAGCGCGCAGCGCGATATCCCGTCTCCTCGATGAGCTCGCGCTGGGCGCAGGCGAGCGCGCCCTCCCCGGCTTCGAGCTTGCCGGCCGGCATTTCGATGAAGCTGCGCCCGAGCGGATGGCGGAACTGGCGTTCGAGCACCACGGTGTCCACGTCGGGCATGGCAACAACCATCACCGCACCCGGGTGGCGGATGAATTCGCGGACCCCGATGTGTCCATCCGGGCAACGCACGCGATCGAGCATGACCTGGAAGAATGCGCCGTCATAGGCCACCCGCGATTCGAGCGTGCGCTCGGCAAGAGGATCGGACGGGACCTCGCCCGCTGGGCCGGACGGCGCCAAGGGCTCAACCACCGAGCGCGCGCAACATCGCGCCATAGCAAAGCGCCAGCAGACCCTGCGGCAGTATGCCCAGTACCAGGACCAGCACGCCGTTGGCCGTCAGCGCGATGCGCGTGTCATGGCCGACCTCGAACGGGCTCACGTCCGTGCCCTCGTCGAACCACATCGTCTTGACGACCCGAATATAGTAATAGGCCCCGACCAGAGAGAACAGCACGGCCACCACCGCGAGCGTGTTCATCGCCACGCTGGCGCCATCGGATATCAAGGCCTGCAGAACGACCAGCTTGGCGTAAAAGCCCATGGTCGGAGGAACACCGGCCAGGGAGAACATCATCACCGTCATCACGAAGGCATACCAGGGGCTGCGCTTGGCCAAGCCGCGAAAATCCGCGATCTCCTCGGCCTCGAAACCCTCGCGCGCAAGTAGCAGGATGCAGCCAAAGCAGCCTGCGGTTGCCAGTGCATACGTAATCACATAGAACATCGCGGCGCCGTAGGCGCCGGCGGTGATCGTCGTGTTGCCGCCGACCACGCCGGCGAGCAAGGCCAGCAGCAAAAAGCCCATCTGCCCGATCGTCGAGTACCCCAGCATGCGCTTAAGATTGGTCTGCGCCACAGCCGTGACGTTGCCGATCGCGATCGAGGCGACCGCAATGAGCGCCAGCATCCGCTGCCAATCAACCGCCAGCTGTGGCAGACCCTCCACGAGCAGGCGAAACGCGATCGCGAATGCCGCAAGCTTGGGTGCCGACGCCAACAACAAGGTCACGGGGGTGGGCGCGCCCTGATAGACGTCCGGCACCCACATGTGGAACGGTGCCGCACCCAATTTGAAGGCGACGCCGGCGACGACGAAGATCGTCCCGAGTATCAGCGCCACGTTGACCACTTGGCCGGAGGCAATCCGGCGTGCCAGCTCGTTGATGTCGAGCGTGCCCACGGCGCCGTAGAGTATGGACATGCCGTACAGGAGGAATCCCGATGCCAGTGCTCCGAGCACGAAGTACTTCATCGCCGCCTCGGTGGCGCCGCGATCATCCCGACGCAGTGCCACCAGACCGTACAAGGACAGCGACTGCAGCTCGAGCCCGAGGTAGATGACGAGCAGGTTGTTGGCCGAGATCATCGTCATGATCCCCAGCAGGGCGAACATCGACAGCGAGAAGAATTCGCCCCGCCACATGGCACGCGTGCGCGCGTATGCCTGGGCATAAAGAAGGGTAAGCGCGGTCGCCAGAATTGCGGTGAGCTTGAGCACGGCGGTCATCGGATCGGTCAGGTACATGCCGCCGAAGGCGTACTGCACGGATCCCGCCGACAGCGGCACGCATGCCGCGGCCGCCACCGCGGCCAGTGACAGCAGTGAAAGCACGTACGTGCCGTGGCGCTGGCGATCAGCAAGGAACAGATCGGCCACCAGGATGAAACAGGCGCAGCCCAGCAGGATCGCTTCGGGCAGGATCGCGGGGAAATTGAACTGTTCCATTTACGGGCTTCCGGAAACGAGCTTGGACTGCGCGACCTGCGTGAGCAGGCCGTCAACCGAGGTGTGCATGGCGTCGATCATCGGGGCCGGGTACACGCCGATCCAGAGCACCGCCACCGCCAGAAGGGCCAAGGCAAGAATTTCACGCCCATCGATATCGTGCAACTGCGACACGACCGGATTGGCGACGGCGCCGAAGATGACGCGCTTGTACATCCACAGCGAATACGCCGCGGACAGGACCAAGGTCGTGGCCGCGATGACGCCGATCCAGAAGTCGAACTGCACCGCACCCAGGATGACCAGGAATTCGCCCACGAAACCGCTGGTTCCCGGCAGGCCGCAATTGGCCATGGCGAAGAGCATCATGAACGCCGCAAAGTGCGGCATCGTATTAACCACCCCGCCGTACGCGGCGATCTGGCGCGAATGCGTGCGGTCATACATCACGCCGATGCACAGGAACATCGCGCCCGAGATGAAGCCATGCGAAATCATCTGTACCAGGGCGCCCTCGACTCCAATCGAACTAAACAGGAAGAATCCCAGCGTGACAAATCCCATGTGTGCGATCGATGAGTACGCCACCAGTTTCTTCATATCGGTCTGCACCAGCGCGACGAACCCGATGTAGACCACCGCGATCAGCGAGATGGCCATCACCGGAGCGGAGAGCTCGTGCGCCGCGTCGGGCGTGATCGGCAACGAAAAGCGCAGGAACCCGTAGGCTCCCAGCTTGAGCATGATGGCGGCCAGGACAACGGAGCCGGCCGTCGGCGCCTCGACGTGGGCATCGGGCAACCACGTGTGCACCGGCCACATCGGCACCTTGACCGCAAATGCGGCGAGGAAGGCCAGGAACAGCAGGATCTGCGCCGTATGGCCCAACGGCAAGCGTTGCCAGGTTGCGATATCGAAGCTACCGCCGGAGGCCTGGTAGAGGTAGACCAGTGCCACCAGCATCAGCAGGGAACCCAGCAAGGTGTACAGGAAGAACTTGATCGCCGCGTACACCCGGTTGGGTCCGCCCCATACGCCGATGATCAGATACATCGGGATGAGGGTCGCCTCGAAGAATACGAAAAACAGCAAGCCGTCGGCCGCGCAGAAGACCCCGATCATGAGGCCGGAGAGAATCAAAAACGAGGCGTAGTACTGCGCCAGGCGCTCCTCGATAGCCTTCCAGCCGGCCAGGACGGCGATCACGGTAATGAACGCCGTCAAGGGAACAAACCATAACGAGATCCCGTCGATGCCGAGGTAATAGTGGGCGGTCGGGTTGGCAATCCACAGAACCTTCTCGGTCCATTGCAGGCTGCTGCGCGAGGCGTCGAAGCCAACGACCACCGGCAGGGTCACGAGGGCGGATACCAGCGAACCCACCAGCGCAACGGCGCGCACCACACCGGGGCTGCGGTCGCGACCGACGGCAAGCAGGTAGACGCCAAAGACGATCGGGATCCAGATCGCGAAACTCAGCCAGGGGAAAGGGGAACTCATATTCTTTTCTTATTCGGGCTCAAGGCGCGAGCGATGTCAGCGGGCGTCGGCGGTAAGTGCCGGCAGATACGGCCAGGTCAGGAAAACGAACAGCATCACGGCAACACCGACGAGCATGACAAAGGCATAGTGATAGATGAAACCCGACTGCGCCCGCCGGATCAGTCGTGCCAGGCGGGCGACCATGTGCGCCGTTCCATTGACCATGACGCCGTCGATCAGCGCTACGTCGCCCTCTTTCCAGAATCCGGTTCCGATCCAGCGAGCACCTCCGGCAAAAACCACCTCGTTGATCCGATCCAGGTAGTACTTGTGATCGAGCAGCCGGTACAGCACCGGCGCGCGGGCGCGCAGGACCTCGGGCAGGCCCGGTTGCTTGAGATAGAGGAACCATGCGAGCCCGGCACCGGCGGCCGCCAGCCAAAACGGCACTCGCGTAAGTCCGTCGACCGCCATCGCCAGTGCCCCCGGAAACTCGCGCGCCAGTTCCTCCATCGCCGGGTGCACCTGAGCGTCGACGAGGATGGAACCGCTGAAGAAATCGCCGCCCACGAGCGCCCCGACGCCGATCGCGCCGATGATCACCGAGGGAATCGCGAGCAGGACCAGTGGCACCCATACGACCGCGGGCGACTCGTGCGGCTTTTCCCCGGGTTCCAGGTGCTCGTGCTCGTGTCCGTCCGGCGAATGCCCATGGGCCGCGCCGAAGCGCTCCTTGCCGTGGAACACCAGGAAAAACATGCGGAAGGTATACAGCGCCGTAACGAACACGCCGGCAGTCACCGCAAACTGCGCAAAGCCGCTGCCCGGAAGATGCGATTGGGCAACCGCCTCGATGATGCTGTCCTTGGAGTAGAAACCGGCGAATCCGGGCATGCCGATCAGGGCCAGCGCCCCGATCAGGAACGTGATCCAAGTGATGGGCATGTACCGCCACAGACCGCCCATGCGGCGGATGTCCTGGTCGTGGTGCAGGCCGATGATCACGGACCCCGCCGCCAGGAACAGCAGGGCTTTGAAGAAGGCGTGCGTCACGAGGTGGAAGATGGCGACCGAGTACGCCGACGCGCCGAGCGCCACCGTCATGTAGCCCAGCTGCGAAAGCGTTGAGTAGGCAATCACACGCTTGATGTCGTTTTGCACGATGCCAAGCAGGCCCATGAACAGGGCCGTGATCGCGCCGATCACCATGACGAACGACAGCGCCACGTCGGAGAGCTCGAACAGCGGCGAGGTGCGCGCGACCATGAAGATACCGGCTGTGACCATGGTCGCCGCGTGAATGAGCGCGGAGATCGGCGTCGGGCCCTCCATCGAATCGGGCAGCCACACGTGCAGCGGAAATTGCGCCGACTTGCCCATGGCGCCGATG
Source organism: Burkholderiales bacterium (assembly GCA_900290295.1). Taxonomy (GTDB): domain Bacteria; phylum Pseudomonadota; class Gammaproteobacteria; order Burkholderiales; family Burkholderiaceae_F; genus GJ-E10. The sequence continues at coordinate 6,085 of OMSW01000245.1, forward strand.
AACAGGCAGATGCAGATCACCGTCAGCACCGACCACTCGCTGGCCGGCAGAATGGCACCGCTCAGCACCGAGGCCTTGGCGAATACGGCGGCGTAATCGAGTGTTCCGCAGTAGGAATAGATCAGGGCGATGCCCAGGAGGAACCCCATGTCACCGACGCGATTGACCACGAACGCCTTGAGGCTGGCGTAGATCGCCGTGGGGCGTTCGAACCAGAAGCCGATGAGCAGGTAGGAAACCAGTCCGACGGCTTCCCAGCCGAAGAACAACTGCAGGAAATTGTTGCTCATGACGAGCATCAACATCGAAAACGTGAACAGCGAGATGTACGAGAAAAACCGCTGGTATCCCGGGTCGTCGGTCATGTAGCCGATGGTGTAGATATGCACCATCAAGGAAACAAAGCTCACGACCAGCATCATGGTGGCGGTGAGCGAATCGATGAGGAACCCCAGTTCGAGATGCAAGCCACCCGATTCCGCCCAGGTATAGATCGTGCCGCGTATGGTCTGATGATCGACCGCGACGGAATAA
>OMSW01000109.1 GCA_900290295.1 Burkholderiales bacterium
GTTATCTTGGTTTGGTTAGATGCGCTGGATGAAGGATTGCCGCTCGGTTTCTATCGCGCTTTTTGACGACGCGGTAGGCGGGTGTCGAAACCCGCTTATCCAGGTAACCGAATGACTACGACCCAGTGCCGTATTTCTCGTTTCAGTTAGATGCGCTGGATGAAGAGTTGTCGCTCGCTGTCGCCGTGTAAGACGTCGGTTAGGGCGGGCGTTAGCCCGTTCTGATCGGTAAGCGAATGACTGCGACCCAGTGCCGACAATTGATGTTCGGATGAAGGAGCGCGGCTGCGGTAATTTGCCGATAACGCAGCCACAACGACCCGAACAGTTTTTCTTGTATCACGACCTTGCGAAGTCCGCCATGACGTTCGGCACGGACGGGTCCATGCCGACGACGTCGAGCATCCCGGCGTCGCTCGGGTCGGCGATAGTGAACTCCGTCGCGGTCATCCCGACGACGCAGAGCTTTGCGTTACGGCCCGTCTTCTGCCTGTACTGCTTGAGCGCCTGGAACGGGTGGATGTTGCCGTGCCAAGTCTCACTGTCCGTATAGATCGAAAATACGTCGACCGCGAGATCGCGGCTGATCGCGTGCAGCATCGGCAACGCGCAGTCGGTCCCGCCGAACGGCAGGTTCGAGATCGCCTTGACGACGTCGTCGAGCCGTTGGCGCGGGCTGACCTTTAGCTCGGTGAGGGCCGAAGGGTCCCCGCCGTGCATGCCGCCGTAGCCGCGCCCGCCGGAGGTGAAGCCGACGATCGCGTAGTTCTTCTCGACGCGTGCGGTGACCATCGCCATTGCGGCCGAGCCCTCGCGGCACGTGAGCGACGTCCCGCTCATGGGCGATCCCATGGAGCCCGAGACGTCGAGCGCAAGCATCGNNGTCATGCCGATGCTCGAGAGCTTGCCGAGGTTCCGGATGAGGGCCGTGATGCCCATCGACGGGAGCATGGCCTCCCAGATCTCCGGGCGACTCTTCAGCTCGTTCGGCACGCACTCATGAGGGAGCTTGTTCTCCTTGATCAGGGTGCACGAGCGCTTGAGCGTCGTGCTCGCGTAGTTCGAGTCCTCGCCGTGCGTCGCCGCGAGCGAGTGAAGCTCTTCGAACGCGGAGATGATCGCCGGGAGCTTCGAGGCGTCGGCGACTTTGTCGCGTGCGTGCTTCTCGCGCTTGTCCGCCATGCCGGCCATACCGACCGTTGCGTAGCGCATCACGGCCGCGTGCTCGGGGCTAGCAGGAGAGGCGGGAGCGGGGTGCGAGAGCCGGAGCACGTCCTTGTGCGACCAACCGTCGCGCTGTTGGTACTTGATGATTTGGAGCGCGAGCTGCTCGGCAGTCTTTTCGGTGTACCACTTGCCCACGGCGGTCCTGAGAGACCTGCCCCAGCGCCGGAAGTGCTCGACGTCGGCGGCGAAGTGGAAGAGGTGCGTGCCAATGCGGCAGACCTTGGGCAGCGCAGCGAGCGCGGCCGAGCGCGTCACGGGGTTGTCCGCGCCGGCGCACATCGCGAGCGCGAAGATGGCGGGATCGTTTTTCGGCGCGCGGCCCTCGTCTGAGATCTCGACGATGCGCGCGACCGTGCGGGGGCCGTCGGCCCGGATGCACTCCTGCACAGCCTTCGCGGCCTGCACGGTGTGCTCCTTCTCGCCCGCGTAATACGTGCCGCCCTCTGTGCCGAGGATGAGGAACCGATCGAGGCGCTTCCACGAATCGAGCTGGAAAACGTAGCCGCCGGCGTTGTTCTCCACCTGGTCG
>OMSW01000180.1 GCA_900290295.1 Burkholderiales bacterium
AGCTGTCTTATGGGCAGATCCAGTAATGGGGAGCTGGCGGCGACTTGATCGCGCTCTTGTGTCCGTCGCCGCCAATCCGGCTCACCATTATGAAGGGCGCTTGAGGAGCGCGATCAGCCTGTCGGACGGCTGGAACGCGCCGCGCCGCAGATGCGGTGGAACGATCGATTCCATGGCGTCGAGCTTCTCTGTCGGATCGCCACGCGTGTAGATTTCAGTGGTCGTCAGAGTGGCGTGCCCCAACCACAGCGACACCTTGCGGATGTCGTGCGTTGCTTGCAGGACGATCATCGCGCATGTGTGCCTGAGCACGTGGGGCGAGATGCGTTTCTTGTCGAGGCTGGGATGCACTCGAGCGGCGGTCGCTGCATGCTGTTTGAGCAGATAGGCGAAGCCCCATCGGCTCAGCGGCTCTCCCCGGGCGTTGACGAACACCTCGGGTGTTGCGACCCGCCCGCGAACGGCGAGCCAGGCGCGCAGGGCTGCGGCCGTGGTCTTCCACAAGGGGAGCGTCCGCTCCCGCCGTCCCTTGCCAAGAACACGAATGCTCATCGATGACAGGTCGATGTCCTGGAGCTTCAACCCCGTCAGCTCGGACACGCGCAGACCCGCACAAACCGCCAGATGCAGCATGGCCCGGTCGCGGATGCCATCGCGCGTGGCGGGATCCGGAGCGTCGAGCACCGCTTGCAGCTCCGCCCGCAGAAGATAGGGGACCAGACGCCGATCCGTTTTCTTGAACGGGATCGCGAGGACGCGGCGGAGATGCTCCAGGGCTGCCGGCTGCCTGTATTCGAGGAAGCGGAAGAAGGACTTGATGGCCGCCAGCCGGACATTGCGCGTCACCGGCGCGTTTTTGCGCTTATCCTCGAGATACTCCAGGAAGGCGCTGATGAGGCCGGCGTCGAGTTGCTCCAGCGTCAGCGCCGATGGCGAGACCTTCAATCTCTTTGCAGCGAACATGAAGAGCAACTGGAAGCTCAGGGCATAGGAGTCGCGCGTATGCCGACTGACGCCCCGCTGGCGGGTGAGTGTCTCCTCGAGGAACGCTTCGATGAGGGGGGCAATCGGCGTCATGATTGCCTCCCTTCGGCGATGAACCCTTCACCGGCCGTGGCGACGTCGCGCAGAAGGTCGGCGGTAGCTTCCAGGTACCAGTAGGTCGCATAGATGTTAACGTGACCCATGTAGGTCGCAAGCGCCGCCATATGCGCGCCGCTTCGGCTTCGATCCGGCGGACTGCCTTGCAGCGCGCGCACCGCAAACGTGTGCCGCAGATCGTGCAGACGCGGGCGGCGCTTCGCCGCCGGTACGATACCTGCCCTGCCGATCAGCCTGTCGAAGGTCTCTTTGACCGCAATGTAGCGCAGCGGCAGACCATGCGCGTCAACGAACACCGGATCGGCCTCGGAACGGGGCCGGCGACGCGCCAGATAGCGCTTCAAGCCCGCTACTGCCGTGTCGTGCAGCGGCACCAGGCGGGTTTTCCGGAACTTGGTCTCGCGGATCAACAGGCCGTCGCGCGTCACGTCGGCGAACGTCAACTTCAGCGCTTCGGAGATCCTCAACCCGGTGACTGAGAGCAGTGCGATCAATGTCGCATAGGTCCGTGAGCGCAAGCCGCCTTTGGGTCGAAGCCGAAGGGCGGCCTCGATCAGGCGATCGATCTCCGCTGCTGAGTAGATATGCGGCGAGCGCCGCGTCTTGCGGGCGCCGAAGTGATTGACCGGCGGCAGCTCATGCCGGGCGTCTTCAACCCGGACATGCCGCACAAAACGGCAGACGGCTTTCAGCCGGGCATCGCGTTGCGCGACAGATGGTCCGCGCGCCGCCCAATCGATTGCAGTTTGCGTGTGGACATGCGTTTGCCAGCGCTCGGTCGCAAAGGCGGCAAAGCTCTTGAGCAGGTATTCCGCATTCAGCATCGCGAATCCAGTGGCACGTCGGAGCGCCAGATAAGTCTCGATGGCCTTCAACATCAGAGAACCTCCGGCCAAGGCTGCGCGATTTGCTTCAGGAGCGTGACATCGGCCTTGGCGTAATAGGCTGTCGTGTCGATGCCTCGGTGCCGCAGGACCAACCCGATCTTCTCGAGTGGAACGCCATGGCGCAGCATCTCGGTCGCCGCCGTGTGTCGCAGGACGTGCGCCCCCTTGACTGGCGCCACGATGCCGGCCCGCTGCATGAGGCGTTTCACCACCGACGAGATACCGTCACCTTTCAGGAACGGTCGAAACGGCGCGATATTGCGCAGGAACACGCGATCGCTCGGGCAGGTCGAAGGGCGGCACGCGAGGTAAGCGGCGATCGCATCCCCGACGTCTTGCGGAAGCGGCAGACGCACCTCGTAGCGCGACTTGCCCGAGACCCGTAGCGAACCCGTCTCCCACTCGATGTCGTCGAGGCGGAGTTGCGCCACGTCGCCGGCCCGCAGCCCGAGGCGCGACAAGAGCAGGACGATCGCGCGATCGCGCCGGCGCGCAACGACTTCGCCATCGCATGCCGCGATCAGCCGGTTCACCTGCTCCGCCGTCAGATATCGCGGCAAGTCGGCAAGCCGCCAATGGGCATAGCCAGGAACGACGTCGGCGAGACCTGCTCGGCAGCGGCCTTTGACAGCAAGATACCGCAAAAACGCGCGCAGGCTGGTCGTCAACTTCTCGACGGTTCCATTCCCGCAATGGCTCGCGCGGTCCAGGAAAAAGCCGCGAATAGCGGCCGGTTCCCACCTTTCTGGATCGTCCCCGAGTGCCGCCATCAAGTGGGCGGCGTCGCGGCTGTAGAGCTTGATGGTGGGATCGGACGCCCCGCGGTGCTTGCGCAGCCACACTTTGAAGTGAGCCACCAGGCACGGCTCGGCATGCTGCAATGCGGCAGCGGCGGATCGGCAAACGCCGATTTCGACAAGATGCTGGCGAAAGAGCCTGGCGCCGAAAATGGTGTGGTGGTTGCGACGCCCTCCCATGGCGCGCGGACATCGACAAGTGCGCAAGTGCTCGCTGAACACCGCCAGATCAATGTCGCTCGGCATTGCTCCTTGCCGAGCCACGACATGGCCGAGGTGCGCTGCCGCCCGCAAATATCGCACGGCCGTGCCGGCGCTATAGCCCTGCCGCTCGAGCGCGGCTGCGAAACCGTCAAGGTATCGTCCGCTTGGCCCGCTCCGCAGATGCCCCAGCATCTTCGATGCCGAGAAGTAGCTCTCCAACATGTTCGTCCCCGTTTGTGACCGGCCATCGGTGGCCGACCCGACGGAGGCGCAGGACCACGCTGTTATGGAGACAAAGAGCGCTACAATTCACCGAAAAATGCCGATGGCGGCACGCCAGCTCCCCATTACTGGATCTGCCCATAAGACAGCTAATGGGCG
>OMSW01000171.1 GCA_900290295.1 Burkholderiales bacterium
ACACGGTTTGCGCTACGGCTGGGCCCAACCTTGCCGAGACGCGAGCGGGACGCTCGGCATGTTCACGGTCGCCCGCTCGCATGAAGAACTCAGCGACGCGGAAATGCAGGACAAGAACATGCGTCTTTCGTGGTTGACGCAGATCGCGCATATTGCAATGACACGTGTGCTGATCAAGAAACTGGTGCCGGAGGCCAACATCCGCCTTTCCTCGCAGGAGACGACCGTCATCCGCTGGACTGCTGAAGGTAAGACGACCGCAGAGATCTCCGTGATCATGGGCCTGTCAACGCGCACTGTGACGTTTCATATCGGCAACGTGGTCAAGAAACTCAATGCCAGCAACAAGACCGCGGCGGCCGTGCGAGCGGCAGTGCTGGGACTGCTGTAGTTTCCGGACGTCCCTCGCCGAACCCGGCGTGCACCTTTCGATATGCACCGGGCTCTCCCTCGATGTCAGCCAATCAGGAAGTTCCCCCACCGCGGAGCTTGCCGAATTCCTGTCTCGTGCCGATCCACTGCAATAGGCCACGGTGTTCTACGCCTTGAGGCTGGATGGCGAGCGCCGCAGTTGGTGTTTCTAGCCCGTGGGCCTGGCCCATTCACCCTGGCGTATGGCAGCAGATCTGTCATCGGGGTTGTCACGCCATTGGCCGCAACTCCCCGTGACTGTTATCCCCGTTCACGCGACTGTCGCCGCCCCGATATTACTGGGAGGCGAAGCTCGGTTGATGGCCTCTACCGCGGCATTTCCCTGGAAGACCGGCATTCTCTGGGCGGCTCTGGCTACCGCCGTCGCCTTACTCGCGGGGATGGCCTACCGCCTCACGAAAGAACTGAACAAAAACAGCACGCACTAATTTCTATCTCCTCGACTCGCGTTACGAAACTTAGCGAGGCACTCGCTGATCCTGTCGCCGAGCCAGGGGCCCCCCACCAATCTGCCTCAATGATCGCTATGGGTAGTTTTTACACGAATGGGGCCTAGTTAAGTGCGCCGAGTCGACGGCTCGCAATATTCGAGCGCATGATGGCGGCTGCTGCCAAAACGGGGTCGTGCGGTGACAGCGATCCTCAACCACATCCGGTCTCTAGAGGCCTACGTTGAGCGCAACGGCGCTCGCCTGGTGCGCACGAGTTTGCCCGAGTGCGTGCATGGCCGAGTGTCGCGCGACCTCATTACACTGCGCGCAGGCCTGACTCCAGAGCAGGAACTGCTGACGCTCGTGCACGAACTGGCGCACTGGTTGGCACATCGGGGCGTGCGCCCGGACCTCTATTGCACGGTCTGCGAATACGAAGCCGAAGCGGTCGAGGCGCTGGTAATGGCGCGTCTTGGATTATCGCGCCCGGGGCTCGATCCGGCCGATGTCGGTCGCGACAGCCCGACGGATGGTCTGCTGTTGGCCTCGGTTGCGCGCGTCGTCTGGGCGAGCAGTCGGATCTGCGGTGCGCTCGGCCTTGAGGCACAGCGGTTGGCCTCAGAGCCGCAAGCCTCCGTCCACATCGAGGCAGCGGCCGGTAAAGAAATCGTTCTCGAATATAAACAGCACGGCATGAGCGATTTCCTCGGGTCGCCCCAGGCGCTTTAGCGGCACCGGCGCCGTGAGTTTGTCCAGCACTTCCGGACGCATGGAGGCGAGGATCTCGGTGTGCGTGAAGCCGGGCGCAATCGAACCGACGCGGATGCCGTAGCGCGCGAGCTCCTTGGCCCACACCACGCCCATGGACGCGACCCCGGCCTTGGCGGCACTATAGTTACTCTGCCCAGCGTTGCCGACACGTGAGATGCTGGAAATATTGACGATCACGCCGCCGTTGCCGAGCTCGATCATGTGCGCAGCGGCTTCACGCGCGCACAGGAATACACCACTGAGATTCACGCTGATGACCGCGTTCCACTGATCCATCGCCATGCGTCCGATCACCGCGCCGTCTTTCACTTTCACCAGCAAGGCGTCGCGCACGATCCCGGCATTGTTTACGAGCCCGTCCAAGCGACCGAAGTCCGCCGCGACACGCGTCATGGCGGCGGAGACGTCTTCTTCGTCGGCGACATTCACGCGGTAACCGCGTGCCTGCACCGCCTCGGCCGCACAGAGCGCAGCCGTCGCCTCGAGGTCGGCGGCATTCACATCGAACAGGGCGATATCTGCACCGTGACGAGCGAGTTTCAAGGCGATCGCCTGACCAATGCCTCGCCCCGCGCCGGTCACCACAACTGTTTTATTACGAACATCCATGGTTTGTCCCCTAGCTTATGCAGTTACCCAGCCTTCGGCGGGGGCGCCTCTCGGCGCCCTCGCCTCCCGCCGTGGAGCTATCGCGAGTCGCGATAGCCTGACCGGCGCCTGTGGGGGGACGGCGGCCAGTCTGCGGTTTCAGGCCGCTTTCTTGGTCACTGCTGC
>OMSW01000172.1 GCA_900290295.1 Burkholderiales bacterium
GAAACACCGCCAGGCAAGCCAGCAGACCCGAAATACATCGAGAATCTCGGCACCTCGACGCTGATCAGCGAAGCAACCAATGCCTACAACGGCGAGCAATATCAAAGTGCACTGGACCTGTACAAGAAGGCCGCCGCGATGCCCGGCGGAGACCAGCTGCGGGTGCTGAACGGCGTCTACTTGGCGAACTGGAAGCTGGGCCGGACTGCCGATGCCGAGCAAGCCTTTGGCAAGGTCGTTGCAATGGGCATCGCCAATAACGACCTGGGCGTGAAATTCCTGTTCAATCCCGGCACCACCGATTTCTGGTCCGACACCAAGCTCAGCGGCCCCTACGGCTTGTGGCTACGACAGATTGCTCACCAGGCGGATAGCGCGAAAGTCTGCATGGTTGTCGTCGGTCACACGAGCAGGACCGGGACGGATTCGTTCAACGATCGTCTGTCGCAATCGCGCGCGGCCTACATCAAGCTGCGCCTGGAATCCGAGGCACCAGATCTCGCGAATCGCACCAAGTCATCGGGTGTGGGCTCTCGCGAAAACATCGTGGGAACGGGCACAGATGACGTGCGCGACGCGCTCGATCGGCGGGTGGAATTCAAGATTACGGCGTGCAATTGACGCTTCATTCCATTACCCGCTGACCCGGCAAGCTCGATCGGATAGAGGCACGTGCGAGGGGTTCGAACAGTTCGATAGTAATCTGTCCAAATCCTAGCTAACCTCGCCAAAATGGACAGATATATCGGCTTAGGCGACGCCGCCAAACTGTTGGGTGTCTCGATTACCACGCTACGGCGTTGGGAGGCGATCGGTCGCCTTGTGCCAGAGCGAACTGAAGGCGCTCATCGGCGATATGACGCCGCCAAGATGCGCTCCGAGTTATATTGAGCGGCGAAGAATCATGCCCGCAAGACCGTCGCCTATGCTCGCGTGTCGAGCAACAGGCATAAACTACCAAAAGAAGGGCCTGAAGCGCCTACTAAACGAAGTCCTGTACGGCAGCCGGTCGCGTAAGAATTAGAAGTTGCTCGACAACGTGAAGAATGCCGTCGAAGCATCATGATCACGGCCCACAAGATCGCGCTCGATCCGAACAAGTTCCAGGCGACCCATCTGGCTCGGGCGGCTGGCACGGCGCGGTTTGCTTATAACTGGGCGCTCGCCGAGTGGGGGCGGCAGTACGAGGCCCACAAGGCCGACCCGACGCAGCCACGACCCTCGGAGGGCGCTCTGCGTCGCCAATTAAACGCGATCAAGCGCGAGCAGTTCCCATGGATGACCGAGGTCACGAAAAACGCGCCACAGATGGCGATCATGCAACTCGGTGTCGCGTTCAAGAACTTCTTCGCGGGCCGCGCTTGCTATCCGAAATTTCGCAAGAAGGGCGTGCGCGATCGATTCACGGTCACCAACGACCAGTTGCAGATCGAAGGTAAGCGCGTTCGCATTCCTGTCCTCGGATGGGTACGGATGCGCGAGTCGCTGCGCTTTTCGGGCAAGATTTTGTCGGCTACGGTCTCCCGTGTAGCCGATAGATGGTTCGTCAGCATCACAATCGATACTCCGGAGCATCTACCGCAAGCCAAAAACCACGGCGCGGTCGGTGTAGATCTGGGCGTCACGACGCTGGCGACGTTGTCCACGGGAGAAAGGATCGTCGGCCCGAAAGCCCACAAGGCGCTCCTGGGCCGGCTACGGCGCTTGTCGCGGTCGCTCTCGCGCAAGGTCAAAGGATCGGCCAACCGCAAGAAGGCCCGAGCAAAACTGGCAAAGCTTCACGCCAGGATCGCAAACGTGCGCGCGGACTCGTTGCATCAACTTACTACGGATCTGACTCGCCGGTTTTCTGTAATCGGCATCGAGGATCTGAACGTGAGCGGGATGGTGAGCAATTGCCGATTGTCGCGAGCGGTATCGGACATGGGATTCTTCGAGTTCCGGCGGCAGTTGGATTACAAGGCCGCGCGACTCGGGGGCGTAGTGTTCGTGGCCGATCGGTGGTTCCCGAGTAGCAAAACGTGTTCGTGCTGCGGCTAC
>OMSW01000196.1:0-639 GCA_900290295.1 Burkholderiales bacterium
TGCGGTCAAATTCCAATCGACAGGATACCTGCACGCATCGCCGGTGCTCGCCGATTTTCGCGAAGGCGTGCCTAGAAAAAGCGAGGGCCTGGCAAATTTCCCGAATTCGCTCCGAGGCCTCTAGGCGCGAGGGCGGGCGGCGAGCCGCTGCGCACCGGCTTCCGCGATGAGCTGCGCAATTCGGCCGCTCTCGATCAGACCACGATCCCAGTAGGCGAGCCAGATGCTTTGCCCCAGCTCTCGTGCTTGCGATGGCGCGCCTGGGGCCATGATTGCCAGCGCACACGATTGCCAGATTACAACTAGCGCGGGCGTTCGGCGCGGAGCAGGAAACGCAACGCCCCGATGGCCAGCGCTGCGGCGGCAAGCGCTGTCCCCAGGCGGCGCACCAAGCGACGGGCCCGCGGCCCGACGGCGAGTGCAGTTGCTACGGGAATCACCCATTTCGCTTTTTGCAGGAAATCCGACGCGCCGTCCGTAGCCGCGTGCGGCCAGCGTCCGGAGATCGCGCGCATGATCGCCATCGCAACCCCCGCGCCGCGGCGCAGACCCGCGGTACTGCGACGCAGATCCTCGCGGGCCACTACCAGCCCGACACGATGAAGGGCAGCGCGTGCCCGCAGCAGTTCCAAGCGCTCG
>OMSW01000196.1:649-3559 GCA_900290295.1 Burkholderiales bacterium
CCGAATATCGCCTCGCGATCCTTGGCGAGCTCGGCGAAGGTCTCAGCAAGCAACGGTGGCAAGGTGGCAGCCTCGCGCAAAAGCCTGGCAACAAGCAGGGCCGCCGAAGCGCAGTACAGCACGGCGAGCAAGGCCACCGAATACCAGCCGAGGCGCTCCCAGAGCGCAGCCACGATCATCGCGCTGAGCGCGATCAAGCCAAGCATCGCGAGTACGCACGCTACCAGGGCCGAAAGCAGCCAGCGCAGGATCTGCGCACGTGCGAGCGAGAGTTCGACGCTGGCAAACTCCGCCCGCGTCAGCAACAGTGCCAGGGCCGAGGCTCCGGCACTGCGCAAGGCCTCTATCATGGGCGCGGCAAGAAAGCCATTTTGCGCCTAGCGGCGCGCGATGAGAAAACCGATCAGCAAGCCGAGTCCAGCCCCCAGCCCAATCGAACTCCATGGATTGTGATGGACCCATTCGTCCGTCGCATATGCCGTGTCGCGGGCCCGACGGACGAAATCGTCCTGGATGGTTTCAAGTCGGGCGCGGGCTTGCTCTAGCGCGGCCTCGGCGCGCCGGCGCAGCTCCTGGGCCTGTTGCCCGCTACCCTCGGCGGCTTGCCGAAAGAGCGCCTCGGCGTCTGCCAGCAAGGTCTTGATATCGGTGACTAGTTTTTCTCGTGTCGCTTCCATTGATGTACCTCCATTTTTGCCCATCCACTAATGAATGCCCATCCAAAACCCTTGGCCATTGTAGAGCCTCCCGGCAAGGTGCGAACGACCAATGGCACGCGGGCAGCGGTCTACGACAGCTCTCGTCGCCTCGGTCATTGTCCGGCACGGTCGCGGCAATCCCCAGAACCGGTTGTCAATCTTGTGCCGTTCCTTTGACATGGGTCCATTGCAGGTAAGGTATTCGCCAGATCACTTCGTCTATATCAAATCGGGGCATCGCATCGGGAAGTAGGCTGCAGCTTTTTCATCCGGAGCGAACCATGAGCGTTGTCAGCGATCTGCCATTCCCGATGCCGCTTGCCGCGGCCCTGGGTGGCCGCCATTCGGTGCGCAACTTCAAACCCAATATGCTCAACCGCCAGCAGATACTAAGCCTGCTGTTCGCTGCGGTCCGGGCGCCAGCGGCGATTGACCAGGAACCTTGGGCATTCGTGGTGGTGCAGGACAAAGCGCTATTGAAACGCATTTCGGACCGGGCAAAGCCGCTTTTTCTGGACGAAGCGCAGCGCCAGCACGTTGAACGCACCGGGCACGGCGCGAACATCCTTGCCGATCCGGACTTCAATATCTTCTACAACGCCGGAACGCTGATCCTACTGTGCGGTTTGGCAGTCGCTCCGTACGTCGCCGCCGATTGCTGGCTCGCTGCGGAGAACGTCTTGCTGGCCGCGCACGCGGCGGGCTTGGGGGCCTGCGTGATCGGCTCGGCGGTGGCAGCCCTGAATCAGGAGGAGGTCAAGCGCGAGCTGGATATTCCGCCTTCGTACACGGTCGTGGTGCCCATCATCGCGGGCGTTCCGGTAAGTGCCGGCGAGCCCAGCCCGCGCAGGGAGCCACGCATATTGCACTGGAAGTGAACTGCGGGCCGGCGCGTGCGGCGGCTCGTGCTACGCCGCGTTCTTGCCCCCGGGGTCCTTTTCAAATTGCGGATTTAGCAGCAAATGGTCGACGCGGGCCTCCGCGTTCACCCAGTCCTCCACGTCGTATCCGTCCACAAAACCACGGCTGGCGTACATTTCGAAGGCCGCTTCGCTGATGAGGCGGTGCCGCAGATCGGGGTCGATCTCGTCGTGTGCTCCTTCCTCGAAGGGGCGGTCGGGATCCGAATCGCCCACCCGCCGTGCTTCCGGGATGGACACACTGTGCGGATGCGCTTGCTTGTGTGGTGAACTTGCGCGCCTGCGAGCGCGGGTCTCTGAGGCAGGTGAAGTCTTCATGAGGTATCTCCGATATTCTTTGCTCGTGCTAGCGGATCCGAACTCGAGCACTCCTTGCACTACATTTGCATGATGTCACTGGGTAGCGAGCAGGATTTGACACGGATCATGAACCGCAGGGGCAGCATGCACAAGCCCGCGGACACGCCTGTCCGGTCGACGGTGCGGGCGCGCCGCTAACGGCGCAACGAGGAGCTGGAGCGTCGTACGGCTTATTGCGCAGCATCAAAAAAAAATCCACACTGCGGTCCATGATGATGGCCGGAGTTGGATCCGCATCGGTTCGTAGGCGTGTTCCGTGACAACGTTTTTTTGAATTGGAGGGCCGGATGAAACACACATGGATACTGGTCGCAAACGCCTCACACGCCCGCTGTTTCGAGCGTCTCGGAGCGACCGGCTCGCTGGAGCTATTGAGCAGCTTTGAATGTCCCCAGGCACGTTATAAGGGCGTGGATCTTGAGACCGACCGTTCGGGATACGAGGAAATGGGACACGGTCGCGGCAGCACGAGCTTCAGCGAACGCGCGGGGCCGCGTGCGAAGGTTCGCGAGGAATTTGCCCGCGACCTGGCGCAGTTCCTCAATGCCGGGATTGCGGCGCAGCGCTGCAGTGCGTTGGTGGTATTGGCTTCGTCGCCGTTTTTGGGGCGTATCAAGGCGCATTTGAGCCAGCAGGCCAAAAAGGTGTTGACGGCAGCGATCGGCAGGGACCTGACAGGGCTCAACTCGGTGGCGCTGGCACAGCGCATTCGCGATGAGGTGCCGCGGATAGCGCTACACTGATTTAATGCGGACAGGCGTAATTGCAGTCGTTTGCTGCGGCAACGGAACGTGCGCGCACTCTCCATTATCGGACCTGCGGCGCGGTTCTCGCCGCGTGCGGCAGGTCGCGCTCGCCCGATACCGCACCAGCGCCATCCCCCAATGCCTTGCTGGCGCGGCGTTTGCTACGGTATCCGAGAATTCAAGCCG
>OMSW01000231.1 GCA_900290295.1 Burkholderiales bacterium
GCATCCGCCGCGTTGAGCGGATTTGCTTGTGCAAGTTGCGCTCGAGCACCAGAGGCGTCACCGTGCGGGTGACCGCGTAGACGATGCCTCCGCCAGGCGGTACCAGGCCACCCCATCGGAGTCGATTTCGCTGCAGACCTCCCCCCGATGCACAAGATAGTTCAAGCAGGCGACGCTTTCGCCGGTGGCCATGCTGAGCAAGCCGACGTTTGTATCGCTGATATCGCGAGAAAAAAGCGGGCCAAAAACGTCGACCGCTCGCTTGGGTTCGATCAAACTCAGTCGCAGTCGCTCGATGGCTCGATCTTGCCCCTCCTTCAGGGAATCGATCCGAGCGTGCAGGCCGCGGAAGCACTCGTTGTGCGACGGAAGCACTAGCACGTCGTCGGGAACTTCTCGTCTGACTTTCGCCAGCGATGCATACCAGTCGCTCATCGGATTGGCATCCGGCTCCGTCGGGTACACCGATACGTTCGACGAGATCCTGGGCAGCACTTGGTCGCCGGAGATCAGGACCCGTAGCGCGGGGCAGTACAGGCAGGCGTGCTCGGGGGAATGGCCATTACCAACAACGACGCGCCAGGCGTGCGCCCCGATTTGTAGCTCTTCGCCGTCGAGCAAGCGGCGATAGCTGTCCGGCAGCGCGTGGATATACTTGCCGAAATTTCCGAAACGCGCGCGATAGGTTTCGATGGCCGACGCACTCCAGCCGGCACGGCGATAGAACTCGGTCCCGTCCGTCGGCGCTTCTCGCCCGGTGTCGGAGACCATGACCCGGCAGGTGAGGTACTCGAGTCGCGTCATCCATAGGCGAATGCCGAACTTGCGTGTTAGCCAGCCGGCCATGCCAACATGGTCGGGATGCATGTGTGTGACGAATACCCGGGACATAGGGCGTTCGTCCGGTGCCGTAGCGAACAGCTCGCGCCAGGCCAGCATGGTGTCGTCGGTTTGTAGCCCGGTGTCGACGACGGCCCAGCCGTCATCGTCGTCGATGGCCCACAGGTTGATATGGTTCAGGACGAAGGGCAGTGGCATGCGTATCCAGCGAACGCCAGTAGCCACCTCGATGCTGCGTCCTCGTTCCGGCAGCACCTTGAAGGGATACACGAGCTTAACTCTGGCGACCGCATCGGCATCTTCNNTCCGCGCTTACCTGTCTCGGCGGGACCTTCGGCTGTTCATCTACGACGGCCTGGCTCTGCCGCGCGAAACGGCACAGGCTGTACTGTAAACCGCTGCCGTGCGTTGCGCGATACTGCGCCAGGAAAGTTCCCCGCTCGCGAGCTCCTCGGCCCCGGCCGACAATCGGCGCAGCTAGTTCGACTCCATTAGCCTGGGGGAAAAGGCCCAAATTTGCAACCCGCAGAGGCATCGGGATTGATCCAATTTGCTTACATGACTGCTTACATGTGGAAAAAATGCCGACCAACACGTCCGATTTCGCTCTGAGAATTTCACGAACCGCTACTACAACGAATAGTATTTCTCGAGACTTGATCTGCGTTGATCGGACGGCCTGCGCGAGCCGCGTCGCGCCTCTCCCCGCGCGGAAAATCAGAGCGCGTCGCTGCC
>OMSW01000175.1:0-3947 GCA_900290295.1 Burkholderiales bacterium
GGCGTTTTCGATCATCCGCGCCAGCGTGATCGATCGTGCGCCATCGCTGATCAGTGCGCGCACGCGCGGCCTGCGCTGGGCATGATGGTTGAAGTGCCGCTCGCCGCGCTATCGATCCAGGATTTCGAGGCGGACTTTCTTTCGATCGGTTCCAACGATCTCGTACAGTATCTGACGGCGGCGAGCCGCGAGTCCGGGCAGCTCGCGTCCTTGCAGGACCCATTGCGTCTGGCCGCGTTGGGCCTCATCCGACACGTGGTCACTCATGCCAGCGCACGCAACATCGACGTCAGCCTGTGTGGCGACATGGCCGCCGACCCGCGTTGCATTCCCGCACTCCTTGCGACCGGGCTGCGCGCGCTATCATTGGCGCCTGCGGCACAGGCCGCCGTGCGGAGCGCCATCGCCGGTTTTTCGGGCGAATTGCCGGAGTCCGCCTCCAATTGAATAAGCTCGTCGATCTGTCGGCCGTTGCCCAGTACAAACGTGTGCTGCAAGAGGTCCTGGAGAAGAGACCGTCGGGCACCCGGCTGCGCCTGGCGGAGGAACTGGGTAAGAACCGCAGCTTCATTTCCCAGATCACCAACCCGGCGTACCGCGTGCCGATCCCGGCGCGTCACGTCGAACGTATTTTCGAAGTCTGTCACTTTTCTCCGGCGCAGAAGCGCAGCTTCCTCGAGACATATGCCGCGGCACATCCGAACCGCGTGCCGCGAGCCGGCAAAGGCGCACGCTGGCGCGAGATCCAGCTCAAGGTCCCGGACCTGCATCATGCGGAGCGCAATGGGCACCTTGAGGACCTGCTCACGGAGGTGGCCTTGCGAATCGGCCGCCTGCTCGAAGAAGACTAATACGAGTTTGCATAGGAGACACGCCATGAAAAAATTCATCAATCGAATCGACGACCTGGTCCACGAGAGTCTGGAGGGACTGGTGGGCTGTCATGGCGATCTGCTGGAACTCGATCCGGAATTTCGTTACGTCGCACGCAAGGAGCGCCGTTCCGACAAGGTCGCGTTGATCTCGGGAGGCGGTAGCGGACACGAGCCCTTGCACGCCGGGTTCGTGGGTCCGGGAATGCTCGATGCCGCATGCCCGGGCCCCGTATTCACATCCCCGACACCAGATCAGATGGTGGCTGCCGCGCAGCGGGTCAGCGCAAAGCCCGGCGCCCTATTCATCGTCAAGAACTACGAGGGCGACGTCATGAATTTCTCGATGGCGGCCGAGTTGTGCGAGATGCCGGTCGCCACCATCCGGACAGACGACGACGTTGCCGTGCAGAATTCGACGTACACGACCGGCAGGCGCGGCATAGCCGGCACGCTCGTCGTGGAGAAAATGGTTGGCGCCGAAGCCGAGCGAGGAGCCACGCTCGACGAGCTCGTGAGACTGGGAGAGGCCGTTAATGCGGCGACGCGCTCGATGGGCGTTGCGCTGACAAGCTGCACCGTGCCCGCGGTCGGCCAGCCGACGTTTGCCCTTGGGAATGCGGAAATCGAGATGGGTGTGGGCATCCACGGCGAGCCGGGCCGCCGCCGGGTGGCGCTGGCCCCAGCCGATGTCCTTATCGAGGAACTCGTCGAGGCGATTGTGTCGGACCTGGCGCCGCAGCCCGATCGACCGCTGCTGCTCTTCGTAAATGGCTTTGGCGGGACGCCCCTGGTGGAGCTGTACCTGGTTTACCACGCCGCCCGCCGTCAACTGAAAAAGCGCGGCCTGAAAGTCGCGCGCAGTCTCGTCGGCAGCTACGTCACTTCACTGGACATGGCCGGGTGTTCGCTGACGCTGAGCGCGCTCGATGACCGCCTGGCCGAACTCTGGGATGCACCCGTACGCACGGCGGCCCTGCGCTGGGGGATTTGAAAGCGACCGGCCACGCTGCGAACCGCCGGGCCGAGTCGTAACGGTCGTAGCCACCCGGTGCACGTCAGCCCAACTCCGTAATGGCGCTTCGGATCGCGTCGTCAACGATTTGCCGATCCGCGCTGCTGTCTCCCAAGATGGTGTCCCAATGCAAGCGCAAGTACGCGGACTTGCGCCTCGTTTTCAGGACCAGGGTCTGTACCCCATGCTTCTGACCAAATCCAAAGTCGGTGGCATAGCCAAGCAGATCGTGCACTCCGGCTTTCCAGATGCCGGCTTGAACGGCCTCGACCGTCCCTGCAACGCGTCGATGAAATTCCTGGGTCGTTTCGAAGGAAAATTGATTGTCATCCATGATGGTGCTGGTCGGCCGTTGGTTACGCATCGGTGAAATCTGCACCAAATTCCCAGCTGCGTCTGTACGCTGCCAAACATATGGGAAACAAAACGCCCTGCGCAGCCAGGGCATCTGCCTCACAAGGCCAAGCTCGCCGATGAAAAAATGGCATATTGACGTCGATACCGACGACAACGGTGCAGTGTATTTGACTGGAATGGCCAATACCCAGAAGGAAGCCGATCGAGCGATGGCAATGGCGCGCAAAACTGATGGGGTAACCGTGGTCACGAGCACAATTCTCGTCAAGAAGGTCGACTAAGACTCACGATTTATAGCTCCCTATCCAGTGGCAGCAGAGACAGGAGGTTCGCCTCGACTCTTTGCCAGCTACTGCGTGCGGGCTCGCTGTCATATTCAACGACAATACCGCCCTCCTCCGTGCGCCAAACCAGACTTGTCGAATCCCGCGCGTCGTTCCTACGCAAGGCGAGCATGTAGGAATTGACCGGCTGTACCATGGCTTCGAAGCGTGCGGCAATCTGCTGGGCCAGGGCAGAACTGTCGATGAGCAAGCCGATCTCGGTGTTCAGATGCATCGATCGCTGATCGAAATTCATCGAACCAATGAATATTCTCTGACGATCAAATACAAACAGCTTTCCGTGCAAGGAGTAATTGCCGTTCCGCGATATTGCGGCCGTCTGCCCGCTGCCCTTGGTGTTACCGAGAAGCGAGCGGATCTCGTAGAGCTCCACACCATCCTCGAGAAGTCGTTGCCGATAGCGCATATACCCGGACTGCGCCAACAACACCGTCGATGATTCCAATGAGTTGGTCAGGATGCGGACCCGTACGTTGCGCTGGCGCAGGTCTTCGAATAACTTCATTCCTCCTGTCCCAGGTATCAGGTAGGGCGTGACCATCAGCAATTCGGACTGCACCGCGCGAGCGGCATTGGCCACCGGTCGACGCATCAGCCTGCCCACCATCGCGCCAGCTTCCACTTTTTTCTTGTCGGGGCTGTCGCAGACCACCTCCGCGTGCGCCCAGATCAATGGCAGGCGGCCGGAAATGATCCCCTCGAACGGCTCGCCGGTCGCAACGCGCTTCACGTAATCGACACCGTCGGCCTTCGCCTCCCGGCTCTCTTCCTTCAATTCCTCGCGATGCTCATTCAGAACAGCATGCGATGATTTTCCACCGGAAAGCGACTCGGCGGGAATCGACAGGTCGCTGTTCCAATACTCGTCGAAGCTTGCCGAGAGCTGCTGGACAATGGGACCCGCGGAAAAAACGTCGTCGTCGGCGAATTGGCCATCAGGGTCGATCTGAAAGTACTGATCGCCGATATTGCGCCCGCCGATAAGAGCAATGGCATTGTCCACAACGAGCAATTTATTGTGCATCCGGTAATCGAGGCGGGAGGAGTTGAAGGTGAACTCCGCCGCGCGAATCAGGCTCGAATGGCCACGATAGGCGAATGGATTGAAGATCCGAATTTGGACGGACGCATGGGCTTCGAGCGCCGTGATCTGCTCATCGCCGGTAGTCGTTTCTCCGTCGTCGATCAGTATTCGCACGCGCACACCGCGATCGGCGGCACGCAGCACGGCGCCGGTCAGCAGCCGGCCGGTATTGTCCCCTTGGAAGATAAAGTATTGCAGATCAATGCTTTGCTCTGCCGCGTGGATCATCTGCATACGAATCAGGAACCCGTCGGCGCCCACCGGAATGATGCGAA
>OMSW01000175.1:3957-4802 GCA_900290295.1 Burkholderiales bacterium
CCTGGTCTTCTCTGGATGAGCAAACGCCGCAGATGCGGTTTTAGGGAGGTCGGAGCCAGGCGGAAGCGACGCGCATCCACCGAGGGCACCAAGGACCATCAGGACAACCGCAGCTCGGAATCGGTTCATCATCACAGCAATCCGGCGAACTTGCCCAATTCGTCCAGTCTTTTACGTACGTTTGACGCGCACCGGTTCACCGGTGCTCCCAGCCGTGTTCTTCCGCAGCCTCGGGTCGGTTCTTTAGAGCTCGCCCCAGTCCCTGTTGTGGTTCCTTAGAGGGCCTCGCATTCCGCGGTCGCGTCACCTCATCGAGCTGCGCGAGCGCAAAAACCCTTGCCCATGAACATTTCTCTGTTTTGATAGCGGCACTTGCAGCCCGCCACCATGGGCAAAGCTCCTGATGGATCCCGCCGCTTCAACGGCTTACCTTATCGGAATCCACGCAGGACGGTCTGTACGCCATCGCACAATCAATGTGACGAACAAGCTCCGCTGCACACGAAGTACAAACCGCAACGCGAGGCCGTGTCTCTCAAGTGCCGCGCTATCCGTCCGGGCATGAGCTCATTGGCAATGGCGTCTGTGCGCCATCGAACAGAAATGCGACGCTATGTGGGCAAGCGAACAGAAATCCCATCGCAAATCGAGCATAGTCGCACTTCAAATGGGGTAGTTCCAGATCGAGTGGAGCGCCAGACCTGAAGCTTCCACGGAGATAAATGATGAAACAAAGTAACGCTCCATTTTCCTATGCGCCTGCACGCATCATTGCAGCTCTGATGCTGCTCGCAAGCTACGCCTGCACTCCCGGGTCGGCGGTTGCTGCCCAGGTCAGGTAAACG
>OMSW01000177.1 GCA_900290295.1 Burkholderiales bacterium
GGGCGCGCCCATCACGCCGCCGCCCGGATGGGTGCTGGAGCCGCACATGTACAGGCCTGCGACGGGCGAGCGGTACTGTGCGTAACCGGGGATGGGGCGATTGAACAACAGCTGGTCCATCGTAAGTTCGCCCTGGAAGATGTTGCCTTCGGTCAAGCCGACCTCGTTTTCGATATCCCAGGGCGTGCGGATCTCGGCGTGCAGGATCTTTTCCCTGAAGCCGGGGCTGTGCGCCGCGATGGCGTCGATGACGGTATTGCCGAACGCCTCCCGGCGCTCGCTGTTCCATTCACCCTCGGCCAGCGTATACGGCGCGTACTGGACGAACACCGACATGTAGTGCTTGCCGTCGGGGGCCATGGTGGGGTCGATCAGCGAGGGCAGCAGCATGTCGACATAGGGCTTTTGCGACCACCGGCCGGCCTTCCAGTCGTCGTAGGCCCGCTCGACCATGTCGATCGTGTCGGTGATGTGCAGGTCGCCCCGGATGCAGGGCGAGTCGGCCGGAAAAGCCGGAAACTCGGGCAGGCTGTCGAGCGCGATATTGAGCTTGCCGGAGGATCCGCGGATCTTGAAGTTGCGCACGGCCTTCACGAATTCACCGGGCAGGTGGCTGGGGTCGACCGTCTTAAGAAAGGTACGCTTGACGTCCATGTTCGAGACCACCGTTGCGGCCTTGATCTCCTCGCCGCTTGCCAGAACAACGCCGCAGGCCCGACCGTTGCGCACGAGGATCTGATCGACATCGGCGTCCGTGCGCACGCTGCCCCCGCTGGCTTCGAACGAAGCCCTCAGGGCGTTGGAAACCGCACCCATGCCGCCACGGGCAAAGCCCCAGGCGCCGACCGCGTCGTCGATGTCGCCCATGTAGTGATGCAACAGCACATAGGCCGTGCCGGGCGAGCGCGGACCCAGCGCGGTACCGATGATCGAAGTGCCGGCCAGGTGCGCCTTGATGATTTCGGATTCAAAGTACTCCTCGAGAAAATCCGCCGCGCTCATCGTGTAAAAGCGCAAGGTGTCGTACATGCGCGCCTCGCCCAAGCGGTGAAAGCGCTGACCGAGGTAGACCAGCTCCCGGATGTCGCGCGGCAAAAACGATGTCGGGTCGGGCGGCGTGTGCATCAAGAGCGGCTTGATGAACTTGCACTGGCGCAACACATCGCGGGAGTAGCGCTCGTAGGCCTCCGCATCGCGCTTGGAGTGGCGTGCGATCTCGCGGCGCAGGGCATCGTGATTGCTATAGGTGGCGAAATGATCGCCATTGCTCATCATCGTGGCGCCGCCCTCGTACGGAATGACCTGCAGGCCGTAGCGCGGCAGTTCCAAGCCACGCATGATTTCGGGCCGCAGCAGGCTGCACACGTACGAGCAGTTCGAGTAGGTGAAGTCCTTGTACAACGATCGGCTCACCGCGGCGCCGCCGACATAGCCCATGCGTTCCAGCACCTGCACGCGCATCCCAGCGCGCGCCAGGTAACAGGCCGCCACCAGGCCATTGTGACCGGCGCCGACCACAATCGCATCCAACTGAGTCCCCACGGGTGCACCTCCCTGAGTCCGGGTCGGTAATGCCCGGGGCGCCGCCAGTCGGCCGCCGCCCCCGCCACGCCCCGATCGATATTGTACAATCGTTTAACATAATAGTAATACGGCTGTTCAACAGTGGCAAACCGGCGAGCGGGAACGCTCTGCCGCGGCAGGCGGCCGCTCGTCCGGCAGCCCCAAAGCACAGCGGCCATCGTGGCGCGTGCAGACGGTCGTGCCGGAGGATTGGCGAGGCGCAGGCGATCGTCGCGAACGGGCGCCTCCCATGGAAAATGTGGGTGCATGTGGCCTGCGGTTTTGCCCACGGCAAGGCAGCTTGCTATGGCGAGACCACGGCTGCGCTGGCAAGGTCTCATCCGAGGATTGTTGCGACTGTTTCTATTTTGTATTACCGTTCAATAAAAGCGGCTCCCCCACCGTACGAGCTTGGCCTGGACACAGGAAACGAGGCATGGCCTACCCACTTTCCCCCGCGACCCTGGAGTGGCAGCGCAAGGCGCGCCAGTACGCCGAGCAGGAGCTGATTCCCTACGAGGAGTACGCCGAGCTGCACGAAGGCGTGGTGCCGCCCGAGGTCGCCGCGCGGCACAAGGCGCGCGCCATCGAACTGGGCTTGAGCCGAATGGACGCGCCGCTCGCGCATGGGGGCCTAGCCTTGCCCAAGCTCGACCAGGTGGTGGTCTGGGAGCAGCTTGGCCGCGTCACGAATGCCCTGTGCTGGTCCGCCTCCGAGGCACACGCCTGGATGTTCGAGGCGTGCACGCCGCAGCAGATCGAGCGCTACGTCAAGCCCCTGATGACCGGCGCGCGCTGCGAGTGCTATGCCATCACCGAAGCCGAGGCCGGCTCGGATCCCGGTGCCATGACGACGACCGCCCGGCTCGAGGCAGGTCAATACGTCATCAACGGCGAGAAGTGGTTTGTCACCAGC
>OMSW01000184.1:0-1006 GCA_900290295.1 Burkholderiales bacterium
CCGTTGCGTGCTGCCCGGCGAGAAGAGCATCGCGAACTGGGCGATGCCTTCACGGGTCTGGTACTCGTGGCGCGCCAGGTCCTCGGGCAAGGCGCGCGCCAGCTCCGGAGCATCGAGGACGGCCTGGACGGCGGCTTGCCAGTCGGTCGAGACGCGATGGCCGACCGCATAGCGCACGGACAGGTACGGGGAAGCAAGTATCACCACCACGATGTTGTGCTGGTGCGATCCGGTCTCGATTTCGCCGGCCGTGGTCGTGCCGATGGTGGGGGCGTCGCCCACGACGCTGTGGATACCGCGCAGGGCCTCCTTCAGGTCGTGGGTTGCGGATGCGTAGACGATGACGACGGAAATTTCCAGGCAGCCGATGGACGTAAGTGCCTGAATTGCGGCGCCCGCGCCGGCGTCAAACGCGCCTGCGGCGCCGCTTCTGCCGACGCCGACTTCGATCGTTGCACTATCAAGCAGGGGCGAGCGGTCGTTCACGCTGATCTATTCCTTGCACACGGCAATCGGGTTCGACATAGTCTTTACGGCCTGCGCGCCAAATGCATGAGGGCGGGTGCCGCTGCCTTTTCGTCTTTTTCCGACCGGTGGCAATTTCCGAGCGCACGATGTGTTGTTTTCTGGCGTCACACGGGATCCCGTCATGGGATCCCGTCATTTTCGGCCGCACCGGCCCAGGGCTTGCGGAGAAATCCGCCGGAAGTCCCGCTCTGTTCGGACGACCAAGCGCCGGCGGCGCAAGGAAGCTACGGCAGCTCCGGGGCCCAGCGCTGCGGCCGGCGCCTCGTCCTGCGGCCAGGATAATCAAGGACTTGCAGCGGTTGGCGGCGATGCAAATGGCAATGCGGCAAGCGCAGTACGGCTAGCGCGAGGGCCCCGCGATATCCCAAATTGGCGTTTCCGGGGCCGCGCTTTTTTGCCTCGTGAAACCGCGGACCCGCCGGCTGCCAGGCGTTGGCGGAGTGCCTCGCAGCTCGGCCTCCCGCCGCTCGAGCAGCGC
>OMSW01000184.1:1016-1827 GCA_900290295.1 Burkholderiales bacterium
CCGCCAGGCGGTCCAGGCTCTGGCTCCAACCGGCTTCCTGCCCGTCCAGATAGGTGGCGCCAATCGCGGTCATCCGGATCATGCGCGCCTGCACGACAATTTCCGTCTTGCCGCCGCGTTCGGTAAAGATCACGGTGTTGCGAACTTCGAGCAGCGGATCGCCCTTTGTGTCCAGCGCAGCGGCGGTGAACACCAGGCGCTCGGGCACGACGATCTCCTCGTAGATGCCGGTCATCGGATGGACGGTGCCATCGGGGCCGCGCATGTCGATGCGGATCGCCCCGCCCGGTCGCACGTCGACTTCGCAGACCGGATTGGTGAAGCCGCTTGGCCCCCACCACAGCGCCAGGCGCGCCGGATCGGTCCAGGCCTGGAAGACGAGTGCGCGCGGGGCGTCGAAGAGCCGTGTTAGCACGAGATCGGTACGGCTCGTTTTGCGATCGACACTACTTGTTGCGCTCATGGCTTTTCCTGCTATCAAGAAGGTGCGCACAAGTACGCACGGTTCTTTTCCTGCCCCGAGGCGTCTTGTTGACCGAACTCGTGCCTGACAGGCGTGACTTTCCCGTCTACGGCAGGAACCTTTCCTGTCGCAGTGTCGCCATTGCTGGCGAGCTTCGCCGCGGGTAGCGCAGTTACGGTTGCGAGCCGTTGCAGATTGATCGCTGCGTTGTGGTCTCGGTCGTGGTGCGTGCCGCAAGCGGTGCACGTCCAAGTCCGATCGCTTAACGCGAGCGCTTCGTTCTTCGTTCCGCAGGCCGAACAAAACTTGCTGCTCGGATACCAGCGGTCCGCAAGGACCAGTCTCGTA
>OMSW01000081.1 GCA_900290295.1 Burkholderiales bacterium
CGACCCTTGAGCCCGCGAGATATCCCCGGTCATATTGCCCCTTGCATGGAACTCTCCGTCCGGATCGAGCGGTGGCCGCTGGCCGGCGTCTTCGCCATCAGCCGCGGCAGCAAGACCGAAGCCGTCGTGGTGGTGGCCGAACTGAGCGATGGCACCCACCGCGGCCGCGGCGAGTCCGTCCCCTACGCACGCTACGGCGAAACTCCGGACGGCATTGTGGCAGCGATCGAAGCCGTACGCCCGGTGCTGCGGCGGGGCCTCGACCGCGGCGCCCTACAGCGCGCCATGCCCGCCGGTGCTGCCCGTAATGCACTCGATTGTGCTTACTGGGACGTTAACGCCAAGCAGACCGGCCGGCGTGTCCACGAATTGGCCGGCCTGAGCGGACCTGGGCCGCTGACCACCGCCTATACCATCTCGCTCGGCTCGCCAGCGGCGATGGCGGCGGCGGCCGAGCGGACCGCATGGCGACCCTTGCTCAAGGTGAAGCTCGGCGGCGACAACGACGGCACGCGGATCGCGGCGGTACGCCGCGCCGCGCCGCGCGCCCAACTGATCGTCGACGCCAACGAGGGCTGGAATCCAGACAATTTCGAGGCAAACCTGGCCGCCTGCGCTGACGCCGGCGTTACGCTCATCGAACAGCCTCTTCCGGAGGGCCGCGACGAAGCACTCGCGCGCATCAGGCGCCCGATTCCGGTCTGCGCCGATGAGAGCGTGCAAGACAGTGCTTCGCTCGATGCGCTTGCCGGCAAGTACGACGCCGTCAATGTCAAGCTCGACAAGGCCGGCGGCCTCACTGAGGCCCTGGCGCTCGCCGCGGAGGCGGAGCGGCGCGGCTTTGCCGTCATGGTCGGCTGCATGGTCGCAACGTCGCTGGCGATGGCGCCGGCGATGCTGGTGGCGCAGAGCGCGCGCTGGGTCGATCTCGATGGTCCGTTGCTGCTCGCCTCGGATCGCGCCGAGGGCTTGCGCTATGAGGGCAGCCTTGTTTATCCGCCCGACCCGGTGCTTTGGGGCTGAACCGGCCCGACGCCGTCCGAGGGCGGCGAACCTGTGGGTATCTCCAGATCACGATGCCTCGATCCGGTTGCGGTCGCGGCCATTGTGCTGTTTGAATCGGCGTCAACCGGGGCACCATGACCAACGATCCTTATTTGTCGAAAGCTCCCGCCGCGCCGCCGAACGATGCGGATTACGATGCGGCTTACGCGGAGATCATGGCAACCACGCGCGGTCGCCGGTTCCTGATTGAGTATGCAATTCGCAACCGTCACCCCGATTCGCACATCCTCGTCAGCACGATCGCGCGCCTCGAAGCGGCGCTGCACGATCCGTCACGACAGGTTCGCGCCGCGTTCAAACGCGATCTCACCGAGTTGGCGGCGGCGATCGCGCGGATCGAAGCCAAGGTCGCTGCCAGCGGGGTGCCGGCGGCCGCCAGTGTTCCGGCGGCAGAACGCATCACGGATATTGTCTTGGCGTTGCGCGCCTTGGCACGTCGCGTCGACGCCATGATTACGCTCATGGCAGCAGCCGACACGGGAGTAATAGCAGCGATCGATGCGACATCGCCTGTCCCTTTAGGTCCGCCTCCGCCTTTGCCGCGCGCCGCGCTAAGCGATTCGCTCGCGGCCTTGCGCGCCCTGAGCGAGGAAGAACTCATCGCGCTCTTCAGCTAGCACTCCGCCGTTACCACCAGTGCCGGATCGGGCATGCTCAACGCGCGCCGGCTTGGTCGCTGGCGCGCCGCGGTTTTCGTACGCGTTCATTCTCTGTTAACGAATGATGTTCTCCCATTGGCGTGATTCGGTAAACGGCACGGAAGTTGCTTTCCATGAGTCGATGCGGATCAACAACAGCGAGCAAACAAGTTCGTTCTCTCCAGGTCTGCCGGACCTTCTCGTTGTTGGTTCGCATAAAACGATCATCTGGAGGCCACGATGCACAGACTCACCGGTCCAGCTTTGGCGGTTGTGGCGTTGTGCATGAGTGCTTTTGTTCCGAGCAGCGTTTCCGCGCGCGATGACGGGCGCTACGCCAACTCGCCGCTGCATGCCTGGTTCGATCAGCTCGCGAGCGGGAAAGGCTTGTGCTGTTCCTTCGCCGACGGCGTGAGCATCCAGGACGTCGACTGGGACACGCAAGAGGGCCGCTATCGGGTGCGGCTTCACGGCGAGTGGATTTTTGTTCCTGAATCGGCGGTCGTGACCGAGCCGAATCGCTTCGGCCCGGCCGTGGTGTGGCCCTATATGGATGCGGAAGGGG
>OMSW01000131.1:0-1537 GCA_900290295.1 Burkholderiales bacterium
CGAAGGATGCGGCGGGTCGATCTAGGGCTCGGCCGACCCGGAACCGAATCTCCGCGATCGCCAGCCGCGGGTGAAAGCTCATCGCGCTGCCGAGATCCTTCACGACCTAGTCTAGGCCATCTTGCCAGTTGTCTTGAATCGTCGCCGTGGTAGCTCACTCGGTCGCGCCAAGATGCGTCTGGCCTCTTGGCGGTTTAACCCGAACTACTATCATCAGACACGAAGCAATAACCTCGATCATTTAGAGGTTTATGAAGAGCTTCTTTAGGGGCGAAAATCTGATCTGGTGTTCAGTCGATCTCGTTCGCGTCATGGTTGCGTGATGACTGTGCCAGATCGAAAGTTGGTACACCAATAATTTGAATGGACTTCGTCCCTCAAGCTAGTCTATTTACCCGTCGCTCGCCGAGGCCAGCAAGAGGGGAGAAAATGGCGCTGCTTGAAGGATGAAAGCGGTCACGGTGTACTGGGTTCGCGTACACCCCAACCGTCGAAGATCAGTTTCGTTTTATTTGTGTACAGGTCGGGCAAACGAGATGTCAGGATTTCGCCTAACAGTGCTCGGTGGCTTTCGCCTCGAGGATGAGGACGGAAAGGAAATTACCGTCGCCTCGCGTAAGGCGCAGGGCATGCTGGCCGTTTTGGCGCTTAGCAGTCCGGCCGCTGTCAAGCGCGAACGGATCGCGGCGATGTTTTGGGGGGATCTAGCAGAGGAGCGCGCCCGGCACAGCTTGCGCCAGTTGCTGAGCAATTTGCGGCGCGACGCCGGAATTGTCGACGCTAGCAACGAGACGCTTTCCCTGGACACGCTGATCTGCAAGGCCGATGCGACCGAATTTCAGCAGTTCGCGCGAAGCGCGGACCGCAAGGAGATCGAGGCTGCCGTGGCGCTCTACACAGGGCCCTTGCTCGATAATCTGTCGCCGAAAGAGGAGGGGTTCGAGGAGTGGCTACGCGCCGAGCGCGTGCGGCTGGCGAAGTTGGCTGCAGGGGCCATGTCGCGGCTTGCCGCGCAGTGTGCGGACGCGCAGGAACACGAAGCTGCCGTTGGCATCCTGCGGCGCTGGCTGGACGATGATCCCGCTAACGAGGAGGCGCACCGTGCATTGATGCGCGCGCTCGACGCTATGGGTCGGCGAAGCGAGGCGCTGGCGCAATATCAGGAGTGCAACGAGCAGTTGCGCAAGCAACTCGGCGTCGAACCGGACGCGGCGACGCAGGAACTGTGCGAATCTATACGCAGATCCAGTCCCGGTGCGCGCGGCGCAAGCAGGGAAGGCCTACCTGGGATCTCGGTACTGCCCTTTGCCAATCACGCGCACACACCCGAGCTCAATACGCTTGCCGAGTGCATCGTGGAAGACCTCGGAAGCCAGCTCGCCCGTACGCCGGGATTCCAAGTTGTTGCGCAGCCTGGGGTCGCTGCGGCCATGCAGCCGAATTCAGGCGATATTCAGCACATTGCGCGAATGCTGCGTGTGCGATACCTGATCAGCGGGAGCTTGCGCCAACCCGAGCCGGGTTGTGTGCGTGTGGC
>OMSW01000131.1:1547-4961 GCA_900290295.1 Burkholderiales bacterium
GGCCAAGGAGGGTCTCAAGCGAACTGATGGCGACACTGCGTGGGACAAGATGCGCCAGGCGAGCAGCGCCCTGTTCTCGGCTGGCTGGTCCGAAGACGCGGTAGAAGCCTCGGTGCGCCTGTACTGCGAGGCAATCGCACTCGATCCAAAGCTCGCGCTGGCGCGCGCGCAGAAGGCGCTCCTCATGGCGCTGGCTTCAAGATGGGGATTGCTTAAAGGCGATGCTCCCCGGGAAGAGGCGCGAGCCGATGCGGAGATGGCGCTGGAGATGGAGCCGACCAAGTCTGAGGTGTTGGGCTGTGCAGGCTGCGCTCTGGCGGACCTCGGTGATACGGAACGGGCCCTGTCGCTGCTTGAGCGCGCGATCGAGGAAAACCCGAACAACGCGCAGGCCTGGAGTGCACTCGGCGCCACACAGCTGCTGCGCCAGAAATACGAACCGGGCGTGGAGTCGCTGCGGCGCGGGCTGCGCATTAGCCCCACCGACTATCGCCGATCGGTATGGCTTACGGCGCTGGCCGGCGGGCTCATCCGCCTAGAAAAGCCCGACGAAGCGCTCGCTGCGGCCCAGAGTGCCTGCCGGGCCGACTCGAAGTTTTATCCGGCGCAGATCGTCCTCGCCCTGGTCCTGGCGAAGCTCGGCAAGGAGGCCGAGGCCGTAAAGGCTCTCACCGAGGCGAGGCGCATCCGCCCGCGGCTCGCAATCGGGGAGATCCGGCTCTGGGCCGGCCGAGTTCTGGACCGACCCGCCGCATCTCTCGGACTCTAAGAGGAGTGCCCTCGCGCTGCGTTTGACGCCCGATTGACGCTTTGCGGGACGGCCGTGTGACTCGCTTCCGCCAAACTCCCAACTGCGCCCCAGGTTCGACATCCGGGAGAGTGGAACACCTGGCCTTCGCAACATCGAAAGGAAAAACCGACATGGGTCAAGAAATTTTGCAGGCCGCGCTCGCGCGCGCTGAGAACGCCTTTGCCAAGCGCCCTAGCCTCGCGAAGCAGGACAAGGTCACCACGGCGACCGTGCGCGAGGGAACCCTGTGCGAAGTCGCCGAGGACGGGTGGAAATTCGCGGTCGACATGCCGGAGACGCTGGGCGGCACGGCCAAGGCTCCCACGCCCGGGACCTACGTGCGCAGTGGCCTTGCCTCCTGCCTCGCGATCGGATATTCGATGCGCGCCGCGCTGCTCGGGGTGCCGATCGGCCGTGTGCAGATTGAGCTGCGGGCGGACATGGACTTGCGCGGCATCTTCTGCGGCGTGGCCACGGTCCCCGCTTATAACGGAATCACCTACGTTGTAACAGTGGAGAGTGACGCTCCCGAGGCCGACATCTTGCGCGTGCTCGATGAGTCGGACGCGCGCAGCCCCTACGTGGATGTCTTCCGAAGACCGCAGTTGCTGCGCCGCGAGACGAAGATCGTGCGCAGCGCGACGGTGTAGCGATGGACGCGCGGTTTCAACGGCGAGTCCAGCGCTACGGCTGGGATCTCGCGGTGGGTCACTACGAGGAGCATTGGCTGCACCGACTCTGGCCCGCAACAGAGCGGGTGCTGGAGCGCGCAGCCATAGCGCCGGGGGAACGCGTGCTCGACATCGCCTGCGGAACGGGCGTGCTGGCGATTGCAGCTGCGGTCCGCGTGGGCAGGAGTGGGATGGTCGTCGGTACCGATATCTCCGAGAAAATGCTCGAGGCGGCGCGTGCCGCCACCTCGGCGCTGGGACTTGCGAACTGCCGCTTTGAACGCAACGATGGCGAACAGCCACCCAAATTGGGGCTTGAATTCGAGGTTGGGCTGTGCGGTCTGGGGCTGATGTACATGCCGGACCCGGAGCGCGCGATCTCCGCGCTCGCGGGAGAACTCGTCCCAAATGGAAGAGTCGTCGTTTCGGTTTGGGGGCGCCGCGACCGCTGCGGCTGGGCCGATATTTTTCCTATTGTCGACGCCCATGTCGAATCCGAGGTATGTCCGCTGTTCTTTCGCATGGGAACGGGCGATACGCTGTGCCACGGGCTCGAGGCTGCGGGCCTGAAGGACGTATCCACGGAACGGCTACCAATGAAGTTTCGCTATAGCAACGGTGGGGAAGCGTGTGACGCGATTTTTCTCGGCGGGCCAGTTGCCCTGGCCTACGCGCATTTTGATGAAACGACCCGTGCGGCCGTGTGCGCTGATTACCTGCGGTCAGTGGAGCAGTTTCGGCGCGGTGAGGCCTACGAAATTCCAGGGGAAATTGTCATTGGCTACGGGACCGTCCCCGCCTGTGCACAAGGAGAAACAGAACATGGAACGGCAGTGAGTTATCGTGCCTCTTGACCATGCGCACCAAGGCACCCGGAATTAATTTCTCGCATCAAGGCGCACGGGAAAGGACAACCACGACCATGCAAAACATCGCGTAGGCTCTGCAGCGCGTGGCGGCTGTCCTGCAGCGCGGCCCAGAATTCGACCTTTCTGACGGTGCTCCGGCCGCGGCTCATTGACAGGGCGGCGCGCAGGTAGTGGCGAGCCATTCCAACGGCATGCAGGTTTAGACTGACATGCCGCTCGAACTCGGTGGTAGCGGGGTCGGCGCCACGCCAAGCTGGCTGCTCAGGGCCGGGCTCTCTTCCTGCGCCGCGGCCTCGATCATACTGGCCGCAGCGACCGAGGGAATTGAGTTGACCGCGCTTGACGTACGGGTTACCGGCTGGTTGGACGTGCGCGGCATACACGGCATCGCGGGCGCGCAAGGAGAACCCGCGAGTGCCGGACCTGGCGACATACAACACTTTGTGCGGATCTGTGCGCATGGAGTCTCGGCAGAGCGATTGCGAGCGCTGGTCGACAAGGGCACGCGCCGTTCGCCTTTGCCATTTGCGGTGTTAAACGCCACTCCCTTGGCGGTGCACATAGACCTGGACGCTGCGCTATGCCGTCAGACGAAGTCTCCCGCCTGATGAAGGAGGGCGAGGCACCGAGTGACGAAAAGGGCGTGCGACTAGCGCTGCGGGAATAGGCTTGATCCCAGGACGGCTCAGTCGAGAACTTGCGACCAATCGGCCACTTTTGTGGGTTGCCAGAGTCCGTTCTGGGTCGGCCACCGCCTTTGGGACGACCTGGCTCGATTGAGCAGCTTCGGGTGTGACACCGGTCATTGGCGCCGTGGACGACCCGTGTGCGCTGCATTGCGGCCGGTGACGATGTGATTGGCGCGCGGCCACAAAAGCCTGGACGCGGACAACAGCGGCCGATTTTCCCAAATGCAGTCATCGGCAAGGGCCGGAAGGCTGCTTACGGGAAAAACTGGCGGTAGCGTCTCCCAAATCAGCAGCACTCGACGACCGGATCTCGCCAACTCGAGAGGCCCAAAATGACTATTGACCGTAGGGTCGCGAACGCCTCTTCGTTTGGATGGCGCACCAGCAGCGGCCCC
>OMSW01000131.1:4970-5728 GCA_900290295.1 Burkholderiales bacterium
TGGTGCTCAAACCCCAGGCGCCGCTAAGCAAGGAGGACTTCAGTGGTCTTAGCGCTGCTGTCGATTCCTATCTCTCCGACCACGCCAAACTCCACGGGGTGTTGATTCATACGAGAGGATTTCCGGGATGGGAGAACTTCGGGGGATTCACCGCGCACATGCACTTTGTCCGCGAGCACCACAAGAAGGTCGACCGCGTAGCAATTGTGACAGACAGTCGGGTCGCCAACTTAGCGGAATTGCTTGGCAAGCACTTTACGTCGGCCGAAGTAAGGCACTTCCCTTTTCCCGACGACGTGAAGGCGCTGGACTGGTTGAAGACCGCGTGAGGTAAACGCCAGGCGCGAAGACCCTAAACGCGTTTTAATCGAAGAGGTGCAGTGCGGCACTGAAAATGCCTACGGCCTTCCGGCTTTGGCCAACCGCCGAGATCGGCCAAATTGAGTCATTGGAGGCCGGCGCGAAATTATTCGCATAGCGCGCACTGGTCGGCAAGCCGTTCGCCGCTTCGTCGTGTACTGCGCTCCAGGTCTTCAGCCAGTGGGCAGGGAAGATGGGCAATTCGATCCCATGATCGACAATCGTGACGACAGCAACTTCGTGGAAGGCCGCCTAGTCAGTGACGGCATACTCCAGAAGCGCCATCCGAGCCGTCGTGCTTGAGTCTAGATATCCGCTTTGCGGCCGACAAACAACGCAAGTTGCAGCAGACCATTGGCCTCAAATGAGGCCGGCGCGCGCATTGCTGGTGCAATGCA
>OMSW01000187.1 GCA_900290295.1 Burkholderiales bacterium
TGCACGAGTGGATCCGGGGGCGGGTCTGGAAGCGTAAGGAGGTCCCCACCCAGTTTGCGAGCACACCCCACATTGGCGAACCCGTATCACCAGCTGCCCTGTCCTCCCCTTTGTTGCAGCAGCAGGGAGTAGTGAAGAAGAGTTGCGGGCATTCGGAGCCCACCGTCTGCCACCCCGGGGGATGTGCCTAGCCGGCGAACGGATCTGCGATTTCGCCGTGAACGTCCGTTTGCGAGTGCTGCACCTTGGCCCTAACTCGATGAAGGATTACGCCGCGGAAATCGACCCGAGTGGCTCGTCCCGCAATTCAGCGCTACCACTTGCGCAGCTATCACTGCGCAATCTCGACTTCGCCCACCCACCCGGTCCGCGGCGGGCTTGCCGCCGCTACCGTCTTACCGTGCAATACGTAATCGGCGTGCTGTTCCCGACATCGCTTGCCATTACCTGCAGGTTTCCACTCGAAGCCGAGAGGAAGAATCGAATGGGTGGCCTCCGTACGTTGTTTAGGGCAAGGTGCAAAACATGATGGCTACTTTGCCATCGAGTCCTTGCTCATCGAGTCCTTGCTCATCGAATCTTTGCTCATTGCGCCTTTGGTTGTGGAATCCTTCTTCGTCGCATCTTTGCTCATTGAATCCTTGCTCATTGAATCCTTGCTCATTGAATCCTTGCTCATCGAGTCCTTGCTCATCGAGTCCTTGCTCATTGCGCCTTTGGTTGTGGAATCTTTCTTCATCGCATCTTTGCTCATCGCCCCGTTTGTCGTCGCGTCCTTGGTCATAGCGTCTTGCGCCAGTACGCTGCCACTGGCGAGCAGCAGGCAGATGGACAAGGACGTTGCAGTGATCGCTTTCATGGATACTCCTTCTCGTTGAATGAACCGCAAATATGCCGGTGGTCCGGGCTAGGAAGCCGCGCTCTTTCGCTGCAGAAATGGCAACGCGCCGTAGCCGTTACCCGTCGTCCCGGGTTGACCTGGTGGAATTGCTCGAACGGGATTCGGATCCGGGCACCGAAAACTCCGTCGCACGCGAGACGGGTGTTTCCGCTCGTGTGCAAGCCTGCGAACCGACCGCTTGCAGTATCTTTCCCGTGTGCTCGTCCTCGACAAAGGCGACAAGCTCCAACTGCGCTGGAACTGCGCCGCCCGGCAACGGCATTTCACGATGCACTTGCGCCGTCTCGTTCGTAAGTACGATGGGGCCGATCCAGGTGCGCGCCACGTGCTCATGCGTCAGCGTCAAGCCGCCGTTTTCGCCTCGCAGCACTTTGGACACCAGGCCGTTTTCCGCAAGCGCGAGATACAGCGCGGCGGGGCCAACACCTTCTGGCGCATGGGCCACCACGTCGATCATCAGCGCGCCGTTCGAAGTCCGGCTGGAGTTCAATTGGATCTCGGCCTTCGCCGGACGCGCGTTCACGCGGATTACCTCGTCGCGCAGCCCGTCCTGCCCCGGCGACAGTTCCGTTCCGCTAACGAAAAAGTGCGGCGTATAGACAACATCGTGGTGATTGGCGTGAACCAGCCAGCTTTGGCGCTCGGAGAAGACGCTTTGGGCGTACGGGTCCTGCCAACCGATGGAGTCCCAGTAGTTCACGTGCAGCGCCAGCGCAAACGCTTCCGCGCCGGGCTCGAGC
>OMSW01000190.1 GCA_900290295.1 Burkholderiales bacterium
AACGCCTCGATGCTCATGCCGGCAGGGCGGCGCGCCGGGTTCACGTGCGGCAGCAGGTGCACAAGCGGCGAAGCGACGTCGAACCAATTCTTGTCGCGGTCCTTGCCGGTCACCATTGCGCACAGGTAGGTGCTGCCGTGGTAGGCGTTCGCGCGCGAGATGATGTGCTTTTTGCCCGGGCGATCCTTGATATTGTTGTAGAAGTGAACAAAGCGCAAAGCCGTTTCGACCGCGGTCGAACCGCCGGTCGTAATGAACACGTGCTTGAGGTCGCCCGGGGCCAGCTCCGTCAGACGCGCAGCTAGCTGCACCGGTGGCTCGCTGGTTAGCGAAAACGGGTTCATGTACGGCAGGCGCAGGACCTGGTTGGCAATGGCCTCCGCCATTTCCCTGCGGTTGTAGCCGATCTGCACGCACCACATGCCGCCGGGCCCGTCGATGAGCTTCTGGCCGTGCTCATCGTAGATGTAGATGCCGTCCCCGCGGCTCACGATCGTGCGGTCGGCGTGACCGGCCTCGGCCATGGTTTCCCAGGGGTGAAACCACTTGGTGTTGTCGTCTTTTCGAATGCGATCAAAATCGTGCGGCGGACTCATGTTGCGCTTATATGGACACCTCCCGGTTTGCAAGGTGATCGTGATGTGATGCCACAAACGAGGTACTGGCTGCAGTCTTATATCCGGCCTTTTCGTGCAAGCCGAAGCCTGCGGGCCCTGATGGGATTCGCCAAGAACGTCCTCATCTCCTTTTCGCGCTTTGAGGCGCAGCACAACATTCAGGATTGCGTTCTTGCGGTCCGACCTGTCCTGCCATCACACGGTGATCAACCTCAGCAACCTATCGGCTTCTCCATATCCTTTTCAACGTTAATCTGCTACGCGGGCCTTACGCTCACGTAGTCCTTCTGATACGCCCGACCGTGGGCCAGAATCGCCCACGCCGTGCGAGCCATCTTGTTGGCCAGCGCGACAGCCGCCACATTGGCCGGCCGCCGGGCCTGAACTTTTGTCTGCCAGGCGCTGGGCGCCTTGGCGTGGCACATCACCGAGCGCGCTCCGTGGATCAACAGCGTGCGCACGTACGGGTCGCCACGTTTGGAGATCGATCCCAATCGGACCTTGCCTCCCGTGCCGCTTTGTCGCGGCACCAGCCCAAGAAACGCCGCAAACTCTCGCCCCGACTTGAAGGCCCGCGCCTGGCCCATCGTCGCCACCAGCGCCGTCGCCGTGAGCCTGCCAATGCCTGGCACCTCGGCAATGGCACGACACGCCGCTTCCTGTTTGTTCCACGCGCCAATGCGCTTTTCAAGCGTCTCAATGTCGCTCTGAAGCCCATCGATGCGCTTGAGTTGGTCCTGCAGGCTGCTCAGCAGCGCACCAGGCAGCGCCTCTTCAAGCTCCACCATGCGTGCGCGAATCTCGGCCAATCCCGCCAGGCGCCCTGCGCGAAACGTCACGCCAAACTCATACAGCAGGCCGCGCAACTGGTTGATCTGCATGGTCCGGAACTTCACCAGCAGCGCACGCATCCGGTGCATACCGAGCATCGCCTGCTGATCCTCTGTCTTGGCCGCTACCGTACGCATCCCCGGCTGCTGCGCCGCCGTCCAGATTGCCCGCGCGTCCGCCGCATCGGTCTTATTGGTCTGCACAAACGGCCGAATAAATTTCGCGTGCAACAAAATCACCTCATGCCCCAGCGTTTGGATCTTGCGCGCCCACCAATGCCCGCTACCGCACGCCTCCAGCGCCACCCGACCAGTCGGCCGCCGCGCCAAAAAACCAATCAACTCCTCACGTCCGAACCGACGATTCACGATCTCTCCGCTCTGCGCCTCGACCCAGTACAGCTGAAACACCCGCTTTGCAATATCCAATCCATATGTCGTAGCATTCATTTCGGGCCCTCCGTTCCTCAAGTGGTGGTTTCGCAACTTCCACTTTGGCACATTGATGCCGTTCGGTCCTGGAGGGCCTCTCTCGTTTGCCGCTAATGCCCCTCCCCCGTCGGGAGGGAGGTGTCCATACCATCTCCTTGCTTTGTGGCTGGAAGGCCGAAGACTTCGACGAAGGCCCCCCAGGCCGGTGTGTCGT
>OMSW01000296.1 GCA_900290295.1 Burkholderiales bacterium
CTGGGGGGTCATCTTGGCATGCGGCCCGGCGAGGTCGCGCAACGCTACGCAGCGCCCGTCGTCCATGAACCGTCCGGAATGCCGGTTCTTCGCCTGGCCATGCGGCACACCGGCACGGGGCGCAATCCCTGCGTTTTTCTGGATCCGGCCAGCGGCTGCACGGTCTACGGCGACCGACCCGCGGCCTGCCGCTACTACCCACTGGGCCTGGCGACCGTGAAAATGAAGGGCCATGATGCGCCCGAAGACTTCTATTTCCTGGTCAAGGAGCCGCACTGCAAAGGGCACGAGCAAGTCCACGAGCAGACCGTTGCGCAGTTTCGTGAGGGTCAGCAGCTGGCCGATTTCGATGAGCACAACCGTGACTGGATGCTCATATTGATGAAACTTGCCTCGTGGAAGTCGCTCGGTGGGCCCGGCGGCAAGGAACCGGACGAGCGAGTGCGCCGGATGTTCTTGATGATCTCGACGGATCCGGATGCTTTTCGTCGCTTTGTCTTCGGCTCTAGCTTCCTGGCCAGGTACGCGGTCGCGCCCGAAATGCGGGCGCAGCTGGAAGACGACGACGAAGCACTGATGCAGTTGGGATTCGACTGGCTGCGGGCCGTGCTGTTCAATGAACCGACCCTGCATCTTCGGGAACATGTTTTGCAGCAAGCGATCGCGAAGGTGCGTAGCGAAACGGGCGCGGTCTGAGGCGGCACGACCAGACGGAACGGGGGGCCGGCGCAGTGCGCTTGCCCGCGGGACGCAGGAAGGGGACCCGATATGTCGAAATTGATTTCTCCGCACGGCGGCGAGCACCTTCGGCCGCTTCTGGTGCCAAAGGAGCAGCGCGGCGAGGCGCTTGCTCGCGCCGCGTCCTTG
Organism: Burkholderiales bacterium; assembly: GCA_900290295.1. Taxonomy (GTDB): domain Bacteria; phylum Pseudomonadota; class Gammaproteobacteria; order Burkholderiales; family Burkholderiaceae_F; genus GJ-E10. The sequence goes on from OMSW01000296.1 coordinate 868, forward strand.
AAGAAAGTGCGCTTGAGCTCGCGCGAAGTCTCCGATCTGTTCATGCTCGGTATGGGCGCGTACACGCCGCTGGACGGCTTCATGAGCTACGACAACTGGAAGGGTTCGGTGATCGACATGCGCCTGGCCGATGGCACCTTTTGGCCAATCCCGATCACGCTTTCCCTCCCAAAGGAAGTTGCATCCGGTCTGGGGATCGGCGAGGAGGTCGCCCTGGTTGACGGCGAGAGCGGGGAGACGCTGGGACTGCTGTTGGTGCGCGAGAAATACTCGATCGACCGCGCACTCGAATGCAAACACGTATTTCGTACCACCGACCCGCAGCACCCCGGCGTCGAGAAGGTGATGGCCCAGGGCGACGTCAACGTCGCCGGCCCCGTGATGGCGCTGTCCGAAGGCCCATACCCGGTCAAGTACAAGGGGCTGTACCTCAGGCCCGAGGAGGCGCGCGCGGAATTCGAGGCGCGCGGCTGGAAGCAGGTCGCCGCTTTCCAGACGCGCAATCCTATGCATCGCAGCCACGAGTATCTCGCCAAGATCGCCGCCGAAGTCACGGACGGGGTTTTCATTCACCAAGTACTGGGCAAATTGAAGGCCGGGGATATTCCGGCCGAGGTACGGACCAAGGCGATCCAGGCGATGATCGACAACTACTTCAAGCCGAACATCGCGATCCAGGCCGGGTATCCGATCGAGATGCGCTATGCCGGCCCTCGCGAAGCGCTGATCCATGCCATCATCCGCCAAAACTTCGGCTGCTCGCACCTGGTGGTCGGGCGCGACCATGCCGGTGTCGGAAGCTACTACGGGCCATTTGACGCGCAGATCATCTTCGACGAACTTTGGCCCGGCGCGCTTTCGTGCAAACCGCTGAAGGTCGACGTCACGTTCTATTGCTACAAGTGTGACGGGATGGCCACGGGCAAGACCTGCCCACACGAGGCCAAGGACCGTCTGTCGATTTCCGGGACACGACAGCGCGAAATGCTCGCGAAAGGCGAGTCGATTCCGACGCAGTTCTCGCGGCCGGAGGTCGTGCGGATCCTGCAGCAGTACTACCAGCAGCAGGCGTTGCCGGCCTGATGTGCAACCGACCGCCACACAGGGAGTGGAGCCGATGACAAGCCAAGCGCCAGGCAGCGGAACGCTGAGCCGCACGGTCGTCGCGGTCGGTGGCGGCGTCGCGGGAACGATCGCGGCCGTCGAAGCGGCCAAGATCGGGCGGGACGACATATTGCGCGAACAGCGTTCGGACCGCGGCCGCCGGGTCGCCGCGCTCGAGCGCTATTTCCCCACGCTCTGTCAACCTCGAGGAGGCGCAGCGCGCGGGCGCGGACCGCATACCGAGGCCCTGCCTGCGATGCCAGACCAATGTCGAGATGTACCCGAGTGCGATCCATCGGGAATACGGCACCGACTTTCACATTGCGTTGGTAGTCTACCGCCAGCTGATGGTGGCAGTCGCCTCAAGCATGGACGCGAGCAAGGATGCGGCAATGGGGCGCAAACCGGTGCCCGATGGCAAGCTGGCAGCAATGTCCAGGTCCGGCCCGGACGCGGCCGGCTGATCTTGCGTTGCGGCGCCGATGCAATCACAGTCACAACAACGCGGGAGAACCGTCGATGAGTTCCTCGAAGCTGAGCATACTGGTGGTAAGCGGGACACTTGAGCGGCTGCAGATGGCGGCCATGGTCGCGTCGGTCGGCGCTGTCAGCGGCACCGAGATCACGGTGCTGCTGTCGATGAACTCGTTGCCGTTTTTCCTGCGCTCTTCCACGTCCGATCCCTTGCCCGAGGGCAGTTTCGGCAAGATGATGGCCGGGAAGAAGGTGCCGCCGTTCCGGCAACTCCTGCAGCACGCGGTGGAGCTGGGTGACGCCAAGATCCACCCCTGCTCGATGGCGATGGACCTGCTGGGCGTCAAACCCGAAGAGCTGGATCCGATGCTCGCGCGTCCGCTGGGCCTGACCCGGTTTCTGACGGACAGTGCCGCTGGCCAGCTGCTCACTTTCTGAAGGAGGCTTCTATGGCAGAAAAGCAGGTAATCGACGCCCGCGGCACATATTGCCCTGGGCCATTGATGGAGCTCATTGCGGCGGTCAAGTTGGCCACGGTGGGCGATGAGATCGAGGTTCTTTCAACTGATGAAGGCTCCGCCTCCGATATTCCGGAATGGATCCGGAAGGTTGGACACCAGTTGGTCTCGACCGCCAGCGAAAGCGGCGTGTGGCATGTCGTGGTACGCAAGGCAAAATAGCGGGCTAAAGCGCAAAGCAAAGGAGACAGAAAATGAAAATTCTTATCGTCGGTGGAGGGATGGGGG
>OMSW01000291.1:0-4971 GCA_900290295.1 Burkholderiales bacterium
TGTCCAGTTGGCAAGCCGGTCGGAGCCGAAGCATGCCGGCGGCCGTGCGAACTCGCGCCGCTCGCTCCTCCGGCGACGTCCGGGTACGCCGCGTCTGCGACGCTAGCACAGCCGACCCCGCAAAAGGGTTTGCCCAGGCAAACGCATGGTGAGCGATACGCATTCGGAAGATTGGACCGCGGCATTGGACGCTGGTTGCGCGCGCGCGCTTTCCGCCAGTCACTATTTGCAACGCGCGCTGGTTGCCGAGGGGGTGGTGCTCGCTTTGCCGGCCGACCGGGATCCGGCCGCGGAGCAAGGCACTGGCGGGCCGGCGCGGTCCTGGTTGTGCGACCTGGCCCGAGCGCCTTGGACCGGCGAGCGCATACTGGAGCAATATCGGCGCAACCTGGCAGGGCTCGCGGCAAGTGCTGCCCCGCCTTCAGCGAGCAACACGGCGCAAAACGATCCCAGCCGGGCGTCCGAGAGCGAGGTGGCGCGCGCATTGTGCCGCACCCGGCGTCAGCTGTTATGCGGGCTCATGGTTCGCGACTGCGCCGGGCTTGCGTCCCTTGAGGAAGTCACCGGCGCGATGACGGCGTTCGCCGAGTTGGCGGTGCGCACGCTGCTCGCGGCAATCGCGCCGGATCTGGCGGCCCGCCACGGAACCCCGGTCGATGCCGCGGGCAAGGCGCAGGACTTGCTTGTGCTGGCCATGGGCAAGGGCGGTGCCGCTGAGCTCAATGTTTCCTCGGACCTGGATCTTGTCTTCGTCTATGGCGAGGTGGCTGCATGCCGCACGGCGCGCGAGGATGCGCCCGCGGCCGCGTCGTCGGCCGAATTGGCCCGCAGCGCGCCCATGGACGGCCAGGAATTTTTTGATCGCCTCGGTCGGCGTCTGATCGGCGCTCTGGGCGAACACGGGGCCGACGGCTTCGTGTTTCGCGTCGATCTGCGTTTGCGCCCACACGGTGATTCCGGACCCCTGGCCGTATCAATCGCCATGCTCGAGGAGTACCTCGTGCGCGAGGGCCGCGAGTGGGAACGATTCGCCTGGGCCAAAGCACGGGTGATCTCCGCCCCCGTATTGGCGCAGACCGAGGACTTTGCCGACCGGGTTGCCGGCCTGGACGCCGTGGTGCAACCGTTCGTCTACCGCAAGTACTTCGATTTCGGCGCCATCGGCGCGATTCGCGAACTGCAGCAACGGATCGGCGCCGAGTCGCGGCGCCGGTCCATGGGCCGAGCGGATCGGGTGCTTGACGTGAAGCTTGGCCGCGGCGGCATACGCGAAATCGAGTTCCTGGCGCAGACCTTCTGCATCATGCGTGGCGGGCGCGATCACCGGCTGCGCGCGCGCGGTACGGTGGCGACATTGCAGACGCTGGGGCAGCTCGGCTTGCTGGCTGCGGCCCAGGCCGGGCGGCTGATCGATGATTATCGATTCTTGCGCCGGCTCGAGCATGCACTGCAGTATCGCGACGATGCGCAGACGCACAGTATTCCTACCCGAGATGCGGATCGCCAACGCGTTGCCCGGTTGCTGAACATGGCCTCGGGCGAGGAAATGCTCGAGCGCTACCGCATCGTGAGCGAGGACGTTGCACGCTCCTTCGACGCGATGTTCCCGTCCGATTTGCCGGGCGCTGGGGATTCCCTTGCCAACGGCAAGTTGGCAATCGATGCCGATGCGCTGGCGCAAAGTGGATTTGCGGATGCGAACACCAGCGCGGCGCGTCTGCAGCAACTGCTGTCATCGCCACGGCTGGCGGCAATGTCGGCCGCAGCGCGCAACACGATCGGCAAACTCGCCGGCCAGGCCGTGCGCCTCATCGGCACCATCACGCGCGAGACCCAGCCCGAGGGCGGGGCCTCAGGCGACGAGATCTTGTTGCGCTGGATCCGGCTGGTGGAAGTGATCGGTCGGCGCAGCACGTACTTTTCCTTGCTCGCCGAATACCCCCTTGCGCTCGAGCGGGTGCTGCGCTTGCTGGCAACCGGCGGCTGGGCGACCGAATACCTGCTGCGCCACCCGATTGTTCTCGATGAGCTCGTTGACCCGCGTTCGCAGCAATTCTGGGACGAACGCGTGGCCGAAGATGCCGACGCGATGCCAGGGGCCGCGGAACCGCTCTGGCTACCGTGGATCGCCCAAGTCGATGCGCAGCTGCAGGTGGCATCGGCCGACGTCGAGCGGCAGATGAATGTCCTGCGCGATGCGCACCACGCCCAGGTGTTTCGCCTCCTGCTGGCCGATCTGGGCGGGCACCTGCGTCTGGAACACCTGGCCGATCACCTGTCCGCATTGGCCGACGCGGTGCTGACGCTGGCGCTGCGCGCGGTCGGACGCAGCATCGAACTGGCGCGCGTAGCGGCCGGGCAATCGCTGCCACGCCTGGCGGTCATCGCCTATGGCAAGCTTGGCGGGCGCGAGCTGGGCTACGCCTCGGACCTCGACCTGATTTTTGTGTACGAGGCCGGCGCGGGCGCGCAAGCCGCGGAGCACGATGCCACCGTGTGCACGCTACTTGTACGTCGCCTGATCGCGTGGCTGACGGCCGTCACCTCCAGCGGCATCTTGTTCGAGATCGACCTGCGATTGCGGCCCAATGGCAACGCCGGCTTGCTCGTCACCCCGATCGAAGCCTTTGAGCGTTATCAAGCCAACGTCGATGGCCACGGTGCCTGGCCTTGGGAGCACCAGGCGCTGACCCGCGCCCGCTTCTGTGCCGGGGATGCTGCCGTCGGTGCACGCGTGGAACAGATTCGCGCGCAGGTGCTGCGTCAGCCGCGCGAACCAAAGGCCCTGGCCGCCGAGGTGTTGGCGATGCGCCTGCGCATGCTCGAGGGCCACCTCAATCGCAGTGAACACTTCGACATCAAGCACGATCGCGGTGGCATGGTGGACATCGAGTTCATCGTTCAGTACCTTGTGCTGGCACATGCACACCGCCACGCCGCCTTGCTCGCCAACCGCGGCAACATCGGCTTGCTGTCGATCGCGGCCGATTTGGGGCTCATCGAATCGGCCCAGGCGCGCACCTGCGCTGCTGCATACCGTCGCTACCGGCAACTGCAGCACGCACTGCGCCTGAACGGGGCCGAACGTGCGCGTGTCGATCGAGCACGGGTGCAGGCGGAAATCGACGCGGTGCTGCTGCTGTGGCAAGGCGTGTTCGGCACCGATCAACCCCTGCCGCCCAAGACGCCCGGTGGTGGCGCGCGCACGCCCGGTCTGCTGCGCGCAGGCCAGGATGGCTCTCTTGCGGGCGGCCAGGGCGGTACGCGATAGAATCGCGCCATGATGCTGGGGAGGTCGAAGGGGCTGCCCGCCCCCTTCGTAGCCGGACGCACCGGCTGCGGTGAGCGGCCTGGGAGGCATCGAAGCCGCAGCGTCAAGCAAATTTCGCAGTCACAATGGGGAGTTGGCGATGAGCATGGCCGACCGCGATGGTTGGATCTGGTACGACGGTACGCTCGTGCCGTGGCGCGACGCCAACACGCACGTATTGACGCATTCACTGCATTACGGATTGGCGGTTTTCGAGGGGCTGCGCGCGTACCAGACGGTAGCTGGAACGTCGATCTTCCGTCTGCGCGAACACACCGATCGGCTGTTCAATTCAGCGCGTATCTTCCTGATGGAAATTCCGTATTCGCGCGATGAAATCGCCGAAGCGCAGCGCGAGGTCGTGCGCCAGAATCGGCTCGAGACCTGCTATATCCGACCGATCGTTTTCTATGGTTCGGAGAAGATGGGGGTCAGCCCCAAGGGTGCGGCGGTGCACGTGGCGATCGCCGCCTGGCCCTGGGGGGCCTACCTCGGTGAGGACGGACTGCAAAAAGGCATTCGGGTCAAGACCTCATCGTTTGCGCGCCACCATATCAATGTTTCCATGGTGCGCTCCAAGACCGCAGGCCACTACGTCAATTCGATATTGGCCAACATGGAGGCCACGCGCGACGGCTACGACGAGGCCCTGCTGCTCGACACGGCTGGATTTGTCGCCGAGGGTGCGGGAGAGAACCTGTTCCTCGTCCGCGACGGCCGGCTGATCGAACCCCAGCTGGTGTCCGGTCTTACCGGAATCACGCGCGCCAGCGTTATCGAACTGGCCAACGACATGGGCCTGGAGGTGCTCTCGCAGCCCCTCACACGTGACGACGTCTACCTGGCCGATGAGGCGTTTTTCACCGGCACGGCGGCGGAGGTCACGCCGATCCGCGAGCTCGATGGACGGGTCATCGGCCATGGCAGCCGCGGACCCGTGACCGAACGCATTCAAAAGCGCTTCTTCGAGGTCGTGAGCGGGCGCGCAGAGCGGTACCGTCATTGGCTGACCAAGGTATGAATCGCCCCGAGCTTCCCGTTGTCGAACTGCGGGCCAGCGAGTTGCCCGCGTACTGTCCCAATCCGTCGATGCCCGTTTGGAACCACCATCCGCGTGTTTTTCTCGAGGTCAGCGCCGGCGAAACCACCTTGTGTCCGTACTGCGGTACGCGTTATCGCCTTGCCGCAGGGGAAACGGCGGGGGAAGGCGTCTCGTCTGGACACTGAGTTCGCACCCGGTCCCGATGCCGCGTCTTGCCAAGTCGATGCTGTTTGCATCTCCGGAGGAGTGCGAGCAGGCCTTTTACGAGGCACTGGAGAATGCTGACCTCGAGGCGATGGCGGACCTCTGGCTGCAGGACGACGACGTTTGCTGCACCCATCCGGGGGCCGCGCGCATCGTCGGCTACAACGCGGTGCGTTCCTCCTGGGCTTCCATTCTCGGCTCCGGACCCTTGCCAATACGCACGCTTGCGCGCCACAGCTTCGAGTCCCCTACGCTTGCGGTGACCAGCCTGATCGAGGAGATCCTGCTTTTGAAGGGTTCGGTACGCCAGCCGGTGCACGTGCTCGTGAGCAACGCCTTCGTCAAGACCCCGGTGGGTTGGAAAATGGTGATGCATATCGGTGTGCCGGCGCCGCAGGGCCAGACGGTCGAGGTC
>OMSW01000291.1:4980-20096 GCA_900290295.1 Burkholderiales bacterium
GCGCCCTGGTGGCTGCCGGGGGCGCACAGCCAGACGATCGTGCCTGCCCGGGTCCTGCCGTCGCCGCGGGTCTCGTACCGGCGGGAGCGCTGGGACACGCCCGATGGGGATTTCATCGACGTCGACTTTGTCGTGCCGGAGCCCGCGGCCCAGGGCGCGCCGGTGCTGGTGCTCTTTCACGGCCTGGAAGGTGATTCCCAGTCCCATTACGCGCGCGTACTGATGCACGCCTGCCGGCGCCGGGGCTGGCGCGGATTGGTGGTGCATTTTCGTGGCTGCAGCGGCGAAGTCAACCTGCTGCCGCGCGCGTACCACTCGGGCGACAGCGACGAGATCGACTGGATCCTGCATCGTGTCGCCGCGCGCTGGCCGCATTCGAAGCGCTACGCTGCCGGAATTTCACTGGGCGGCAACGCTCTGGCCAAATGGGCCGGCGAGCGGGCCGAGTCGGCCCGGATCGTCGATGCGTGCGCCACTGTCAGCGCGCCTTTCGACCTGATGGCCGGCGGCCTGGCCCTGGGACGCGGCTTCAATCGCGTGTATGCGCTCGTGTTCCTGCGGTCCATGCGCAGGAAGGCGATTGCCATGGAGCATCGTTTCCCGGGCCTGGCTGACATCGGGCGCATCGTCCGCAGCCGCAGCCTGTATGAATTTGATGATGCGTTCACCGCGCCGGTCCACGGCTTTGATGGCGTGCTCGACTATTGGACGCGCGCTTCGGCCAAACCCTGGCTGGCGGGGATCACAGTTCCGATCCTGGCACTGAATGCGCGCAATGATCCCTTCGTTCCGGGCAAGAGCCTGCCACGCGCAGACGAGGTATCGGGCTACGTCCGGCTCGAATCCCCACCCAACGGCGGTCACGTGGGTTTTTTTTCCGATGGCAGAGGCGGGGATCGGTGGTTTTTGCGCGAGCGCGTATGCGAATTTTTCGAGAAGGGGGAATGAGTTGTGCTGCGCTCGGGGCCGCGATTCCTTGCTGCATTGCGGGATCGACGCCTTCGACCTCCTAGACGAGCCCCATCGAGGAGGGCGCGCGCGATTTCCATGAACGGCACCGCGCCCCGATGTCGCAAACCCGTGCAGGGCCGCGCCGGCGCGCAAGAATGCGTGCGGCTTTCGTCTGAACGGACGATTGGACGCCGTGAGGACTTTCGCAACAATCCATGGGAAGGGCCCGGGTTTGCGCGATGGCGTTGGGCCGGATGGCAAAGATAGGGTACGGAGGCAAGACAATGTCGGAGTCGGCGGTGCTAGGCGGGATCGGTAGCCGCGTGTCATGGGGGTCGGTCGCGTTCCGTCACGGTATGCGGCAGGATCCGCCGAAGACAAAGCCGAGGACATTTAGCGCTTGGCTATCGGCCGAGGATGTTGCGCACCTGCTACTCAGTGGTGAATTCCTGGACGCCGGTGTTCCCGTCCCGCGCAAGTTTGCACCGCAGGCCGTTGCTTCGGCGATCAGCTCGGTCGAACGCTGGACGCGGGAGGGCCGGATATTCGCGATCCACGATCTATACCCGCGTTACCAGTTTGATAGCCGTGGCCGCCCGTATCCTCCGGTAGAGCGCGCGCTCGCGGTCCTGGGCTCTGCGGAACTGCTACGCGTCGGCAATTGGTTTGCCACGCCCAATGTCCACCTCGGGGGCAGGCGCCCGCAGGAACTGCTGCCTACAGCGCCCGGCGAAGTCTTGCGCGCGCTCGAACACTCCTAGACCCGAGCCCGTCGCCGTTCTGCAGGACGCGGCAATCTCGTCCAGCCGATCGGCAAAGGCCACGCGCTACGGGCCGCGCCCGGCGTTGTTCTTTGCCTCTTCGCGTTCCTCGCGCGCCAGCGCCGTGAGCTGGCGCAAACGCGCATCGACCTCGGTCATCGTGTAGAAGTCGGCGTCGGCCACCTTGCGCGCCAGCTGCAGCTGTTCGACGGCTGCAGGCGTGGAACCGAGCAGCAGGTACAGCTCGGCGGTGGCCTGGTGCTGCAAGGTCTTTTGATCCAGCGCGGCGTAACTGATCGCCAGAAAATTGTAGTAATCCGGATCATTGTGCGACAGCGCAAGCTGCTCGCGCAGGTAGGCGATCGCCTGGGCATGGTGATGGGCCCGTTGCAGCATATCCGTGTACTGCATCGCCACCGACCGGGAAAGCGGAAAGTGCGTAGCGGTTTCCCGAGCCAGCTTGAGCACGGCTTCGCGCTCAGCATCGTTGCGGGCCGCTTCGTAGCTCGCCAGCGAAACGATGTCATCGAGCATTGCCGAGGGCACGCTCGTGGAACGGCGCGCCGCCTGGGCCGCCTCGAGCGCAGGCCCGGGTTGCTTGAGCTTCAGATTGGACAGGGCAATGCCGTAGTAGGCCGCGGTATCGGACACCGCACTGTGGTGCACGACCTGGTCGGTGAAGTTCGTGAGCTGGTCTCGCACGCCCTGCGTGGATTCATCCTGCAGCACGTGCAGGCGCGCGCGGATCAATTGGAAGTCCAGGCTGTCGGCATGCTGGTGCGTGTGCGCGGAGCGGATTCGCGCCTGCATGTCGGCGATGCGTTCTTCCGTCAATGGGTGGTTCTGCAGATAGGCTGGGGCCATGCTGGCATAGGCGCGCGTGCCCTGCTGCATGCGGGTGAAAAAATCCGCCATGCCTTGTGGGTCGAAACCGGCGTCGACCAAGATCTGGAAGCCCACGCGGTCGGCCTCGCGCTCGTTATCGCGCGAGAAGCTCAGCTGCCGCGAAATCGCCGCTGCCTGCCCGAGCGCCAGCGCTGCCTGGCTGCCCTGGCCCCCACCGCTGCGCGCGGCCAGCAATGCCAACAGCACCGACCCCATGGCAATCATGGCCGAATCGCGCTGGCGCGCCAGCGAACGTGCCAGGTGGCGCTGCTGGATGTGGCCGATTTCGTGGCCCAGCACCGAAGCGAGTTCCGACTCGTTCTGCGCCATGAGTATGAGCGTCGTATGCACGCCGATGAATCCGCCCGGCAGAGCAAAGGCGTTGATGGTCGGATCGCGCAAGACAAAGAATTCAAAGTCGATGTTGCGCGCGGCGCTTGCCGCAACCAACTGATAGCCCAGCTGATTGATGTACTCGATCGTCTCCGGGTCGTCCAGGTACTCCGGGCTGCGGCGAATGTACTGCTGCATGATCTCTTCGCCGTAGCGACGCTCCTCCAACGGCGAAAGGTCCTCCCCGCCTGCCTCGCCCAGGGTCGGCAGTTCCTGCGCCATCAGCGCCGGCTCGAGCGCGAGCAGCGCGCACATGGCAAAGGCCAGACAACGGGAAAACGGGCGTCTCACGAGGGCAGCGGCAGCAAAGGAGCCAGGAAAAGGCGCCGGTCGACGGCGATACTTTGTATGATATCCGCCCGTTCAATTGGTTCCGAACCCGATTTCGTCCCGACAGGCTCCCGGAAAGGCGGCGACAGAAGTGTTTGCAATGGTTACGGGAGACTTATGGTGAAGCCGACGCAGAAACTGACACATTTTGATGCCGGGGGCCGGGCGCAAATGGTCGACGTGGGCGCAAAGCAGGCGACCGAGCGCTTGGCGCGCGCCAGCGGTGCCATCGCTATGGCGCCCGCGACGCTGGCGGTGATCCAGGCCGGGACCTCCGGCAAGGGCGATGTCCTGGGCGTTGCGCGTATTGCAGCAATACTGGCCGCCAAGCGCACGGCGGACCTGATTCCACTGTGCCATCCGCTGCCGATAACGAGAATCGATATCGATTTCACCGTTGATGCGGAGCGTAGCCGCGTTTCTTGCACTGCCGAGGTACATACCCACGCCCGCACGGGGGTGGAAATGGAGGCATTGACCGCCGTCCAGATCGGTCTTTTGACGGTCTACGACATGTGCAAGGCGATCGACCGCGGCATGGTCATCGGCGATGTGCGGCTGTTGGAAAAGCGCGGCGGAGCCAGCGGCCCGTGGACGGCCTCCGAGCCGCCCTGCGGCTAGGCGGCGGGCGGCACGGTCTCGATGAAGCTCGGGCGCGCGGCAAGCTTTTCGTAGTGGCGGGCGAGGTTGGGGTAATCAGCGCGCCAGCCGATCTCGGGAAAGCGGAAATCCAGGTAGCCCAAGGTGACCCCCAGGGCGATGTCGGCCAGGGTAAAGCGCTCCTCGTTGCACCAGGGCTTCTCCGCCAATGCGGTCGCCGCTGCTTCCAGGCCCGCTACGACCTTGCCGAACTGGCGGTCGATCCAGGCTTGCGAACGTAGCGCTACCGGCCGCTGGGTATGTTCCAGCCGCACGGTCACCAGGGCGTCAATGATGCCGTCGGCGAGCGCCTCCCAGGTGCGCACCTCCACCCGCTGGCGTCCACTGGTGGGAATCAGGTGCCCGACGGGAGTGAGGGTATCGAGATACTCGACAATAACCCGCGAATCGAACACAGCGCCGCCGTCATCCATGATCAGGCACGGTACCTTGCCCAGCGGGTTGGACTCGGAGATGGTCGTATCGGTGCTCCAGGGATCGGTCAGCTCGAGGTCGCATTCGATGCGCTTCTCCGCCATGACGATGCGGACCTTGCGCGCGTAGGGGCTGGTCGGCGATGCAATCAGACGCAGGTTTCTGAACATGAGTGCCTGGTTCAAACAAGGACCGAGATGCGGGGTGTACCACCACGCCCGGCCAGCATGCGCTAACGACGGTACATCCCATCGGGTTCTGTCAGCGGACCGGGTACGCAGGCCGGGGCGAGTGCGAGTATATCTTGGCCGGCGCCAAGTTCCGCCGTCGCGGCGCACGCCGATGCTAAACTGCAACGTTCCTGGCGCGGCGAATAGCTAGTATTGTCGCGGCTTCCACCCGCTGTTGGGCGTTCTTGCTGCTTTCGTGCCGACTGATCGCACCACGCCTCTTGCGCTGTCCCCGCTGACGGCGATCTCCCCACTGGACGGCCGGTACGCGCGTGCCACCGGCGCGCTGCGCGGCGTCTTCTCCGAGTTTGCGTTCATGCGCGCGCGCGTGCGTGTGGAAATGGAATGGCTGATCGGTTTGTCTGGCCTGGGATTACCCGAATTGCCGGCCTTCGACGCCCGGACGATCGGGGCGCTGCGTGCCCTGACGAGCGATTTTTCCCTGGCCGATTGTGCCCAGATCAAGGACATCGAGGCGCGCATCAATCACGACGTCAAGGCCGTCGAATACTGGATCAAGCAGCACGCCGCGCAGGTGCCGGCCCTGCAGGGCGCCGGTGAATTCATTCACTTCGGCTGCACATCGGAAGACATCAACAACGTGGCGCATGCCCTGCTGCTGGGCGAGGGCCGTCATTTGCTGCTGGAGCGCCTGCGGGTCGTGCACGCGCGCCTGCGCGCGCTGGCGCACGAACATGCCCCGACGCCGATGTTGGCCCGCACCCACGGACAGGCTGCCACGCCGACGACGGTGGGCAAGGAATTCGCGAATTTTGCCCAGCGCCTGGCCAAGGCGATCGAGGCGATTGCCGCGGTGGTGCCGCGCGCCAAAATGAACGGCGCGGTGGGAAACTTCAATGCCCATATGGTTGCGGCACCCCAGGTAGATTGGGAGGCGTTTGCGCGCGGCATCGTCGAGAGCCTCGGCCTGCAATTCAATTCCCACACGATCCAGATCGAACCGCACGATTGGATGGCGGAACTCTTCGACGCGATCGCGCGCGCCAATACGGTGGTGCTCGATCTCGATCGAGACCTTTGGGGCTACATCGCGCTGGGTTATTTCCGCCAACGGCCGCGCGAGGGGGAAGTAGGCTCCTCGACCATGCCGCACAAGGTCAACCCCATCGATTTCGAGAATTCGGAAGGCAATCTGGGAATCGCCAATGCACTGCTGCGACACTTTTCCGAGAAACTCCCGGTTTCGCGCTGGCAGCGTGACCTGAGCGATTCCACCGTCCTGCGCAACTTCGGGGTGGCGTTCGGGCATTGCCTTATCGCCTACGATGCATGCCTGCGCGGACTCGACAAGCTCGAAGTCGACCAGGCCGCCCTGGCGGCCGACCTCGATTCGGCCTGGGAGGTGTTGGCCGAGGCGGTGCAGACGGTCATGCGACGTTACGGCGTTGCGGAGCCCTATGAGAAGCTCAAGGCGCTCACGCGGGGTCAGGCGATCGATCAACCGCGTCTGCACGCCTTTTTGCTCACCTTGCCCATTCCCGAGTCCGCGCGCCAAGCGCTGCTCGAACTCACCCCCGCCACCTATGTCGGCAAGGCGGCGGAACTGGCGCGACGCTGTTGAGCAGCCTGGCCCCCTCGTTGGCTCGTCCTCGGGTTCCGGACATCGGCTGCGCTCGTACCGAAGTTGCGGTGTAGCGCGATCGGTGCTGTTTCATCAACGGGGCTCGAAAGTGAAGCGGTCGGTGTTGGCAGTAATCCTCGCCTCGACGTTATGCGCGGCTCCCGGCTGGGCGCAGGTCTTTGCCAAGCCCGAAACCGCCGTGGAATACCGGCGCTCGGCGCTGTTCCTGATGGGCAATCACATGCAGCGCATCAAGGCCGAGCTCGATGTCAGCAAACCCAAGCTCGAGTCCATCCGCGCCAGCGCCACGCTGATCGACACGCTCAAGACGGTGCCTTTCGAGGCGTTCGTCCCGGGTACGGACGACGTCGGCGACACCGCCGCAAAGCCCGAGATCTGGACGGAGCCGGAACGATTTAAAAAGCTCGCCGGGGAGATGCAAGATCGCGTAGCAAAACTCGACGAGGCCGCCCGCAGTGGCGATCTTGCCGCGATCCGGAGCGCCTTCAGTGAAGCCGGCAAGGCATGCAAGAGCTGCCACGACGACTACCGCAAAAAAAGGTGATGAGCGGCCGCCGTTGCGCGCCGGCGTCTGCTGGGTCGGCAGTTACCGCCGTAGGCCGCTTACAGGGTTACCAAAAATGCGATGAGCGCCGTGCTCAGTGCGAGCAGGAGCAGCGCACGTGCGCGCGTCGCCGGGTCATCGGCGGCGTCCACGGCGGCATCGGTGGAAATTCCTCGAACGATCTTGGTGCCCGTAAGCATCGGCGTCAACAGGTTTTCTCTCTTGGCGAGGCGATAAAAGGCAATTGCCAACAGGTGGACCGCAACCAGCGCGTACAAGATGGTCTCGCCCCAGGCATGCAGCGCCGTGCAGCGCTTGACCGCCGCCTCGGCAACGAATCGTGCCAGCGGTCCTTCACTGGCAATGGCGTCGCTGGAAAACAATCCGCTCGCGGCCTGTACTGCGCAGATCGCCAGCAGCGCCAGCACGGAAACGGCACCCAGTGGATTGTGTCCGGGGCGGCCGGCGTACGACGGCTCCTGCGTCCCGCGCAGCAGCGCCCGGGCGTAGCGAACCGTTGCTGCCGGGCTGCGCACGAACTGGCCGAAACGCGCGTAACGCGGTCCGGCGAAACCCCACAGCATGCGGAAGACGACCAGGATCAGGACGGCATAGCCGCTCCGGAAGTGCAGGCGCAGGGCTTGGTCGCCGCCCAGCTCGGCGCTGATGCATGCGGCAAGGATGCACAGCGCGAGCGACCAGTGAAAGAGCCGCGTCGGTACGTCCCAGACTTTGACGCGGCTTTGGATATCGGGCCTGCGGTAGGCGCTAGCGGGCAATCGCGCGCTCGTCTTTGAGCGGGCGGACCAGGTCCGAGCGCTGCACACCGAGGTATTTGGCGATGGCTGCGGCGACGAACACCGAGGAGTACACGCCGAACACGATCCCGAGCGTGAGAGCCAGGGCAAAATTGTGCAAGGCCGGCCCCCCGAAGAGCAGCATGGTGACCGTCATCGTCAGGGTGGCGCCGTGGGTGATGATGGTGCGCGAAATCGTGGCCGTGATAGCCGAATCGATGACCTCGACCACGCTGGCCTTGCGCATGGTGCGGAAGTGTTCGCGAACCCGGTCGAAGATGATGACCGATTCGTTTACGGAGTACCCCAGCACCGCCAGCACTGCGGCCAGCACCGGCAATGAGAATTCCCAGCGGAAGATGGAGAACATGCCGATTACCAGAACAACGTCGTGCAAATTGGCGATGATGGCGGCGGCGGAAAATTTCTTTTCGAAGCGGATGGCAAGGTATATCGCGATACCCAGGACCACCATCAGCAACGCCACGCCGCCGTCCTGGGCCAGCTCGGAGCCTACTTGCGGGCCCACGTATTCGACACGGCGCAGTTCTGTGCATTGGCCCGCGAGCTGGCGCTGCGAATTGATCAGCGGCGCCGAGGTCTCCGGTGTGCGCTCGCTTTGCGGCACCTGGATGAACTTTGCATAATCGGCATGCAGGGCGCTGCAGGCCGGCGCTTCCCCCGCCGCCGGCGTGGCGGTCAGCGCGGAAAACACCAGTTCGGCCTGCTGACCCGAGGTATACCCGGCGCGCGCCGGCAGACGGATCAACACGTCTTCGGCCGAACCGAAGCTCTGGACCTGGAAATCGCCTTTTTCTTTGGCGGCGATCGCGGCACGTATGCCTTCCAGGTCCGCGGGCGCACGAAACGCGACCTCCATCACGGTGCCACCCGTGAACTCGATCGACAGGTTCAGTCCGCGGAAGGCGAGAAATCCTACGGCCGTCAGGAACGTGATCAGCGAGATCACGTTGAAGGCGAGCGCGTAACGCATGAACGGAATGGTCCGGTGGATACGGAAGAATTCCATGAATACTTGCTCCCTTACGTAACCATTAACGTCGCTGCGGCATTGCCTCAGTTGCGCGCCGCGCCACCGGCCGCCGGGCTCGGGCGCCAGATCTGCCCGATCGCAACCGACTGCAGCCTTCGGCGCGAACCGTAGAGCAGGTTTACCAGGCCGCGGGACACGAATACCGCGGAGAAGATCGATGTGAGAATGCCCAGCACGTGCACCACGGCGAAGCCCCGCACGGGCCCGGAGCCGAGCATGAACAGGAAGATACCGGCGATCAGGGTCGTGACGTTGGAATCGAGAATCGTGGCGAAGGCGCGTTCGTAGCCTTGCGCGATTGCCTGCTGCGCCGCGGTACCCTTGCGTAACTCTTCCCGAATGCGCTCGTTGATGAGCACGTTGGCGTCGATGGCCATGCCCAGCGTAAAGGCGATGGCGGCGATGCCGGGCAAGGTCAAGGTTGCCTGGAGCACGGACAGCAGCGCGACCAGGAGCATGAGGTTGATGCCCAGTGCCAGCACCGAAACCGCACCGAATACGACGTAGTAGAGGATCATGAAGACCGAGACGGCCGCAAAACCGTACACGGTCGATCGAAAGCCCGAAGCGATATTGGCCGCACCCAGGCTCGGTCCGATCAGGCGCTCCTCGATGATCTGCATCGGCGCGGCCAGGGCACCGGCGCGCAGCAGCAGGGCAAGGTCATTGGCGGTCTGTGCGTTGCCCAGCCCGGTGATTTGGAACCGGGAGCCGAATTCCGACTGTATGGTCGCCACCGTCAGCACTTCGCCACGACCTCTTTCAAACAGCACCACCGCCATCGGTTTCTTGAGGTTCTCGCGCGTGACCTGGCGCATGATGCGCCCGGCCGATTCGTTCAACTCCACCGAAACCGCGGCCCGCTGATTCTCGTCGAAGGTCGCCTGCGCTCCCTGCAACTGCTGGCCCGAGAAAATGACCTCCTTCTTGAGCACGACGGGGGTACCGCGGCCGATCGTGAAGCGTTCGGAGCCGAAGGGGGGCGGCACCGTGCCGTTGACCGCAGCCAGGCCGTCGGCGCTGACGTCGACCAGGCGGGCTTCGAGCGTGGCCGTACGGCCGATGATGTTCTTGGCGCGGGCGGTGTCCTGCACCCCGGGCAACTCGACGACGACGCGGTCAGATCCCTGTTGCTGAATCACGGGCTCGGCAACACCGAGTTCATTGATCCGGTTTTTCAGGGTGGTGATGTTCTGCTTCAGGGCATTGTCCTGTACCGACGTACGAGCCACAGGCGTGAGCGCAGCAATGACCAGGGGATCGGCTACGGTGCCAGCCTCCTGCAGCGCGAGGTCGCTCATCGCGTCCCGGATTACGCTCTCGGCCTGGGTACGGCTGGCCAGGTCGCGGAAGCGAATTTCCAGGCGCTCGCCATCGCGGTTGATGCCGGCGTGGTGCACGTCTTTTTCCCGCAGCAGCGTGCGCAAGTCGCTCTCAATTGCCTGCAGGCGCTTGTTGATCGCCTCGTCCAGGTCGACCTGCATCAGGAAGTGCACGCCGCCGCGCAGGTCCAGGCCCAGGTACATTGGCAGGGCGCGAATCCGCTGCAGCCATGTCGGAGTGCTAGAGAGCAGATTGGGGGCGATGATGTAGGCCGGATCGGCGCGATCCGGGTTGAGCTCGTGATCGAGCAATTCGCGCGCGCGGTTTTGCGTATCGGCATCGGCAAAGCGCACGCGCACCGTGGGATTTTGGCCGATCGTATCGAGCGTCAGGCCGAGCTGCGCAATGCCCGCCCGCTCCAGGCTCTGTTCCACCTGACTCAGCAAGGTGGTATCGGCATGCACGGTGGCCTTGATCGAGGCGATCTGCACCGCCGGCGACTCGCCATAGAAATTGGGCACGGTGTACAAAACGCCGAAGGCCAGCGCAGCGACGATGATCAGGTATTTCCAGAGTGGGTAGCGATTCATTATCGATGTGGCCGGCGGTCCCAACGGCGCGGTTGCTGCGCGCCCTTACAGTGTCTTCATCGTTCCTTTTGGCAGCAGCGTCTGAATTGCGCTGCGCTGGATCGAAAGCGAAATGGCCTTGTCGGCGACGCTGGCAACTTGCAGCGTGACATATTGCTCGGAGAGTTCCGTAATGCGGCCGACCAGTCCGCCGCTGGTTACCACCTCGTCGCCTTTGGAGAGCGCATCGATCATGGCCTTTTGTTCCTTTTGCCGCTTTGCCTGCGGGCGGATCAACAGGAAATAAAACACGACCATCATGAGCGTAATGACGACCAGCGGCATCCAGCTGGGTTCGGCGCCGCTGGGCGCGCCCTGCGCGTATGCGTCGGAAAGGAAGAACATCAGGAAACTCCGTCAGCTTGGACAGCAAATCCTGTCCACGGAACATGGCCCCCACGGTGGCCGATCCTGCAGCGTTCGGGCCCGAGGCGTTCGAGCCCTTGTGCAATCGACCGTTGCAGGGTGGGAAAAACCGCGCATTATAAGCGGGGACTGGGTAGGACCGGGGCCGCCGCTTGCGCGGGGGATAACCCGGGGCTCAGTTGGCCGCCGGCCGGGACCGACCGGCGCATTCGGCGCGGGCAAAATCGGCAAAGCAGCGCTGCTCGATGGCGTCGCGGGCGCGCCGCATGAGATCGAGGTAGTAGTACAGGTTGTGGATCGTGTTTAGCCGCGCCCCGAGGATCTCGTTGGTGCGTTGCAGGTGATGCAGGTAGGCGCGCGAGAAATTGCGGCAGCACACGCATGCGCAATCCGGGTCCAGCGCCCGCGTATCGTCGCGATGAACCGCATTGCGGATCTTGACGTCGCCATGGCGTGTAAAAAGCCAGCCGTTGCGCGCGTTGCGCGTCGGCAGGACGCAGTCGAACATGTCGATTCCCATGCCGATCGCCGCCAGCAGATCTTCCGGTGTTCCCGCCCCCATGAGATAGCGTGGCCGCTCCTCGGGCAGGCGCAGCGCGGTGTGCTCGAGTATGCGCAACATGTCGGTCTTGGGTTCGCCCACGGACAGACCGCCGATGGCATAGCCGTCATAGCCGATGTTGATCAGCCCGGCGCTGGAGTGGTCGCGCAAGTCCGGGAACATCCCGCCTTGCACGATTCCGAACAGGGCATTGGGGTTGCCGAGGCGGTCGAACTCCTCGCGACTGCGTCGCGCCCAGCGCAATGACAGTTCCATGGAGGCACTGGCCTCGTCGCGGCTGGCGGGGCGGCCGGCGCGTTCCCGGACCGCCTGCACGGAACTCGCGTCGGCCACCGCCACCTCGGCCTGCGTGTTGCTGCCGCCACTCCCGCGGGGCGGCTCTTGCTCGATCCAGTACGGCGTACATTCGTCGAAAATCATGGCCACGTCCGAGTTCAGGACGGTCTGCACCCGCATCGATTCCTCCGGGGTCAGCAACAGGGCCGCGCCGTCTATGGGCGAGCGAAAGTGCACACCTTCCTCCGTGAGCTTGCGCAGGGCACCCAGGGAAAACACCTGAAATCCGCCGGAGTCGGTCAGGATGGGGCCGTGCCATCCCATGAAGCCATGCAGGCCGCCATGCTTGCGCAGCACCTCGATGCCGGGCCGCAGCCACAGGTGAAAGGTATTGCCCAGCAGAATTTGTGCATGAAGCGCCGCGAGTTCCGCGGGCATCATCGTCTTGACCGCTCCGTAGGTTCCTACCGGCATGAATGCCGGTGTTTCGACGGCGCCGCGGGCCAGATGAAGGCGTGCCCGACGGGCCGCGCCGTCGTGCGCAATGCGCTCGAACGCCACGCTCATGGCTTGCCGGCTTCTAGGGCACCGGCCCGCCGTTCGGAGCGATCCCGCTCGACGAGCATGGCGTCGCCATAACTGAAGAATCGGTAGCGTTTTGCCACGGCGTGCTGATAGGCCTGGCGGATCCGCTGCGTTCCGGCGAAGGCTGCGACCAGCATCAGCAGGGTCGAGCCGGGCAAGTGAAAATTCGTCAGCAGGCGATCGACGCATTGAAAGCGGAATCCGGGTAGGATAAAAAGCCGGGTCTCGCCGCTGCCGGCCTGCACCCGCCCGTCGCGCACCCTCGATTCCAAGGCCCGTACGCTGGTGGTACCGACAGCGATGACCTGTTTGCCATGGTCATGGGCCCGGTTGACGATGTCGGCCGTCTCCGCAGGCACGTGGTAACGCTCGCTGTGCATCCGGTGTTCGCTCAGGCGCTGGGCGCGCACCGGTTGAAAGGTCCCGGCGCCCACATGCAGGGTCACAAATGCGATGTGCACGCCGCGCGCCCGCACGCGCGCCAGCAGGGCATCGCTCAAGTGCAGCCCTGCCGTAGGTGCGGCAACCGCGCCCGGAGCACGCGCGTATACCGTCTGGTAGCGCGCCGCGTCCTCGCTCGCAGGTTCGTGGCGAATGTACGGCGGCAGGGGAACCTGACCGACGGCTTCGAGTACCTCGTCGAGCGGGGTGGCGAACTCGAGTTCATAAAGATCGTGCGTGCGCCCTAGCACTTTCGCGGCAAAGCTCGCGCCGGGGACTGCGCCAAAGCGCAGGGTCGTGCCGCTTCTGGGCGCATGGCTGGAGTGCAGCAGGACATGGGCGCGGTGCGCCGACAGCGCGCGCTCGATCAGTACTTCGACGCGCCCGCCGCTGTCCTTTTCGCCGTGCAGGCGCGCCTTGATCACCCGCGTGTCGTTGAGCACGAGCACGTCGCCGGCGTGGAGAGCCTCGACCAGGTCGGGGATGAACCCATCGTTGCAGCCGCCCTGGCGGACGTGCAGCAGACGCGCGGACTCGCGCTGTTCGGCCGGATGCTGGGCGATCAGCTCTGGCGGGAGGTCAAATTCGAAATCCGAGCGTCGTGCTTCGGGCATGGCCGGCGGCTGGCCGCCGTTTTCGGCAGCATCCTGGGTAGAACGCGGGGTCATGGTTAGGCGAGCGACAGCAAGCAAGAACCGTGCGACGGTGCCGGGACACGGAATCGAGCCCGCACACGGTTGCCACGATTGGATTTTGAGAGCGCCTCGCTAAAAAACATCGATTCGGATCAAACCGTCAAAAGCAACGTTCGCAACTTTGCAAAATCATCGCAAAAATTCGGCCCGTCCCCTGGTCCAAGCCGAACGCCAGGAACGAACGCGGGACGATGGACCGCGCAGGCGATGGCCCGTACATCTACGACCGCGCAACCGCAGAGCCTGACTTGCCGGCCTCTTGGTCCATGGTAGACGAGCATCGCGTACTGCAAAGCGGCATGGCAAGGCCGAGGCTAACACCGGCGCCGTTTAACGCAAAGCCGAGTGCGAGATCAAACCCGGCGAAGCCGGGCTTGCCTAGCAGAACCACCGCGATCGCCAGCGTCACGAGTCACGGGAACATCGCGGTTTCCTCCTTGCTGCCGCAGACTTGGGCAGCTAGGGCACGCGCGACTCCTATTGCTTGACCAGCTCCACGCGGCGGTTCTTGGCGCGGCCTTCTTCGCTGTCGTTCGATGCGACCGGTGCGGTGGCGCCGTCTCCGTGGGGCCGCAGGCGCGCAGCGGCGACCCCGTGCTTGCTCGTGAGCACCTGCACCACCGCATTGGCACGGCGCGTGGACAGATCCAGGTTGGACTCGAAAGTGCCCTGGTTGTCGGTATGGCCGACGACGTAAAGCTTGAGTTTCGGATCCTGCTTTAGCAGCTTGGCGATCTCGCTCAGTGCCGCGTCGGATTCGGGTTTGACATCCGCTTTTGCGGTATCGAAATACACGCCGTATACCGAGGCATGGCCCGTACGCGAGATGTCGCCCGCCAGCGAGGCGGCGTTCACGGTGACCATGCCTGCCTGCATCGGCTTCATCTCGATGACGGCAAGGAAGGCCTTGACGTCGAAGCCGGAGTCATACACCCAGAGCGCCACGTAGACGTCACCCTGCGCGCGGCCCAGCTTCGCCGCGAGATAGCGGGTGTCGGCAGAGTAGTTCCCGAACGCATCCTCGATGGGGTACGTGCCATGGGGCGGCACGTCGCCGCAGGTCTTGGCACAGGTGAATAGCGTCTGGAATCCGCCGCTTTTCAGCGCCGCGTCATAGTTGCGGTAGATTTCCAGCGCGCTACGGCCTTCCGGGGTCACGTAGTAGATCGCCGTGACCTTGCCCTCGAGATGCTGGGTCTTTTCGTATTTTCCATCGGCAAGCTTACTCAGCGGGAGCTCGAACTCGTCGAACTCTTTCTGGCTGTATTCATTGATTACCGAACCCGGGTAGCGGGAAAGGAGCGGATGATCCTTGCTTCCCTGTTGGTCCTGAGCTTGCGCCTGGCCCGCCAGCGCACCGACCAGCAAGGCGGCAAACAGGCTCGACATCCAGAGTTTCGTCGACATTTTGTGACTCCTCGCTTCTTGCAGAAGATCGCTCAAGGAAAACACTTCGCATGCGGCTGCCTGCGCGCCCGATCCCGTCCGGCAAGCGCCGTACTCGGAAGCTACGATGCGACGCTTTTGCCCCGGCGGCAATCCAATCCATCGGATCCAGGTGTCAGCGCTGCTTTGCTGCCAGGTCCTAACCGCGGATGCGCGCGGCGCATGGTTGTT
>OMSW01000191.1 GCA_900290295.1 Burkholderiales bacterium
TAGTTGAAGACCTCGCCGGGTTGGATCGCCTTTTGCGTGATGTCGGGGACGCCGTCGTTTTGCCAGGTGCCGGTCTGATTCACGCCGTGCCAGTGGATCGTGTGGGGCAAGGTGGTGTTGTTGGTCACGTGCACGGTGACCTCGTCGCCTTCGCGCACGTGGATCAGCGGGCCGGGCACCTGGCCATTGAACGCGAACACGTTGGCGTAAAAGCCCGGCGCCACGTTGATCGAGACCTCCTCGATGGTCAATTCGAATTCGCGCTTTTCTGCATGCGCTGCGGCGAACAATGTGGTTAGGACGATCGCCGCGGCGCAGCACGCCAGGCGCGCGTTGCGCGCGCCGGGGGTAAGTAGTCTCATGGGGCCCCGCCTCGTTATAAGAAGTACTTTGCGCGCATCTTAAACTTGCTGCCCGGGATCCGTCAAGCAAAGGCAGTTGACTATTGTCAACTATTGCATACTTCTTCTGGATCGGCGAGAATCCCTACGGCGCGATCGGTTTTCCGGCGCGCTTGGATCCTATGCAGCTCACTCGCTTTACCGACTATTCGCTGCGCGCCCTGGTTTATCTGGGCGCGCATCCCGAGCGGCTGTGCACGATCTCGGAGATCGCCGACGCGTACCGCATTTCCGAGAACCACTTGATGAAGGTCGTCCACCGGCTCTCGACGGCCGGTTACATCGAGACGGTCCGCGGAAAGGGCGGTGGCATGCGCCTGTCGCGCGCACCCAAGCTGATCAATGTCGGGGCGGTGGTGCGCGACATGGAAGAGCGGTTCGATATCGTCGAGTGCTTCAACGAGGAATACCAGGACTGCCCGTTGCTGCCCGCGTGTACGCTCAAATCCGTTCTCGCCCAGGCGAGCCGCAATTTCCTCTCGACGCTCGACCGCCACACGCTCCAGGACGTGCTCGGAAGCGGCGTGCGCGGGATGTTCGCCTTTGCCAAGGGCGCGCGGATTCCCATCAAGTCGGTCGCCTGAGGTTTAGGCCAAAAAAAGGGGGCCCAAGATCGGACCCCTGAATTGCCGCCCTTGCGGGCGGCATCCCTTGGAAAGAACCTTTTACATCAGTAATGGTATGCCGATTCGCCGTGGTACGAGGTGTCCAGTCCCTCGCGCTCGTCGGTCTCGCTGACGCGCAACCCGACGATCAGGTCGGCGACCTTGAAGGCAATGAAGGCAACCACCGCGGTCCAAACGATGGTCAACCCGACCGCCTTGGCCTGGATGAGGAACTGATCAAGGATGCCGGGGTAGCCGACTTTCATCGTGACCCAGTCGCTCACCGAGCCCGGGCCGCCCAGGCTGGGCGCATTGAAGATGCCGGTCAGCAGGGCGCCGGTGATCCCGCCGACGGCATGCACGCCGAACACGTCGAGCGCGTCGTCGACATTGAGCATGCGCTTGAGACCGGAAACGCCCCACAGGCAGATCGGACCGACGACCAGGCCGATGACGAAGGCGCCGGGGATGCCGACATTGCCAGCGGCCGGCGT
>OMSW01000080.1 GCA_900290295.1 Burkholderiales bacterium
GTCGAGCGGCTGGCCGACGACAGCGACGAGATCAATATCGCGGCGGCCAGCGAGCCACCCACGCGCGTGGCCATTGGCCCCGGCAACGGATCAATCGACAGCACCAGTCCCGTCCAGAGCACCGCATCGGTCAGGTAAGAGACCGCTCGCCAGCGCACCGAACTGGCGGCGCCCGAATCCGCACGCCGGACGGCGGGACTCGGATCACCGGGAATCGCCAGTCGGGCAATCACATTCAAGGCCAAGGCTGCGATCCAAAGCCAGGAGCGCGCCTCGCCCGGCGACAGACCACTGCCCATAAACCCCAGGATCAAGAAACTGGCAGGAACGACATGCCAGTGCGGCGCATTCGGGGGCGACTGCGCAGCGCTAGCTCTCAGCGTGGAATCCCGTGATGACGTGGGTGGGTGATACGGGATAGTCGCGCGAGAAGGTGATGGGGTTTGTGAAATAGGGCGAATCCCGGCCGTTTGCGCATCCCGCACTGCCATAGTTGCGGTACTTTCAACCGAGCGCAAGCAAGGCTGCGCGCGATAAGCCTAGCCCGATGCAATCGCCGGGAATTGGCAACCCAGTACCGTTGGAGCAGGTACCTCGTAGGTGTTTTTCAAAACCGCGAACTCGAAATTTGTTGAAGATCACGGTATCGGAGAATCTGCGTGGCACGCGTTAGGAATTGAAGGACCGCGGCCCGCGAACCAGCGAGGTCGCGAAACGATTCTCGCCTCCGCAGGCAGCCCATTATCACTCCCTGTTCGCATGGAAACAACCATCGATTAGGAAGAAAATTCGTAAGACGCTGAAAAAACGACGAAAATTTGCACGTATATGGTGCGTAACTATCGTGGGCGCTTTGCTCCCTCGCCTACTGGGCCACTGCACCAGGGCTCGCTGGTAGCAGCGCTGGCAAGCTGGCTGGATGCACGCGCCCATTGCGGCAAGTGGTTGATTCGAATTGAAAATATCGACCCGCCCCGCGAGCAGCGGGGAGCTGCGGCCGAGCAAATCGCGCTGCTCGCACGGCTCGGAATGACATCGGACGAGCCTATTTTGTATCAAAGCTCGCGATCGGCCGCATATGAGGCTGCACTGCAGCAATTGGGTGCGGCCGGCCGAACTTTCCGTTGCAATTGCACCCGTAGGCTATTGACCTCGGATCCGGCCGACGCGCTTGCGGGCGCCTACCCCGGGACCTGCCGCAGCCGGGAGGTGCCCCCGCCGGCGGCTACGCGATTTCTCGTTCGGCCCGGCCCGGTCGGGTTCACCGACCGGGCCTGCGGCTGGTTCGCACAGAACGTCGAGCAAACCCTCGGCGACTTCGTGGTTCAACGGGCGGATGGTCTTTGGGCCTACCAATTAGCGGTGATCGTCGACGACGCCTTTCAGGCGATCACCGATGTCGTGCGCGGAGCCGATCTGCTTGACAACACGCCACGCCAGATGCTGCTGCAGCAAGCATTGGGCCTGCCCACACCGCGCTACCTGCACCTGCCCGTGGTGCGCGATGCTGCCGGCAGGAAGCTTTCCAAGCAGACCCGGGCCCGGCCGCTCGATGGCAAAAACGCCGTCGGGGAATTGGAGCAAGCTTGGTCTCATTTGGGCTTCGAGCCTACCGGAGCCGGCAGCATCGAGGACTTTCAACAGCTGGCGATCAGCGCATGGCGTCGGCGTTGGTGCCAGTCCGAGGCGGTGCGCTCGGAGTCTGCAGCGCTCCAGGCACGGGAGTGATCATGACCATCGCCTTGTTGACCGACATTCACGCCAACCGCGAAGCGCTGGAGGCGTGCCTGGCGCACGCCGAGCAGCGCGGCGCGGCGCAATACACGTTCCTCGGGGATTACGTAGGCTACGGGGCCGACCCAGGCTGGGTCGTCGATACCGTGATGCGCTTCGCGCAGCAAGGCTCCATAGCGCTGCGCGGCAACCACGATGAGGCCGCCGGCGGCTCACCGGACGTCCACCTAAACGAGGATGCCCGCCAATGCATCGACTGGACCCAGACGCAGCTCAAGGCCGATCAACTCGGGTTCCTGCGCGAGCTTCCGCTTACTGCCAAGGATGGAATCTGCCTGTTCGTGCACGCCAATGGCTGGGATCCGAAGAATTACGAATACATACTCGGACCCATGCAGGCAGCGCGCAGCATGCGCGTGGTTCGCTCCCGCATCACATTTTGCGGGCACATGCACGAGCCCATGCTCTATCACATGGGACGTACGGAACGCGTCGAGGTTTTTTCCCCGGTTCCCGGTACCGCCATCCCCTTGAGCGCGGCGCGCCGCTGGCTGGCACTGCCGGGCTCGGTTGGGCAGCCGCGCGATGGCAATCCGGCGGCGTGTTACGCGACCTTCGACGCGCTCAATAACATGCTTACTTTCTGGCGTGTTCCCTACGATCACGAGACTGCCTCCCGCAAGGTGCTCGCTGCCGGCCTGCCCGAGCGCTACGCGCGCCAACTGCTCCATGGCTCCTGAGGGGCCACGGGTGCAGGGCCTTTTGCCGGGTCAGCTGATCGATGGCTTCGAGTTGCTCGAGTGCCTGCACTACGGCGGCATGGCGGCGCTATGGCGCGTCAGCCGAGCCGGCCTCACGGCTCCCGCCATCATGAAGATTCCGCTGCTCGGGGACGATCCGGCGGCCATTGTCGGTTTCGAAGTCGAGCAGATGATCCTGCCCTTGCTGCAGGGCCCGCACGTGCCGCGCCTGATTGCTGCCGGTGGATTCGAGGCACAGCCGTACATCGTGATGGAGATGCTGCAGGGGCAATCGCTGCGCGCGCGCCTGGAGCACGCTCCGCTGCCCACGGACGAGGTGGCGGCGATCGGCGCGCGGGTGGCGGAGGCACTGCACGACCTGCATCAGCAGCAGGTCATCCACCACGACCTCAAGCCCAGCAACATCATGTTCCGCGAAGACGGCACTGCCGTACTCATCGACTTCGGCTTGGCGCGCCACGATCGTCTGCCGGATCTGCTGGCCGAGCAATTTCGCCTGCCCATGGGCACGGGTCCGTATATATCGCCCGAACAAGTGCTGCACAACCGTACCGATACCCGCAGCGACCTGTTCGCGCTGGGCGTGATCCTGTACCACCTTGCCACGGGCGAACGTCCCTTCGGCGCACCGACGAGTGTGCGCGGCCTGCGCCGACGCCTGTACGAGGAGCCGGCGCCGCCGCGTGCGCGCCGGCCGGACTTTCCGGCTTGGCTGCAGGAGATCATCCTGCACTGCCTCGAGGTCGATCCGGAACGGCGCTATGCCACCGCGGCGCAGCTTGCCTTCGATCTCACCCATCCGGAAAGCGTGGTGCTCACGGCGCGCGCCGTTGCCGTGCAGACCCAATCACCGTGGACGCGCTGGCGTCGCCTGCTTGCGCGCTTGAGCGCGCGACCGACAATGCGATCAACCACGCAGCAGCTCAACCGTGCACCCATCGTGATGGCCGCGGTCGATCTGACGCAGGAGTGGGAGGCCTTGGCCGATGCCCTGCGCACGGCGGCGCGCCACGTTCTGCAAGCCGCACCCGAGGCACGGCTTGCCTGTGTCTCGGTATTGCGCACCCACCGGATCGCGATCGACGAGCCGCTCGACGCCGCCGGCAAACACCGCCACGTACAGCGCCTGGTACAACTGCAGCATTGGGCGCGCCCGCTGGCCCTTGCCGATGGCCGCGTGACGTTTCACGTGCTCGAGGCGCCCGATCCCGCCACTGCTATCCTCGATTACGCGCGTGGCAACCGAATCGACCACATCGTAATCGGCTCACGCGGTGCATCCACCCTGCGGCGCTACCTGGGCAGTGTCTCGACCCAGGTCGTGGCCCAGGCCGAGTGCACGGTCACGGTGGTCAAGGTGCCCGGCGCCGAACGGGCGAGCGCAAAAAAGAAATAGCAGGTCGCATCATCGGCGTCGCAGCGCCCTGCGCAACCGGCTTTCAGCGGCCGGTCAACGCTTGACGCCGCCGAGCAGCGCCGCGCGGCGCACCGGTTTTCTCTCGTTGTCAGCGCGCGGCGCCTCGGCTGCGGGAAGATCCTGCTGCCCGACGCCCGGCTCGTAGGGCTTGAGGAAGAACTCGTCCACGGCCACCGCCGGCGCAACCGGCCCGCGATCTCGGCTCGCATTGCCGTGACGGTCCTCGCGCGCTCGTCCACGGCCTTCCCCGCGCGCTCGGCCGCGGCCGGTATCCTGCGGCGCTTCACCGGCTTCCCGGCCGGTGCGACGCACAGCGGCCGGCAACGTCACGCCGACCGGAACGATGTGAGTCTTGATGAGCCTTTCGATCGCGGCCACCGCCTTGTCGTCGGCGCCGCAGGCGATGGTGATCGCCAGCCCGGAGGCGCCGGCGCGCGCTGTTCGGCCGATGCGATGCACGTAGTCTTCCGGTGAAAAAGGCACGTCATAATTTATGACCGCCGGCAATTCGGTGATGTCCAGGCCGCGCGCCGCCACGTCGGTGGCAACCAGTACGCGGATCGTACCGGCCTTGAACGCCTCCAGGGCCTTCATGCGCTCGTCCTGGGTCTTGTCGCCATGAATGGCGTCGGCATTGACGCCATCGTGCTGCAGCTGGCGCGCCAGCCGGCGGGCGCCGATCTTGGTGTTCACGAAGACCAATACCTGAGATAGGTCGCGCTCCTTGAGCAAGGCCAGCAGCGCCGCCGTTTTCTCCGATTCATGAACGTGCACCAGTTCCTGGCACACGTTCTCCGCGGTCGAATTGCGCTGGGCAACCTCCACCAGGACCGGCTCGTGCAGGAAATTCGCCGCCAGGCGCTTGATCTCCTCGGAGAATGTCGCGGAGAACATCAGGCTCTGGCGCTCCCGCGGCAGCTGCTGCAGGATGCGCGAGATATCGGGCAAGAAACCCATGTCCAGCATGCGATCGGCCTCATCCAGGACCACGGTCTGCACTTGGCCCAGCGATGTGTTCTTCGACTGCAGGTGATCGAGCAACCGGCCCGGCGTCGCCACGATGATTTCCACTCCGCCTCGTAATGCCTGGGTCTGGGGTTCCATGTCGACCCCACCAAAGACCACGGCGCTGCGCAGCGGTGTCTGGGATGCGTACTGCTGCACGTTGGCCGCCACCTGGTCGGCCAACTCACGCGTTGGCGCCAGAATTAGCGCACGAACCGGGTGCCGCGCCGGCGACATGCTGGAGCTGGCATACGGGATCAGGCGATGCAAGATCGGCAGGGCGAATCCGGCGGTCTTGCCGGTGCCGGTCTGCGCGGCACCCATGACATCCTTGCCCTTGAGCACGATCGGGATCGCCTTGGACTGGATCGGTGTGGGCTTCACATAACCCAGGGCGCGCACCGCGGCAACCAGACGCGGGTCCAGGCCGAAATGATCGAAGTCGGAATAATCGGACATCAGGAAGACTTCATCCGATGCACCGACCGCACAGGCGGCTCGCCGCGAGCCGGGAAACAATTACGCATACTGCGAATGTTACTCGCTCCTGCGCCCAGGCCGGATCCCCTTAGTACAGGCGAAATACCACCCCCGAGGCGGTCGCTTCCACGACCTCGATGATCTTGCCCTGGATGCGAATCTGGCGCGTGAGGCGCAGGTCCAGGACGATATTGCGGGTATTGGCCGGCAACGCCGTCGCCATGGTATCGGCATCGGCCATGTCCGGGACAGCTATCGTCGCGGACTGCACCGGGGCGCCCGCTAAGTCGTCGATGTCGTGGCGCTGAAATACCGCGCGGCCCAGGGAATTCAGGCCCAGGTAGCGCAGTTCGACCGATGCGCGCTCGTGCTTTTTCTCCAAGGGCTTATAGACGCTATCGATCCAGTTCTGGCTCTGCTCGAATACCCGGATCCGGACCAGCAATTCTCCCGTGCCGGCGTACCCCTCGCCGTCCGGGCGATTTGCGACCGCGGGTACCTGCACGGCTGCCGACCCTTGCTCGTTCGTGGGCGGCTGCACACCCGCGCAGCCTGCCACGACCACGAACACAAAGCTCAGCGACAGGCAAGGCGATACTTTGTGCATCGTCGGCTCACACCGGACCCGTACGACCAAGGCCGTAACGGCGCCACAGGCGCCCGAGCGCCGACGGCCGGGTCGCAGCCCGTATTGCCTGAAAGGCGGCATCGTTGAGCGCGAGTTCGACGTGGCGGCGCAGCACCCGCGGGGCATCGTCTATGAACGCGGCCATCAGCGACTTGTCTGCCAGAATATTGACGCGCCGGATCAAGCCCAAGGAGCCGTGCGCGATGAGCCGCACGGCTCCCGCATCGAACGGATCCGTGGCCGCACCGCCGCGCTGCATGCGAAAAGCCAGGTACGAGCCGACCTCCTCCTCGGCCAGGGGCGCAAGGTGTAGGCGCTGGGTGATGCGCTCGCGCAACGGCCGCTGGGCCGGTT
The DNA here is from genome assembly GCA_900290295.1 of Burkholderiales bacterium. Classification (GTDB taxonomy): domain Bacteria; phylum Pseudomonadota; class Gammaproteobacteria; order Burkholderiales; family Burkholderiaceae_F; genus GJ-E10. The sequence continues at coordinate 6,380 of OMSW01000080.1, forward strand.
GCGCCAGCGTGGCGTGCAGCTCCTCTTGTCCGACCAGAAGGATCTGCAGCAACTTGTGCGAGCTGCTCTCGAGGTTGGACAGCAGCCGGATTTCCTCCAAGGCACCGAGCCCCATTGCGTGCGCCTCATCGACCAGTACGACCACGCGCCGGCCGCTGGCGTAGCGATCGATGAGCGCACGCTGCAGCAGGCGCAAGCCCTGTGCCGCAGGAGCGCCGGCCAGATCGATTCCCAGCTCGTCGGCGATCACCGGCACGACTTCGCAGCGGCGCAGTGACGGGTTGGCAATGAACGCGATGTCCAGCGCTTTGGGCGCGCACGACAGCAGCATGCGTGCCAGCATGGTCTTGCCGGTGCCCACCTCACCGGTCAAGGTGACGATGCCATTGCCATGGCGCAGCGAATAGAGCAAGGCGTAGAGCAGGTGACCGCGGTCGCCGGCACCGAAGAAAAAGTCCGGGTTGGGTGTGAGTTGAAACGGCGCGCTGCGCAGGCCGAAGTGATCGAGGTACAGCAGCCGACCCATCGGTTCATTGCGCATCTGCCGCAGGAGCCGCGTCACGTAGCTTGCCGAGGTTTCGCTGGCGGCCGGGCCGCAGCGCGTCACCCCCGCCGTCGGCATTTGGGTCGACACAGCCATCGATGCTTTGTTCCTGGCCACCGTCATGGTGCGGGCTCCTTGTCCACATCGGGACGCATGGCGCCGACGTTCTCATGCGCTTGCCGGACGCAGGCCAGAAACGCCGCCTCCAGGTCCGGAGCCGGCTTCGATGCGGCCGCGCCATCGGCGCTCGCATCGAAGTAGCGCGCGCCCAATTCCGCGGGCGTTCCGGCAAAGCGCACCTCGCCCTCATGCAATACCACCACATGGTCGCAAAGCGCCGGCAAGTCGCGCAATTCATGCGAAGTAAATAGCAGGGTTCGCCCGGACCGCCGGGCCCCGTCGAGCAGCACGGATACATCGCGGCGCGCTTGCGGATCCAGTCCGCTCATGGGTTCGTCGAGCACCCAGATCGGGCACTGCGAAAGGCTGATGGAAATCAACCCGAGCTTCTGGCTCATGCCCTTGGACAGTTCCCCTACGCGTCGGTCCAGCACACCGTTCGCAAGACCCAGGCGCTCGGCGGTGGCTGCAAGCTGCTCTGTATCCAGATCGCAGCCGCGCAAGCCGGCCAACCAGCGCAAGCACTCGCGTGCCGTCAGGTGCGACGGCGGCACGAAGCGCTCCGGCAACCAGGCAAGCTGCGTGCGTGCCCGGATATCACCATGGTCACGACTGCCGATCAGGATCTGGCCCTCATCGGGCCGAGTGAAATCGAGCAGGCAGCGCAACAGCGTGCTCTTGCCCACGCCGTTGAGCCCGACGATGGCCGTGCTGCTATTGGCAGGCACGGCGAAGCTGACGTTGCGAAGCACGGAACGTCCCCGGTAACGCTTTGCCACCGCGCAATAGCGGATCGCCGCGGCACAGCTGGGCGCGCGGCCCGGGCGCGGCTCGGATGCCGAATTCATAGCGCGATGGTAAAAGCGGCCCGCGTGCACTAAGCGTGGAACAGGCCTAAGTCCCTGCCCCTTATTGCGGCATTTGTGCAACAGCGCCCGGCCAACAATAGGGAACGTACCGGCGCAAAGAAGCGGGGGCTGCACTCACCCCGCCGCAAGGCGAAACGGCGGGCGGCGAAGCATTCGTTCGCAGTTTTGCCGACCGCAGCCGTGTACGGGGGAAGAACTCATGCACAAGTGCCGTATCGGTTCGATCCGCTCCGCCTCCGCTTGGTTCTGGCGGATGCACGCATTTCGATTGCCAAGTGGCGGCTGGCTCGCGGCTAGGTACACGCGTGCCCTGCGCTATTTGCTCGCCGGCCTGCTGAGCGCGCTGCTGGCCGCCTGCGCCAATCCACCGATGCATCCGGACCCGACCGACATCACCGCCGAGTCGGTGGCCAGCGCCACCCTGCGCCCCAAGTTGCCGCATTCGGATGCGGTACCGGACCTGGTGGATACCACGCCGGCACCGCGCCCGCGCGATACGCCGCATCTGGAACGCTATTCGGTCGTCGTCAGCGACGTGGAGATCCGCGAGTTGCTGTTTGCGATGGCGCGCGACGCCAAGGTGAACGTGGACGTCGACCCTCGCATCCAGGGCAAGGTTTCGATCAACGCGATCGATCAGACCTTGCCGCAAATCCTCAATCGCCTCGCCCGCCAGATCGACCTGCGCTACGAGTTCGACGGCAAGACGCTTCTGGTCCAGGCCGATGTGCCCTACCTGCATCAGTACCCGATCGATTACGTCAACATGACGCGCGATACCAAATCCAGCACCGCCATCGCGACGCAAATTGCCTCGGCCGGGGGCAACCCGGTCTCACCCGGCGGCGGCGGCGGTTCCTCGTCCAACAATTCCACTACGGAAGTGACCATCAGCGCCACCAACCATTTCTGGGATTCCCTGGTCAACAACGTCTCGGCCCTGCTTGGCGTAACCCCGACCACCAAGCTCGGCGCCGGCGTACCGCCACCCCTGCTTAACCCAGCCGCAGCGGCAGCTGCGGCCCCGTCCGCAGCCCCAGTTACTGACCGGTCCGGCGCAGCGGGCCCTGCGCCAACTATGCCCGGCGCCTCGACGGCAACCACGGAAGGCCTAGCTACGCTGCGGCGCGTTGTTATCGCCAGCCCCGAGACCGGCATCCTCACCGTACGCGCGACCCAGCGCGAACACGAGCGTGTCCAGGCGCTCATCAGTCGGATGATCAGTTCGGCGCATCGCCAAGTCCTGATCGAAGCCACCATCGCCGAGGTGCAGCTCTCCGAGCAATACCAGCAAGGAATCAACTGGTCGAAGATGAATCTGAACGGCGCCGGCTGGTCCTTCACACAGCAGCCCAATGGCACCTTGCCGCTCACGAGCGGTGCGCTGGCCAACAGCGGCCCTGGTGGCATTGTGTTCCCCACGGTTCCGCCGTCCCCGGCGGTCTTGCCCGGCGGCGCTACGAACCAGGGTACCGCCGCCACCCCCAGCCTTGGGGTGCTGCGATATCTGGACACCGGATCCCACGGCAATATCGGTATCGCGGTCTCGCTGCTGCAGTCCTTTGGCAAGGTCAAGGTTCTGTCCAGCCCCAAGCTCAGCGTCCTCAACAACCAGACCGCGGTGCTCAAAGTGGTCGATAACCTGGTCTATTTCACTATCACGGTCAACGTGACGCCGGGCAATGCCAGCGCCAACGCGGTCGTAGCGTACGTGTCCACGCCCAACACGGTTCCGGTCGGTCTCGTCATGAGCGTCACGCCGGAAATCGATGACAAAGGAGCCGTGACCATCAACCTGCGGCCGACGATCTCGCGCGTCATCGATTACGTCGACGATCCGAACCCGGCGCTCGCGCAAGCCGGCACCGTAAGCCGCGTTCCCGAAATCGAGACCCGCGAGCTCGAATCGGTAATGAAGGTCAATACCGGCGACATCGCCGTCATGGGCGGCCTGATGCAGGAGTCGGTGAACAATCAGCGCGATCAGATTCCCGGCGCCGGTTCGCTGCCATACATAGGCAACCTGTTCCGTTACGTCAACGACTCCTCGACCAAGAGCGAGCTGGTGATCTTCCTGCGGCCGACCGTCGTGCTCGACGCCAGCCTGGAGGGCGACTACGCGAACTATCGCCAGGCGCTGCCGGACGAGAACTTCTTTGGCCAGCATCCCGAAAAGATCATCCCGCGCGAGTGGACGCAATGAGGACCGGGCCATGAGCCTACTTATCCGGGCGCTCAAGCAAGCCGAGCGCGATCACCTGGCCAGCATCGCCGCCCCTACCGCCCCGCGCGCCGACGCCGGCGCCGAGGCGCCCGCGCCGCACGCGCCGCTGCAGCTCGAGCCGGTGGAAGCCCACCGCGCCGTCGGCGAGGCACGCGAGTATCTGCCGCCGCGCGAGGAGCGGGCGCAAGGCGAGGCTGCATCCCAGGGCGGCGCGGGCCCCGCCTCGCCGGGTCCGCCACAGCCGCAAAGCCGGGCGACAGCGCAGCCCTCCGTGGCGCCA
>OMSW01000194.1 GCA_900290295.1 Burkholderiales bacterium
CTCTGAAGTGCATGGCCGCAATTTAACTGCAAGAGACATTCCGCAAACGATTGTTGCTTGGCCGGCAATGACTGGACCTGGCCAATTCTGTTGAAAAACTCCATTTTCGCAGCGACTTGAAAAATTTGGGCCTCTATGGGGCGCGATCATTTCTCCTGGCTGAAGGGATGAACATGGGACCTCACGCATTGCAATCCTGCGGCTCTATTGGCGCCAAAGCGCGATTCGTATCCCGAATCTCCGACTGCATTCGCATCGAGCCGGAAATTAAAGGACCGGCAATTTGGCGTTTTTTAACAGAATTGGCTGCGGATTCAGTCGTTACATTTCAATCGAAATTCGCCATGTCCGGTTCCGGCACCGACGAAATTCCGGAGTCGCGGAAAGCGGTCGTGCCCACCCCACGAAATCGGACTCAACACCGGCGGCCAGATCGACACTCTGGCCCGGGGTCAGATCAACCCAATCGAGTTCGAAACCCGCTCCCCGGGCTTGGGCATGTGATTGTGAAACCAGGGGAAGTCCGTTCCGACTGCGGCCCTCACCGGCGACGGCGACCGCTTCAGTGCCGCAAGCGGTCCAAGGCCTCGGTGACGCGGCGCGCCAAGTCAGGTCCGGCAAAGGTGGTCAGGTCGCGTGGGATGGTCGCGCTCACGACCCGGGTGGCAGCGTCGCCCAGATGCGACTTGAGCTCCCCGAGGAACGGGTCGGAGGCGATCAGCACCAGCCCCGGGCAGCGCCCCTGCGTGACCGCGTCCTCCAGATAGCGCGACACTTCAACCGCGAAGACCGCGTGTTCCTTCTGGCGCGGGTCGGTGTGTGGCTGGAACTCGGTTCCGGCGTGCCCGGGGTCGCCGTGGGCCTTCTGCGCGTGGCCTTCTCGGTCGGAGGTTAGTTCAGTTCCCTTCTCGCGACTTTGCGGATGTACCAGATCCGCCAGTTCCTCCAGCCGGGCACCGCCCGGTTCGCGGTCCAGTATCCGCGCGCGCGAGGCATTCGCCAGCACGATCCATGTCTTTTTCATCCGGCAGCTCCAGAAGTCCAGTGAGGCAGAATAGTCCGATTAGCCGTGAAGGGCCGTTGAGCCGCAGAAATTATCGACCCGAATGACGGTTTTTGGGCTTTTGGCCAATTCTGCTGAAAATCTCGAAAAAGCCGGCGCGTCGATTTTCCGGCTAATGCGAACGCAATCGAAGCTGGTGGTCTTCCCCCGGTTTCACAGACACCATGCTAATTCCGCGTAGCGGGTTTGGTGGGGGTCCACTTGATTTCGCGTGTGATAACGTCCTTTATGACACTCGATTACGCCAACCAATCCCAAGCTCATTGAGGCCGTTATTCTGGCCTGTATCAAAAAGAGCCCGGCCGATTTTCGAGATGTGGACGACGCCGAATTGAACAAGGTCCAGGCCGGCTAACATTTACCGAAAGAGGTTGCGATGTCGCCACTCCAGGACTTGACGCGGTGGCCGGAATTGCCCTACGTGGCGTGGAAGGACACCTGCGCCACGCTGCATCTTTGGATGCAAGTCGTGGGCAAAGTGCGTTTAGCCTTGACGCCCTGGCTAAATCACTCTTGGCACGTCACTCTGCATGTGACAGCGCGAGGCCTGAGCACGCCACTCATTTCGACCGACAAGCGTGACTTCCAGGTCGAGTTTGATTTCATCGATCACATACTGTGGATGCGTGCCAGCGACGGACATTCTCGCCAACTTATGCTTAAGCCAATGCCAGTTGCGGAGTTTTACGCCGAGATACTGCATGCGCTATCCGAGCTCGGCATCGAAGTGCGCATCAACGAGATGCCGAACGAGTTGCCTGACCCAATCCCGTTCGATAAAGACCGCGTGCACACCGCATACGACCGAGACTTCGCCAACCGGTTTTGGCACGTGCTTTTGCGCTCACACGATGTATTCTCATATTTCCGTACGTCATTTCTCGGCAAAGTGAGCCCGGTGCATTTCTTTTGGGGAAGCTTCGATCTTGCAGTTACGCGCTTTTCCGGCCGCCGCGCGCCGCCGCACCCCGGTGGCGTGCCGCATCTTCCGGACGCAGTTGTGCGCGAGGCCTATTCGCACGAAGTATCGAGCGCTGGCTTTTGGCCGGGCGGTGGGGCGATTGAAGAAGCGGCATTCTATTCGTACGCCTATCCCCAACCCGATGGTTTTTCCTCTGCGCTTGTGCGCCCGGCGCAAGCGTTCTTCAGCAAAGAGCTTGGCGAGTTCATCTTGCCTTACGATGCCGTACGCACCGCGCGCGATCCAAAGCAGGCGGTGATGGATTTCCTGGAGAGCACCTACTTGGCAGCGGTGGAAACCGGAAAGTGGGACCGCGTGGGCTTGGAATGCGCGTTGGGTGAGGCTGGGCGGCCGCGGTTGGTTTGACTGCGTAGGAGAACGTGACATCATGGCGCAAC